>CAIWHP010000112.1 GCA_903912445.1 uncultured Lentisphaerota bacterium
CAAGGCAAGACCGTGGGCGTTCTGGATGTTTTCACCTTGCAGCCCTGTGACCGCGCTGCTCTGGGCCTCATGTTAGCGCAGTACCCGTTGATCCTCTCCCTGGAAGAAGGCTTCGTGGGGAAGGGTGGCTTGGACGCTTTGATACGCGACATCTTGGCCCCACTCGGTATAGCGGCGCGCCACCATGGTTTGGGCCTCCCGGCAGAATACTGCTTTGAAGTCGGGGAGCGGGACTTCCGGCTGGACAAGGCGGGTTTGGCGGCCAAGACCATTGCGCAGCGTGCGTGCGAACTGGGTGCCTGACCCAGCCTTCGCCTCAACCTTCTACTCAACTTGACAATCAATCATGGCCCCCCTAGACTGCCGCCGCATTTGGGCGCACTAGAAGGAAATGGGCATGCCTGAGAACGCTTTTCATAGCCAACAGTATGATTTGGCTGTAGACACCATCAGTAACGCCGACCTTGAGGAGTTGATTGGCTGGATGCGAGCCTATCCTCGTCTGACCATGGCAGACGTTACGAAGGAGTTTGAAGCGGCTTGGGCGGGTTGGCTGGGCGTAAAATACGCCGTGATGTGCAACTCGGGCTCTTCCGCCAACCTGCTGATGTATGCCGCCCTCGAAAGCTCCCGGACAGTTTCCTCAAAGAGCATCCTGGTGCCTGCCACGGGTTGGGCCACGACCCTTATGCCCGCCGTACAGCTCGGCTGGCAGCCGACCATGTGCGAATCGGATATCCGCACCTTTGGCATGGATCCCCAGCGGCTGGAGGAGCTCGTGAAGCGCGAGCGTCCGGAAGCCATCATCCTTGTGCATGTGCTCGGCGTGCCTTGCGATATGACGAGCATCCTGGAACTGCAGAAAAAATACGGGTTCCAGATTTTGGAGGACTGCTGCGCCAGCCACGGCGCGCGTCATCAAGGCCGGCTGGTCGGGACCTTCGGCGCCATGTCTTCTTTTTCGTTCTACTACGGCCACCATATGTCCACGGTGGAGGGCGGCATCGTCTGCACCAACGACGAGCAGCTGTATTTCCATCTGCTCATGGCCCGCAGCCACGGCTGGCTCAAAGACCTGCCGCCCCAGGAAGCGGCGCGCTACATGGAGCTGCATAAGGTCGATGCCTTCCGCGCGCCTTTCACCTTCGTCATCCCCGGCTACAATCTGCGGCCGACAGACATCAACGCCAAGCTCGGGCTGATCCAGCTGCGGAAGCTGGACGACACCATCCGGCGCCGCATCGCCAACCACAAGCAGTACCAGCAGTTGCTGCAAGGGCTCGTAGATTTCGCCCCCGGCCTCCCGGGCGATACGATCAGCAGCATCTCTTTTTGCGCCGTGGCGCGTTCCACCGCGGAGCGCCGCGCCTTCGTCACGGCACTGGACCAGCATAAGATCGACACGCGCATCTTCACCGCCGGGAACCTGGGCCGCCATCCTTTCTGGAGCGACCGTTACGGCGCTTTCTCGGCGCCCGTCGCAGACCGGCTCCACGCCTGTGGCTTTTTCCTCCCGAACAATCAATCGCTTGAACCCGCAGATATCACGGCCATTTGTAAGGTCATCCGCGAAGTTCGCGCGGTGTAAGGCGCGGGAGTGCAGCCAGCCGCTTCTCCCATACTGGCCACGATGATGCTGCAGCTCGATCTGGTGGCCTCGTGTCCTTTCAATGGCCGGCCTGCTTCGGCGGGTCGGAGCAGGCCGGCACCCAGGGTCTGATCGTCCCGAAGCTTTGTTAGCACGCTTGTCGCACGAAGTGGTTATGCAAAATGCGCTGAACATATGGCGGCGTGGCCAAGGTGCACCGCAAGGCCGCCGCTCCTGGCCGCACGCCCCCGTCCTGTTTATCCTTTTCGTCTGGGGCGTGAGCGTGCTGCTGACCTGGCGGATTGTAGAAAATCCATTCTATGACTACCCGGCCCTGCTCCATGCCTGCGAGCGGTGGGCCAACGGCGATCTTCTTTATAAGGATTTCCAGGCCGCTTATCCGCCGCTGACCTTCTGGCTCTATGGCGGAGTGATGCGGCTGTTCCCTAAATCCTACAGCGCCGTATCAGCCCTCTCGGCCCTCATCGCCTTGCTGATGATTTTGGCCAACTATCGCCTGGCCCGTCTCATCCACAAGAAATGGCATGCGGCCCTGATAGCTGCCGCGGCGTACCTCGCCGCCTTTATAGTGACCAGTGTAGGCGGAGAAAACATCGTCTCGATGGGGCTCGTGTATGTGGGCGTGCCCATGTTTGCCTGGTTTGTCTATGTCGTGGCTGGCATCTTGCGGCAAAGCAGCCCGCGCGCGAAAGATATGGCGCTGGCGGGCGTGCTGGCAGGCTTGTGCCTGCTGATCAAACACGAGCGGATTCTCGGCGTGGCTGCCATTTTCGCCTTCCTGTGTATTCGTTGTCTGGGCGACAGGTCTTTCGCGAAACACACCGCACTGCTCGCGGGTATCGCGCTATCTATCGCTTTCGCTGGTTACGGTTGGGTGGCGGCCCAATCTGGATGGTTTTATCTGAAACAAGGCTTCATCAACTACGGGACAGCCGGTAATTTTCTGCTGCAAATCCTGCCCTCTGGCAGCGCAGTCTGTTATCACGCTGCGCTTTTTTCATTGCTGTGCGGCCTCGGCCTCTTGATCGGCTTCAAGCTCACCCATGAACCAGCAAGCGGCGCGGCCGCAAGAAAAAGGACCGTTTTGGGACGCGCTGCAACCGGTTTCCTGGTTTGCGGGGCGCTTCTGATCGCCATCGAAACCACGCGCGTGGCGCTGACCGCGAGCCGGGTCCAATGGGATCACGCCGAAGCGCTCAACCGTACGGCCACCATCTGGGGCATGGGTTCCAAGGACCCGGCTTTCCTCCATGAAACGATCAATTTTCTCGGAAGCATGCTGCTGACCAATGTGGTGCCCTCCTTGTTGCTGCTGGTCAGTCTGGTGGGCTGGTGGGCGCTGAGGTGGGCCACCGGACGGAAGCGAACCTGGCGCATATGGTCCGGACGGACAGGCACCTTGGCCTTGCTCTGCCTGGCCGGGAGCGCCGTCCAATTCCGGAGCTTCATGGCGCGCTCCGATACCAATACCTTCAGCTTTTTGCTGCCTGTGCTCTGTTTTGTGGCCCCCTATCTGGTGCTGAGGGTGGTGCGGATACGGCCAACACTGGCCTGGGTCACGAGGTTCCGGGGGCATTTCTTGGGCGTCCTGCTTTTGGCCATAACCATGGCCGGGCTGGCGGTCTATGCGGTGGAACAGCGCGCGGCACGTCTGGCTCCGCTCAAGGCCATGACGGATAAAGGCGCGATTTTTCTCCCGGACATACCCGAGCATCGGGCCTTGGTGGAGTTGTCGGATTTCCTGCGCGCGCAGCACCTGCTGCACAAGCGCATCGTGGTTGTGCCGTTCGAAGGCATGCAGTATTGGCTGGGGGGCAGGACTACGCCTTTTGCATGGATCAGCGGGGCCTTGATGCCCGAATTCTATCACGCACCTTGGGATCTGAACCTGCGTTCGGAAATGAAGGCCAAGGATCTCCTGTATATCGAATTTGTGCACGCAGAGACCACGGTCCAATCCAACATCATCGGGCCCCCTTTTTCGTGGATGGATGGCCCCAGCTATAGATTGTATCGCTGGAAAGAAAGTTATCCCGACCTCTGGTCGCATATCAACCATGAGCGGCGGTTGATCGCGGCCTTCGGCCCGGCGGCGGACCCTTACTTCCGTGTCTGGGAATAGTGGATTTCGTTTGGCATCGAGCTGTCAATATGCTATCGGTTCCCCGCTTTTTTGCGCAGGATTAACAGGCATATGATGCCTTAAACAGATGGAAAAGGCCCCCGGGCACGGGATTATGTCGGGACGTTTTTTCGCTTGGACAGGCAACATGCTTTATGCAAGACGATTAGAGATTTTTCCCTGGCGCAGCCAGCCCTCCAGCACGAATTGATACAAGAAAGATACC
Organism: uncultured Lentisphaerota bacterium; assembly: GCA_903912445.1. Taxonomy (GTDB): domain Bacteria; phylum Verrucomicrobiota; class Kiritimatiellia; order CAIQIC01; family CAIQIC01; genus DP16D-bin41. The sequence continues at coordinate 3,958 of CAIWHP010000112.1, forward strand.
CATCATGCCTGCCAACCCCTTGATATCCGTAGTCCTCTCCTTCCGGAATGAAGCCTTGGTGATCCCCGAGTTGATCCGCCGTTTACAGGCGGTTTTCACCAAGCTGGGCATGCGCTACGAGCTCATTTTTGTTAACGATGCCTCGACGGACGACTCCTTGGCGCTGCTCTACAAGCATCGCGAGCTCGATCCCAACATCAAGATCATCAACATCTCGCGCCGTTTCGGGGTTACCCCCTGCGTTCTCGCCGGCATGCGCAGCGCGAGCGGCGATGCGGTCGTCTATTTGGATTCGGATCTGCAAGACCCACCCGAGCTCATTCCGGCCTTGATTGAGAAATGGAACACGGGCGCCGACATCGTTCACACCACGCGCACCGCCCGCCACGGGGAAAGCCGGGTGAAGATGTTGATCACCCAGCTGGCGTACAAAACTATTAATTCAGCCGCCGATATTTATATTCCCGCGAACACCGGCGATTTCAAACTGATTGCCCGCCGCGCGCTGGACGCCATCCTGGCCCTGCCTGAATTCGATCCCTTTATGCGCGGCTTGGTGGCGTGGGTCGGCTTCAACCAGACCTACGTCTTCTATGAACGGGAGCCCCGTTATGCAGGCCAGACTCACTTCTCGTTATGGCGCTCCCTGCAACCGTATCAGGAGTTCATCCGTGGCTTGACGGTGTTCTCCTCCATGCCGCTCTATTTTGCGCTGTTCATGGGCATCTTCGTCTCCCTCGGCACGTTCACCTATCTCTTGGTGATCATGATTCGACAGCTGATGGGGGCGCATCTGCCGGAGTGGTCGGCGCCCATGGTGATCACGCTGTTCCTCGGCGGCTTCATCCTGCTTTCCCTCGGCATCCTTGGCATTTATGTGGGGCGCATTCACCGCGAGATCAAAGGACGCCCCAACTACATCGTCAGCGAGATGGTAGGCTTCGATAATAAACCAAAGCCGCCCGCGCCTGTGCAGTGCCCGCAACTTACCACAGGCCTGCACCGCCACCCTGAGCCGTAAACCCACCGCAGCCCGGCCCCCTGTGCTGCCCAAAGATATGACAAATACATTTCAGCGTGTAGCGGGGCTTCTGTTGCTCGCAGGTGCCTTGGGCCTCCTGCTGTTCGCCCCTGTCATGCAGGCCGGGGCCATCTTGTTTTCGACCGACAACGGCATCGGCAATGAAGCATCCGTGAAACATATATTACCCCACGGCGTGGTCGGGGCCTGGAGCGAATGGCCGCTGCTCGGCTCTGGAGGAAGCCTGCCCGCCAACTGGACCCTGTTCTGGCTCTGGCTGCTTCCACTGAATTTCTACATGAACTGGATGCACTACATTGATCTGGTCGTGGCCTCGGCTTTCTTGATCCTCTTCCTGGTCCGCCGTGGCTTGCGGACGCCAAGCATTGCCTTGGGTGTCTTGGCTGCTTTTTGGGTGGGAACGGATTTTTGCCTGGTCTACGGGGGACATACCGGGAAATTTGCGGTCCTGGCGTTCATGGCCATGGCGCTGTTCGCCCTCGATAAAGCCGTCAGCACCCAGCAAAGGAGTTGGGCGCTGCTCGCCGGCGGGGCCATGGGGATAGCCCTGTTGGAACAGCCGGATGTCGCCATGTTCATCGGGATGTTTTGGGCTTGTTACACCGTTTTTGCCATCGTGCAGAAGTACCAATGGCACTGGCGCCTGATGCTCAAGCTGTTGCTCCCGGTGGCGGCGGTTGTCCTGCTGGTGGGACTGCCGGGCTCGCTTGGCTTGTACTCTTCCCAAACCAAGGGGGTGACCTTCGGTGCGGGAGAAAGCCCCCAGGCGAAATGGGAGTTCACCACGCAATGGAGCCAGCCGCCGGAAGAGACCTTTGGCTTTGCGGCGCCTGGCTTCTTCGGCTGGCGCAGCAGCGAACCGGAAGGACCTTATTGGGGGCGCCTGGGCCGCTCGGCGGGCTGGGAGCAGTCCGGGCAGGGCCTGATGAATTTCAAGCTGGACGATGCCTATCTCGGCATCATCCCGATCGTTTTCGCGCTGCTGGCGGTCTTCATCGCCATGCGCAAGCTGGCGTATGAACCCGGGGGATTGGCCGAGGCTGGGCTCGCGGGACCGGAGGAAGCGCGCCAGCGGAGGATGGCCATTCTTTTCTGGGCGGTTACAGCACTGCTTGCCCTGCTGTTGGCGATGGGAAAATTCTTTCCGCTCTACGCGCTGTTCTATCAATTGCCGATCGTGAATAACATCCGCGTCCCGGTCAAGTTTCTGCATGTGTTCCAGATCGCGTTGGCCATTCTGGCCGCCTATGGCTTCGACGCGCTCCTCAGCACCCGCCTTCCCCGCCGAACATAATACGGCGGGGACAGGATGGCAGGAGGGCACGGGTCAAGGCCTTGGCAGCAGACGCGGCTTAAACGCGCAAAATATCCATCGCCATCCGGACCGGGCAGAAGGTCAGCTCAGGACAGCAGGCAGAGTGACCGAATCCTGTGCGTGAATGAAAACAAAATTCTGCACATAGCCGCCTTGGGGGGTCGCAGCGGAGGCGGGCGGCTGATGGCGCTCCAGATCGAAAGCGGCCAAAGCGCACCGGCGGCCGGCAAAATAGAACCAGCCCTGATAACCCAAGGCCTGCAGCCATTCAAAGCCCGCGGTCAGCGCATCTTTATGATGGCGCCGTTCCATTTCCACCAGCAACCGGGGCCGGTGGGCCAGGAGCGTGGCCTGGGCGCCGCGGAGCACCGCCATTTCGTGCCCCTCCACATCGATCTTCATGAAGCCGATGGGCCCGAGCGCCAAGCGATCCAAGGTGTCGGTTTTCACCTTGAAGCAGCGCATCGCCGCGGTTTGAAAATCGGCGCGCAGAGAGCCCATGCCAGGGACCTCCTGCTGTTGCTCCACGGGCACATGCAGTTCCGCCGTGCCCACAGCGTCCGAAAGCGCACACTCGAACAAACGGACCTTGGATGAAGCCGATCGGCGGATGAATGCCGCCATGTCCGGATGCGGCTCAAAGGCGTAAACCTGTGGTGCGATCCGGGCTAGAAAATACGCATACACCCCGTAGTTGGCCCCCACGTCCGCCACGGGCCGCGCCGGATCCACCAGATGCCGCAACAGGCGCAATTCCGGCTCGCCGTGCCAGTAATCGTGGAACGCCACGGCCCGCAAATAGAGCGCCGGTGGCGTCATGCGGCGGATAAAGGGAGGCAGTCTCATATCAGGGCAAAATGGGGCATCGGGATGATGAACCGCCCACCGCTGGCCAGATAGGGTTTCTCGCGCTGCATGAACTCCTCCAGGAAATGCCACGGCAGGATGAGCATGTAATCCGGCCGCGCACGCCGGCCTTCCTCTTCCGAAACAATCGGGATGCGGGTGCCGACGGTGACGCGGCCCCACTTGCTGCTGTTGCGCTCGACGGCGGCGGTGATCAGGGTGTGGTCCAGACCGCAGTACTGCAACAGGGTGTTGCCCTTGGTGGAGGCGCCATAAACCCAGACCTTCTTGCCCCGCTTGACGGCGTCCCCGATGAACTGGGTCAGGTCCTGTTTGATGCGCTCCGTCCACATCGCGAATTCCTGATAGGCTTCCTTGGTCCGCAGTCCCATCGACAGCTCCTGCCGCCGCATGGCCCCCACCCTTTCGGCCGCCAGACGGCGGAAGGTTTCATCGCCGAAAAACTGCTCGCCGGCCGCCCGGTTCCGGATATAGACCCGGAAGCTGCCGCCGTTCACATCGTTGAGTTCGACATCCACGACCTCGAAATCGTGGCGCTGGAGGAGCTGCTCCAGCGAATGCAGGGAATAGTATTCCAAGTGTTCGTGGCAGATGTTGTCGAAGGCGTTCTGGCGGATCATGAGCGGGAGGTAGCTCATCTGGATGATCCACAGGCCTTCCGGATGCATGACCGACTTGATGTCGGCGACGAACTGGTTGGGCTCTTCCAGATCGTAAAACATGGCGATGCTGGTGATGACCTTCGGGCGCAGCTTGCTCACCGCGGGTTCCGCCGCGAAAGTGGCGGCATTGAAAAAGGTCGGCAACACCTTGTCGGCCACCTTTTGCGAGAAGGGCAGCAGGTTCTGTGCGGGGTCGAAGCCGATCTTCATGATGCCGGCAGTTTTGTAGGCCGCCAGCAGGGTGCCATCGTTGCAACCGATGTCCAGCACGGCATCCCCGTGCGTAAGATGCATCAGCACCTCGGCCTTGTTGGCGATATCGGCCAAGGCTTCCGTCATGGTGCGGTTGGTTCCTGAACGGTACCAATAGTTGCGGTACATCTGCTCCGGGGGGACGGTGTGCTTCAGTTGCACCAGCTGGCAGTCCTGGCACAGCACCAGCTCCAACGGTGCCCGGGTCCCTTCGTGGTCATCCGGCGTCACGAAGTCCGATACGTAGTGATCGCCCAACGACATCACGAAGTCAAAAGCGCCGCCGCATACCCTGCAATTTTCGCGCATTTTCATATGAATACACTCGCTAAAGACGGTTATTATTTCATGGCAGAGCCGACCCTGTAAATGAAAATTAACGGCGTTTAAGCAGTTTGCCGGGCCAGCCAACGGATCAGATGCTCCGGCGTCACCTGGCGGTTGAGCCGATGGTCATGGCGCACCAAAAAGAGCAGGGCGCGCAAGATGCGCCAGGGGTTGCCATAGCGCGGCCAACGTCTGCCGGCGAGGGCGGCCAGCGTGTCGATGAGGTGCAACCGGTCGGTGGCGACCCTGATCAGAATATCCATCCGCGGGCTGAGGGGCCGGCAACGCTGCCAGGCCTGGGTGGTGGCCCACACGTATTGCAGCCAGAAATCGAAGCGGTGCGAGGCCATGGCCACGATCGTCATGCTGCGCGGCGAGGTCCGCAACACTACCAACGGCTCGCCCGTGAGCAACACCTCGCCGCTGCGCAGGGCCAGTTCGCTGAGGAAGGACACGTCATTGCCATAGGCCCGGCGGGTGAAGTCGAAGCCGTAGGGGTTTTCGATCTGGATGTAATGCTCGAAAACCTCCCGGGCCGACTCCGTGAGGAACAGGCTGCAAATCTGGGTGAGGGGGAAGACGCCGGTCAAAATCCCCAAGGCATATTCATCGCCTTTCAGCCGGATGTCCGGATAAGGGTACCCCTGTTGACGGTCGGGCTGCGCGGCGCAAGGATCGGCAGCGCCGGGCGGGGGCATCGATTCGCCATACGCACCGCAGCCGGCCAGCAGCTGCCGCGGGTTCGCATCCAGCACGGCCTTCAAGGTCTCGACATAGCGCGGCAACAGCATGTCATCGGACCAGACAAAGGTGCAATAGCGGCCCCGCGCTTCTTTCAGCAGGCGATGCCAGGCGCGCACCGGCCCGGAGTTGGTGTCGCCCGTGAGGACCCGGATCCGGCTGTCTTCCTTGGCAGCCGCGTGGATGATATCCCGCGTGCCGTCCTGGCTGACTTCATCATAGATCAAAATTTCCAGGTCGGTATAGGTCTGCTGCACGCACGAACGGATCGCCGCCCGAACGGTCTCGGCGTTGTTATACGTCGGGATGAGCAAACTGACTTCCGGCAACGGGTTCATAAAAAATCCTTTTATCGCTTCTTGCTGCTCTTGTCCCTGGCCATCAAGAGCCGCTGCTGTTGGCCAGCCGCAGCAGGGGCTCGACCGTATTGCGGGTAACCGCGGCGATGTCGAAATGTTTCCGCGCCAAGTCCAGGGCGCGAAGGCCCAGCCGTTGCCGCAAGTCGGGCTCGCGCGCCAAGCGCACGAGCTGGGCGTGAAAGGCGTCGGCATCTTCCGGATCGAACAGCAGGCCGGCGTCGTTTTCCTGGATGATCTCGGCCACGCCACCCAGCCGGGCCGTCAGGATCGGCAGCCCCACGGCCATGTTATGCACCAAGGCGCCGGTCATGTGGAAATCGTCCGTCTGCAGGCCGGTGCGCATCACCATGCCGATATCGCCGGCATTGAGCGCGGTGTTGACATCCTGCATCCGCGGCAGCCAGCCGGTGAACTGGACCCTGTCGGACAAACCCAGCTCCTGGGTCAACGCTTCCAGGGGCCGGCGCTCCGGACCGTCGCCAACCAGAAGATAGCGCAGCGTGGGCACCTCCTGCCGGGCGCGCGCCATGACGCGCAGGATGCGGTCATTGCCCTTGTTGGGGTGCAGGATGCCGTGATGGACCAGCACGATATCGTCGGGACCGTAGCCGAAACGGCGCCGGGCGGCCACCCGGTCTTCGGGGTGATAGACCTCAAAATCGCACGGGTCGTACACCGGATACACCCGCTCCGGCGCCACGCCATGCTCAACCAGGAATTTCTTCGTGGCCTGTGCGCGGGTGAACAGCACGGGCAGGCGCCGCCAAGCTGCAAAATCCAGTGCCCGGATCAACCGGATCAGCGGGCGCAGCGCCGGCTTGTCGCCCCAGTAAATCTCCGGAAAGAAATCCACGACCGAGAAGGCCACGCGGGGTCCAAAAAACATCCGGGCCAACAGCGCGGTCAGGGGCACGGTTTCATCGATATAAACGACCCGCACACCGGTCAGCCGGCAATGCAGGGCCACCCCCGGCAACAGGGCCACCCACAGCAAGGTCTTCCAGAGCTTGTCGCGCCCGTTCGTGCGCTGCACATGAAAAGGCAGCTGATGCACCACCGCGTGCCGCGCGATCGCCGGCGGCAGCGGCTTGCTGGTGCGCAACCCGTAATAATGGACCTCGGCCTGCTGGGCCAAGGCCTCGACGATCTGCGGGATGGCGTGGAACAGCTCGGCGTGCTCGGCGGGACCGTAGCGAAAGCACAGCGCGATCTTGGGCTTGCGTGCGTCCATACGGCGGGCCTAACGGAAGATGATCTCGCTGCCACAGCTACTGAAGCGGAAGGGCACGTTCTGCAATTCCGGCAGGGCCTTGCGGAGGCCGGCGTGCCGCTCCGCCGGGGCGAAGAGCAGCAGGAACCCCCGCCCGCCGGCGCCGAGCAGCTTGCCGCCCAGGGCGCCGTGCTTCCGGGCGGTGGCATACGCCAGGTCCACCGCGGTATTGCTGATGCCCGCGGCCAATTTCTTTTTCAGTTCCCACGTGTGGTGCAACAGCTGCCCGAAGAGGGCCACATCCTGCCCGTCGATCAGAATGCGCTCCGCCTCGTCCACCATGTCCCGCATCTGCTTCAGATAGGGCAGGTTCTCGCCGGTGCGCTGCCGCTGGCTCGTCAGGATGCCCTCGGCCGACTGCTCAATCCCCGTGTAAAAGAGCATCAGGCATTGCTCCAACTCCAGCAACCGGGCAGCCGGGAGCGCCAGGCGGCGGACCGCGGTCCGTGGTCCGGCCGAAAAATCCAGGCGCAGGAAACCGCCATAGGCCGCAACATACTGATCTTGATGGCCACCGGTATCGCCCACGCGCACCCGCTCCACATGGATCGCCTCCCGGGCCAGATCCTCGGCCGTGACCCGTTCGCCGCGCCAGATGTGCAGGGCGTTCAGCAGGCCCACCGTGAAGGACGACGACGTGCCCAGCCCCGTCCGCCCCGGCAGGTCGGCCACGTGCGAAATTTCCACGCCTTCCTGCACGCCCAGATGCAGCAGGCATTCGCGGACCAGCGGATGCTGAAAATCTTCCGGCTTGAGCACCGACTCCGTCTGGGCATAGCTGGCGCGGAAGCGGTGTTTGAAAAACGGGCTGAGCTTGTGAATGGAGAGATAGCAGTACTGGTCAATGGTCGTCGCCAGCACGGCGCCGCCATGCTGGGTGTAGTATTCCGGAAAATCGGTGCCGCCGCCGAAAAAGCTGATGCGAAAAGGAGTGCGGGCAATAATCATTGTGCACCTCGTGAACTGATCCCTCTATCGCTGTGCTCGGCCAGCCAAGCCTGCACGAAGGCGCGCACCGCGTCGCGGGTCGGCGGCAGCGGGCTCCAGCGCCGCAGCTTGGCCGTGTTCAGCTCATAGCGCTCCAGCGGCAGCGACTCCCACGCCGGGTCGAGTTGGCAGCCGGGAATCCACCCGGCCACTTCCCGCAGGCTGACGAGCCCTTCGCCGGCGATGTTGAAGGTTTCGTTGTGCACCTCTGCATTCACGGCCAGGTCCAAAACAATCCGCGCCAGGACCGCGGTGTCCAGATACTGGTAGCTGGAATCCGGATGCACCCGCAAGGGCTGGCCGGTCAGCAGGTCATGGATGGAATTTTTCCACAGGCCCTGCCCCACAAACCCGGCCATGCGAAAAATCAGCCCTTCCCGGGCATAAAAGCGCACCAGCTGCTCGGCCAAGGCCTTGTGAAAACCATAGGGCGACTGCTGCGCCACGTCGAGCGAACTGTCTTCGGCGTTCTCTTCCGGCCGGCAGACATGCGGATAACAGACATCCATGCTGGAGAGGAAAACATAGCGCCCGGCCTTGAAGTCCTGCAGCGAATGCGCCACCGAGCGGACCGACAGGTCAAATTCAAGTTTCGGATCTTTCGCGGCGAGGAATTTCTTGGAATTCCCATTGGCATTGATCAGCAGGTCACAGGCGGTTCCGACCGCGCCCGCATATTCCGCCTGGTCCACCACCGTCGTCCGGTAGCCGCGCCGCCGGGCCTCCGCCACCAAGGCCGAACCGACAAAGCCCTTGCCGCCCAGCACCAGACAACTCTTGAGGTTCGCTGTCATCGTGGCTGGCCCGGCCGTGCATGACCTGCACGCTTTATAACCGCACCCTGCCTTCGGCGCGCGCCTGCAGGAACCAGGCCAGCGTCTTCTGCAGCCCGTCGCGGAGCGAGGTCGGGCAGGTCAGCCCCAGCGCATGCAGTCGCGCCACATCATAGATTTTGTCCATCTGGCCATCCGGCTGCGCCGTGTCCCAGACGATCCGGCCCTGATAGCCCGTGACCGCCTTGATGGTCTCCGCCAGTTCCTTGATCGTGATGCGCGTGCCGCTGGAGATGTTGATCGGCTCGCTGCTGTCGTAATTTTTCAAGAACCACGGGATGGTCGCCGCCACATCCTGGGCATAGACAAAATCGCGCGTCGGCCGCCCGGTGCCAAAGGCCACGATCTCCGGCTGGCCGCGTTCCTTGGCTTCCAGATACTTGCGCAGCAGCGCGGGGATGACGTGCGCCTGCGTCAGGTTGAAATTGTCGCCTTCGCCGTAGACGTTGCCGGGCACCAGCACGACGGAGTTGAAAGCATACTGCTGCCGGTAGGCCCACGACTGCACCAGCAACATTTTCTTGGCCACGGAATAGCCGGCGCTGTCGATCTGCGGGAAGCCATTCCACATCTGGTCTTCGCCGATGGGCGAGACCGCCTTGGCGGGATAGGAGCAGCCGCCCATCAGGGTCAGGAGTTTCTTGACGCCGGCGCGGTAGGCCTCGTGCATCACCGCCGTGTTCATCGCGAGGTTCTGGTAGAAATAATCCGCCGGCCGATGGCGGTTATCGAGGATGCCGCCGGATTTCGCCGCCAGATGCACCACGCCGTCCGGCTGCAAGTCCTTGAACATCCGCTCCGCCGCCCGGGCATCCAGCAGATCGTAGTCCTGCCGGCCCACGCCCACCACCTCCGCGGCGGGAAAGGTCTGCCGCAACAGCGGCACGATATGCGACCCTAAAAAGCCCTGCGCGCCCGTCACCAGTATTTTCTTGAATTCAGCACTCATCGAATTTCGGTTTGCATTGCAGAGAACGTGATTCATAGTAACTGCATTTTAGCCGATGTCGAGTGCTGACTATGCAGCCCAAGAGCCCAGAAAAGACGCCTGCGCGCCGGACGTTCCAGCCGCGTATCGGCGCGTGTAATCCCGCCGCCGTGACCGGTGCGCTGCAGGCGGCCCGCGCCCCCCTGGACGGCAAAACGCCGGACCTGCTCCTCATCAACGACCCGCAACGCGGCACGGCTTCGCAACGCGTGCTGGAAGGCCTTCGCGAGCACTACAATTCCCCGGCTGTCCGCGTATTAATCGCCACGGGCAGCCATCGCTTTTCTGCGCCCGCGCAGGCCGCCTTTGAAGGGCCGTTGCGGCAGCTCGGCTTCACGTCCATCGGCTGGCACGATGCGCGCGCCACGGACCTGATCGACCTCGGCGGCTGGCGGGCGCATCCCTGGCTGGCGGCGGCGCGCGCCGTGCTGGCCATCGGCAGCGTGGAACCGCACTACTTCGCCGGCTACACCGGCGCGCACAAGACCATGACCATCGGTTGCGCCGCCTATGCCGACATTGAGCACAACCACGCCGGCGCCATGGAGCCCGCCTGCCGGCCCGGCCACCCCGAGACCTCGCCGGTCCATCACGGCGTGCTCGCCATGTTGCGCACCTTGGCAGCCGGCCGTCGCCTCGCCGCCATCAACCTGTTCCAAATCGGCGACGAGATCATGGCCGCGGCGGGGGGCACGCCGGAAGCCGCGCTGGCCGCGCTCATCCCCCGCGTCCAGCAGACCTACCTGCACGCGATCGAACGGCCGGCGGATGCCGTCATTACGCGGGTCGCCGGCCCGCTCGCCTGCAGCTTCTATCAAGCCGACAAGGGCATCAAGAACAACGAGGCCGCCGTGCGGTCCGGCGGCGCGTTGATTCTCGAAGCCGCCTGCCCGCAGGGTGTGGGCCAGGACGCTTTTTTCCAGATGCTCCAGCAGGCGCCCGACCACCGCTCCACGCTTGCTCAGGTGCAGGCGCGCGGCTATCGCCTGGGCGACCACAAAGCCGTGCGCCTCCGCCACCTGACCGATCCCGCGTGCCGCAACGTGCGCCTGTTCATTGTCAGCCAGGGCCTGACGCCCGCTGAGGCGTGCGCCCTGGGTGCGACCCAAGCGGAGTCGGTCGAGGATGCACTGCGCGCCGCCGGTGTGGCGCAAAATTCCGCGTTGGTTTGCGACGTGCAAGACGCCGGCAACACCTGCCTCGAAGTCCGCCCCGCCTGACGTTTCCAAGCATTGGAAACCGGAGCCGCGACTTTTCCCAAGGTTCGGAAAAGTTGACGGCGAAAGTATCCAAGGCCTGGAAAATCACGCTTTCTTTATCCAAGCGTTGGAAAACCATCGCACGGAAAACAAAAACCAGGCCGGAGAATTTTCTCCGGCCTGATTTCGTGCAGCGTTTTCCTGCGCTCAGTCTTCGCTGGCGGCGGGCGCGGCGGCCGCAGCCGGTCCCGGCGGGGTGCCGCTGAAGGAGGAAATCTCCAGCGCCTTGGCCTTGACGGCCGCGACGAGCTTCGCCTGCATCTCGGGATCGTCCTTGATGTTGTCGCGCGCGGAGTCGCGGCCCTGGCCCAGCTGCGTGCCCTCGAACGACAGCCACGTGCCGCGCTTGTCGAGCAGGTTTAGCTGCAAGGCCGCGTCAATGATCGAGCCGGTCCACGAGATGCCTTCGGCGTAGAGGATGTCGAATTCGGCCTCGGCGAACGGCGGCGCGACCTTGTTCTTCACGACCTTGACCTTGACGTGGTTGCCGAAGGCGCGTCCGGTGCTGTCCTTGAGATTCGCAAGCCGGCGGATGTCCAGGCGGACCGAGGCGTAGAACTTGAGCGCGCGGCCGCCGGATGTGGTCTCCGGGCTGCCGAACATGACGCCGATCTTTTCACGGATCTGGTTGGTGAAGATGCAGCAGGTCTTGGACTTGCTGATCGCGCCGGTCAGTTTGCGCATGGACTGGCTCATCAACCGCGCCTGGAGGCCGACGAACGAGTCGCCGATCTGGCCTTCCAGTTCGGCCTTCGGCGCGAGCGCGGCAACGGAGTCGATGACGACGACGTCCAGGGAGTTGCTGCGGATCAGGCTGTCGGCGATGTTCAGCGCCTCCTCGCCGGAGTCGGGCTGGCTGACGAGCAGGTCGTTGAGGTTGACGCCGATCTTCCGGGCGTAGTTCGGGTCGAGCGCGTGCTCGGTATCGATGAACGCCGCGATGCCGCCGCTCTTCTGGGCGTTGGCGATGATGTGCAGCATCAACGTCGTCTTGCCGGAGGATTCCGGGCCAAAGATTTCGACGATGCGGCCGCGCGGCACGCCGCCGATGCCGAGCGCGATATCGAGCGTCAGCGCGCCGGTGGGGATGAAGGGGATCTTCACATGCCCCTGTTCCTCGCCGAGCCGCATGATCGAGCCCTCGCCGTATTCCTTCTGGATTTGCGCCAAGACGGCGCTCAAGGCCGCCGGGACCTTCTTGTCGTCCTTTTCCACTTTTTCTGCCGCAGTTGATTTAGCCATGACTGATTCCTTTCAATATTGATTCGTGCAGGAGGCTGTGCTGCGCGCCGCCCGGCCCCAGCCGGCTCTGCATCAGGCGCACCGTGCCCACCGCGCACCGTCCATAGGCGGTATCATTAGCCTGTTCCAAAGCGCGTGTCAACGCAGGCAGCGCGGCGTGGCCGCCGGGCCGGACGCGGCCGAGCGTCAGGTGCGGATGGAACGGCCGCGTCTCGCTGCGCAGCTCAAGCGCGCGGGCCTGTTCTTCAATCTGTTTCTGCAGGAAAACGAGCCTTTCGCCTGCGTCGCTCACGCCCGCCCAGACCACGCGCGGCGAGCGCGGCGGCCCGAACCAGCCGAGGCCCGCCACCGTCAGCTCGAACGGCGTGCACAGCCCTGCCACGGCATCGAGCGCCGCCGCCAGCGGCGCCACCTGCGCACCCAACAGGTCGCCGAGGAAGAGCAGTGTGATGTGGAGGTTGTCCGGCGCGACCCAGCCGACGTTCGCGCCCAGCTTCTTCAGCCGTGCCTGCTCCACCGCCAGCGCCGCGCGGATGTCCGGGGGGGTGTCCACCGCGATGAACGCGCGCAGCACTTGGTCGGGAGCCAGCGGAACTGTTGCTTGCATCGGCATGACCGGCTTCTCTTCTCCGGCTTCCTTTCGACCATGCAGCGGGCCTTGTCAACTACCAGCTGGGCCGTCCCGGGGTTGCGCCGGGGGCGGCCGACAGCCCCTGCAGCCGGCGGCGCAGCAGGTCGAGCGCCTGCTGGCTGCTCCAGAGCTTGACGTGGTCGCGCGTGGTGGGGAAACAGCGCAGCTTGGCGACCGTGCCGGCAGCATCGGCGACCGCGAGCCAGACCGTGCCGACCGGCTTCGCCGCCGTGCCGCCATCCGGACCGGCGATGCCGGTGACCGCGACACCGAAGTCCGTGCCGAACCGCGCCCGGACACCTTCGGCCATGGCGCGGGCGACTTCCTCGCTGACCGCGCCGTGGCGCTCGATCAGCTCGCGCGGAACGCCGAGGTCGCGGACCTTCGAGTCGTTGGAATAGGCGATGACGCCGCCAAGAAAATAAGCCGAGCTGCCGGCGATCGACGTGAGGCGATGGCCAATCAGGCCGCCGGTACAGCTTTCCGCGATGGCCAACGTTTTATGCTGCGCGGCGAGCAGGCGGCCCACCGTCTCTTCCAAACCGATGCGCGTCTCGGCATAGATCGCCGCGCCGAGCACGGCGCGCACAGCGACGGTTTTTTCCTCGAGCAGCGCGGCGTTCTTGGGTGCCGCAATGAGCCGGACCTCGACCTGGCCGGAGGCAGCGCAGTAGCCGACCTCGATCTCCGGTGTCGGCAGGCCGATTTTTTCCAGCCGCTCGGCGATCTCCGTCTCTCCCAGGCCGGTGCACTCCAGCAAGTTTTCCAAGGCTTGAAAAACCGGCAGCCCCATGTTTCCAAGCCTTGGAAAAATCCCCGTTTCCAGCACCGCGCTGAACTCGCGCGGCGGGCCGGGCAATACGAAAATCATTTTTTCGCCGAAGGGAATCGCCATGCCCGGCGCGATGCCGGCGGGATTGAGCAGGCCTTCGCCGCGCTCCAGGATCAGCGCCTGCCGCCGTGCCACGTCGGTGACGGGCCGGCCCATCGCGGCATAACGCTGCTCCAGCGCCACGAGCGATTCGGGATGCGGCACCAAATTCCCGCCAACGATCTGCGCCAGCGCGTCGCGGGTGATGTCGTCGCTGGTGCCGCCAAGGCCGCCGCTGACGAACACGATATCCACACGGGAGAGCGCGCCACGGACGGCGTCGGTTATGGCACCCAGGTCATCCGTCACGGTCGTATCGCGCACCAGCTTCAGCCCGAACGGGCGCAACTTTTCCGCCAGCGTCCGCGCGTGGGTGTTGACCGTGCGCCCGCTCAGCAGCTCGCTGCCGGTGGTGATGAGCTCCACAGAAGGCATGGTGGATGGAGGATGGTGAATGGAAGACGACGGATGGTCAGGGGCAGCGGATGGACCTGTTTGATCTTGCTTCTTCATGCTCCATCCACCATTCGCCATCAACCATGCACCCTGCTGCCATCACTTCTTCGCGTAGCCGTGCGGGTGCGCGTTGTGCCAGTTCCAGGCGTGCTGGACGATGGTCTGGATGTCGGGGAACTTGGGCTTCCAGCCGAGCACCTTCTTGGCCTTGGTCGAGTCGCCGATCAGGCGCGCCGGGTCGCCGGGGCGGCGTTTCGCGATCTTCGCCGGGATCTTGTGGCCGGTGACGGCACGGCAGGCGTCGATCACCTGCTTGACGCTGAAGCCTGAACCGCTGCCGAGGTTGAACGCGCCGGAGATGCTCGGCTTGAGCGCGAGCATGTGCGCCTGCGCGAGGTCGGCGATATGGATGTAGTCGCGGATGCAGGTGCCGTCGGGCGTCGGATAGTCGTCGCCGAAGATCTGGACGAACGGCTTCTGGCCGAGCGCCACCTTGAGCACGTTCGGGATGATGTGGCTCTCCGGGTCGTGGTCCTCGCCGTATTTTTCCGACGCGCCGCAGGCGTTGAAGTAGCGCAGGAAGACCGGCTTGATGCCGTGCAGCTGCTGGTACCAGAGCAGGATCTTCTCGAGCATGAGCTTGGATTCGCCGTAGGGATTCTGCGGCCGCTGCGGCAGGTCCTCGGTCATCGGCATCTTTTCCGGCTGGCCGAACGTGGCGCAGGTCGAGGAGAAGATGAACTTCTTGCAGCCCGCCGCGATCATCGCATCAGCCAGGTTGAGGCCGCCGACGACGTTGTTGTTGAAGTAGCGCTCCGGGTACTGCATGGACTCGCCGACCAGCGCGTAGGCGGCGAAGTGCATCACCGCATCCGGCTTGACCGCGGCCAGCGCCTTGAAGATCTGCGCACGCTGCTGGAGGTCGCCCTTGATGAACTTGGCGCGCCGGTCCAGCGCCGCGCGGTGCCCGCGCTCGAGGTTGTCGAACACCACGACCTTGTGCCCCGCATCGAGCAGCATCTCCGTGGTGATGCTGCCGATGTAGCCCGCCCCGCCTGTGACAAAGATTTTCATAGGCCGGAGCATAGCGGCAGGCTTTCGGCGCGGCAATAGCGGAGATGCGCGGGCCTCAGGGGCCGGGCGTTTTATGGAGAAATTTCTGCAGGCGCCGGCCGATGATGTCGGCGCAGTAGAGGTCGCCCTGCGCATCCAGCGCGATGCTGTGCAGCCAGTTCAACATCCCGGTCTTTTCCTCGCCATCGGCAGCCTTCGGGAACGTCCAAAGCTGGAGCAGCTTGCCGGCGGTGTTGAACCGCATCACCAGCTGGTCCTTGGGCGGGCAGCCCAGCGGCGCGGTCGGATATTTGGGGTCCACACTCCACACCATCGGCGCGGAACCGCAGACCCAGATGTCGTCCTGCGGCGTAATCCACAGGCCCCACGGCACCAGCAGGTCGCGCCAGACATCCAGCAGCTTGCCTTGGCCGTCAAAAACCTGGATGCACGCGTTGTTGCGGTCGGCCACATAGACGCGGCCCTGCGAGTCGCACACGACATTGTGCGGGATGCTGAAGCAGCCCGGCTTGGTGCCAAGTTCACCCCAGGCGCCGAGATAGTTGCCGTCCTTGTCGAAATGCACGATGCGCGCATTGCCATAGCCGTCGGAGACGTAGAGGTCGCCGTTGGGCGCGAAGGCAATATCGGTCGGCTTGAAGAAATGTTTTTCGTCGCAGCCCGGCTCCCCCACCACGCCGAGCGTCAGCAACACGCGGCCGTCGGCGGACGCGTGCTTCGTCACCGTATGTCGCCCAACATCCGTCAGCCAGACGTTGCCGCCGGCATCGATGCGCAGCCCGTGTGCGATGGAGTTCGTGCCCGGGGCCGGCCAGCTTTTCAGGAAGCGTCCATCCGCCGCATACACCTGCACCGCCTGGTTGGTGCGCGTGTGGATCCAGATATTCTCCTGCCGGTCCAGCGCCACGGCGCAGACCTGGCCCCAGCCCACGTCCGGCGGACGCGCCGGCCAGCCGGGCACCACCTCGAAGGCGGCGGCCCTATTGACGCGCGGATAGGTGACGGTGGGGGCCGCGGGCTTGGCGGCATAGGGGTTGGTTTGCGCCGAAGCGATCCCGCTGAAACAGGCCCCAGCAAGACCGGCGAGAAGGGCAGTCGAGAGCTTTTTCATAGGTCACCTCAAGTCACCGTCAGTTTGGCCTCAGCGGCCCCGCCGCCGGCGGGCGCCGCTCCTGGTCCGCCTGCAGTTTCCCAACGAATTTTTGCATCCTACCCGACAACACGCACGGAAGTCAGGACCTGCTGCGGATTCCGCAGCAAGCCCGTAGCGCGGCGCAATTACTTCAGCATTTCGGCCAGCAGCGGCTGCATCGCCTCGGCCCAGATCTGATAGCCCTTGGCGTTGGGATGCAACTGGTCGGGCATCACGTCGTTCGGGATCTTGCCGTCGGCGCCGGTGAACTTCGGACCGAGGTCGAGGTAGCGCACCATCTTGCCGTCGTCAAGCTTGGCCAGCTCCTTGTTGATGGCGTTGATGATCGCCATGCGCTTGGCCGCATCCGCCGCCATGACCTCGGGCGACACAACGGGCTTGGGCGCGGCGGGCTTGGCCGGCTTGGCACCGGGGGCGGCAGCGGCGGGCTTGGGCACGGAGGGCGGACGAGGGCCGCGCGGGAAGACCGCGAGCAGCAGGACCTTGGTCCCCGGCAGCTTGGCCTGGATTTCCTTCACGATCTTTTTATCGGCCGCGGCAATCTGATCGGCGTCGTTCGTGCCGGTGTTGTTCGTGCCGATCATCAGGATGACCACCTTCGGCTGGATGCCGTCGAGCTCGCCGTTCGCGATGCGCCACAGCACATGCTCCGTGCGGTCGCCGCCGATGCCGAAATTGGCCGCGTCATACTGCTTGTAGAATTTCTCCCAGACGTCCGAAGCCTTGCCCCACCCCTCGGTGATCGAGTCGCCCAGAAAGAGCACGCCGATCGGCCCCGACTTGCCGCGCTTGAGGAATTCCTCGTGCTTCAGCATGAACTTGCCGGTGTCCTTCTTCTGCGCGGCGACGCAAGGATCACTGGGCGTGGCGGGCGCGGCCTTCGCCGCCTGCGCCCAACCCGCCGTGCCGATCATCAACGCCAGCGCGACCATCAACAGCTTGCTGCTCTTCATCTCTTGCTCCTGTGTTTTCTTTTTCGCCCACCCGCCGGGTCGGAGACCCGGCCTACAAAAATGCACCCTGACTGTCAGCAGGCCGCGTCCCTGGCGCGGTATCCACCGGAAGCCACGCGCAAAACGTTCCGGGGTCGGGTTTCTTGTACCGCCCCGTCATTTCTTTTCCGCGCCCGCAGCCCGCCGGCCACCCCGGCGCGGCGCCAGGGCGGTCAAATTTACTTTTTCTCCAACGCCGCCCATTCCGCCCACTGGCCGGCCAGCCGCGTGGTGTCCTCGTAGAGCGCGGGGAGGTTCATGCGCCAATCGCCCCGGTACCAGTTCGCCCACGGCCCCCACTCGGCGCGTTTGCGATACTCCAACACGTGGCCCAGCGCCTCCGCCGCTCGGCGGGCATGGGCGGCGGCTTCACTGACCTCCAGCGTGGTGAAAGCGCGTGTGCCTTGGCACAGCTCCTCCAGCCAGAAGCACACGCCCGCCATCGTCTCGGCCTGCACCAGCAAGTTGTCGACAAAGAACGGCCGGCGCTCCGGCGCGATGCGAGCCAGTGCACCCGTCGCTTGCTCCACAACAGCACGGAAATTGCGCGCGCTCGCACCGGCCAGGGGCTGGTAGCGGTCGAGGGTTTTGTAGAGCTCCGTCCGGCCCCCATAGGCCGGAAAGGTGTCGCGGTCCAGCGCGGTGGCCAGCAGCGCCTTGCCGGTGAAACGCGGGATGCCGTCGAGCAGCAGCGCCCCCGACTTGGAGTGCTGCACATAGGCGGCGAAGAAGGCCTGATAGGCGCGCACCGTTTCGTCGGCCGCCGCCGCGCCGAACTCGCGCGCGCACCAGCGCCGCAAAAAGGCGTCGGGCGCGAAGCCCGCGCTGTGCCACGTGAGCTCGGCGACCGCCTCGGCCTGGAGAATCACTTCGCGGATGCTGCCGACGTTGAGGATACTGAAGTAGGTGTCGCCCTTGCCGGCGATGGCGGCGTAGTTGCGCGCGATCCGCTCGAGCGGCACGCCCTGCACCAGGCGCGGGCCCGCGCCCCAGAACGCCGCGTGATAGTACACGCCGTAGTTTCGGCCCGGCTCGCGGGCGATGTCGCGGAAATCAGCCTGCATCTCCTGCGTCGCGCCTTCATCGGCAAACACCACCGCGATGCCCGCGGGGAACCGGAGGTGGCCCTTGGCATGCAGGCCGGAGCCTTCGGCCCAGAGCGTGGCGGTCGCGGGCGGTGCCGCGCCGGTGGCCTTGCGGACCAGCTCCCACTGGCAGGCGATGGCGCGCGAAACCAGCGCGCCGCGTTCGCTGTCGGTCTTGGGCGCGTTGGGGTCGGCGGCCCAGAAGGCCCGGTCGCCCGCGCCGCGCAGGCCCAGCTGCCAGATCACGTTCGGGTATTTCGCCAACAAGCCCGCGTAGTGTGCCCACACCTCCTCCATCTGCCGGGGATTTTTCATGTACGAGAATTCGAGCTTCTGCCCGCGATCGTGCCAGTAGTTGCGGAAGCAGAAGGCGCTGACGCCGAGCGGCTGCGTGTGATGCTGCGAGACGAACAGTCCGCGCCGCGCCGCCGCCTCCACAATCTGGCGGTCGCAGGCAGCTGCGAGATCAATGTAGGAACCGGGGATGAGCGTGTTGCAGCGCAGCCGCAGCGCCGTCTCGAAAACCTTCTCGTAGACCTCCGGCGCGATCGGCCGGTGAAAATAATAATGCACCAGCCGCCGCCGCTCGGGGCTCAGGTGCCAACCGGTGATCAGGTCCTCGTCGTTCAGGAACCAGCCGCGGAAGTGAAACGCCGGCGTGGCCACCGTCACCCCGCCATCCGCCACGACAACGCGGGTGCGCTTCGCCGCCGGCAGCCCCGTCCAGTTGGCGATCGGATCCACGCCGAAATAGCGCGTCGCGACATCGTAAACACCGAAGACCGTCCCGCGCTCATCGCTGCCCGCCACCAACAGCCCAGCCCCCGGCTTGATCACATAATTTTCCCACTTGCCCGCCAACGTCGCCGGCGCGACGCCGCCCGCGGAGAGCGCCGCCTGTGCATCCGGGTTCGTAGCGGTGGCCATCCAGATGGCACCGGCCGGCGGTGCGCCGGTGACGATCAGCGCGGGCGCATGACCCGTGACCTCGGTGATGTCGCGCATGAGGTCGCGGATGGCCAGATGGACGGCCGGGCTTTCGCCGGGCGCGACCCAGATGGGGGCCACCCGGTCGCCATCCGCCAAGCAGAGTTCGGGGGCAGCCCAAGATTGCAGCGAGCCCAGGACCAGACAGACGCTGAAGATCATCACCGCTTTGGCGTTCTTCATTTTGCATTCCTATATGTTCGGCCTGACCGAGGCCCGCCGGGTCGGTGACCCGGCCTGCAAGCGCGACATCGGCTTCTGATTCTTTACAGGCCGAATTTCCGGCCCGGCGTCCACGCGCTTATGCCGCTCCGTCATTTCTTTTCCACGGCCGGTTCCAACAGGCCGAGCCGCCATGGGAATTGGCCATACTTCTTGCCGGCGCGCTTTTGGGCCGTGCAACCTTGGAACAGAAAACGCAGGCGGTCGCCATCTACCGTCAGCGTCTCGTCGCAGCCCTCGCGCAACAATTCGCCGTGGCTGATCGAGTCGGTCCACGGCGTGACGCCGCTCGCGAAGCGGATGTTCTGCGCCGACGCAAACGGCTGCGCCCACGACGTGGCGAGTGGCCGCCACGCGCCATCGAGCGCGTCGGCCAGCCATGCCTTGTAATAGCGCGTGCCGCCGGGGCCGATCGCCTCGATCAGGGTCAGGTATTGCTCGCGCCCCTTGAGCCGGTAGGTGTGGCTGGCCTCGAAGAGTTCGTCGTGCGCTGCCTGCAGGACCAGCTCCGGCGGGCTCCATCCGAGCGGAAATTCCGCGAGCGGCGTGCGGCTGCGCCAGAAGCGGCCGTCGTCGCCGGTGAAGAACAGGTAGGCGTGGCGCGCGTCGCAGATCACCCAGAAATCAATCCAGCGCGGCACATGGGCCGGCTTGCGCGGGAAAAGCATCTGCGGCGGCGTCAGCGTCTCGGGGCGGCTTGGGTCGGCGAGCGTCGAGAAAACCGGTCCAAAGAAACCCGTCCGCGGCGTAGGGTCGTTCCACTGATAGATGAGATACCACTTCTGCTGCGGCCGGAAGAAGAACACCTGCGGCGCGCAGTGATAGTTGGTGACGAGGTTGATGATGTGGCGCGGCGCGGCATCCGCGCTTTTCCAATCCGCGAAGCTCACCTGCTCCATGCTTGTCGCGTGTTCCTGCTTGATGGTCGCGAACAGGTGCCAGCATTTGTTCCAGAAGACCACGCTTGGGTCCTTGAGCGCGCAGCTACGGTCGGTAGCCGGCGCCGCCGCCAGCAGCGGCGCGCCCGCCTCCCACTGGAACTTGCCCGAGCTCAGGGCGTCATCGGCGGCCAGAGCCGTAACCGGACGCCCAGGCAGTAGCAACAACAGCAAGCTGTAGAGGAGCACTCTGGCCGCGTCCGTCTTTCCGCGAACGACGCACAGTGGGCGCAGCAAGACTGCGCCCCTACCATAGAAACAGAGCGCAGCTTTCATTACTTGTTTTTGCGCTTCTTCTGTGGCGGTTTGACGCCGCCGGCCGGCGGCGTCCAGGCTGCGGGCTGCGGATTCGGCACGGTCAGCGGCGCGTCGTCGTTGTAGAATTTTTGCTGCTCGGCGAGGAGCGCGAGCATGGCCTTCACTTTGTCGGCATGCTCGGGCTTGTCCGCGAGGTCGCTTAGTTCGCGCGGATCGTTTTCCAAATCGAAGAGCTGCGTCTTATTGACCAGAGGATAGCGGATCACCTTCCAGCGCTCGTCGCGGACGGCGCGCTGGCACTGGCGGTAGGCGGTGAAGGCATGGTCGCGCACCTTCGCCGCCTTGCCGGCGATCACCGGCGCCAGGCTCTTGCTCTCGACCTCCGGCGGCACCGGCACGCCCGCCAGCTCGCAGACCGTCGGGTAGACGTCGAACAGATAGGCGAAGGCGTTGCTGGTGCCGTGCGGGACGCCCGGCCCCGCAAAGACGAGCGGGACGTGCATGCCGCCGAATTCGTAGAGGTTCTGCTTGCCCATCAGGCCGTGGTCGCCGAGCGAAAGGCCGTTGTCGGCGGCAAAGATGACGAGCGTGTGCTCCAGCTGGCCCGACTCCTTGAGCTGCGCCACGATGCGGCCGATGTGGTGGTCGAGGCAGGTGATGCAGGCGTAGTCATCGGCAAGGTGGCGCTTGACCACCGCCTCGGTCCGCGGCCACGGCGCGAGGCACTCGTCGCGCACGGTCATCTCGCCGTTGTCGAACGGGTGCACCGGCAGATAGCTCGGCGGCAGCGGGATCTGCGCCGGGTCGTAGCGGTCCATGAACGCCTGCGGCGCGACGCGCGGGTCGTGCGGCACCGGCGGCGCCAGGTAGATGAAGAACGGCCGGTCGGGTTTCCGGCCGCGCAGAAATTCGATGACGCGGTCGGCGCTCTTCTCGCTGGCGACCGCATGCTCGTCGGCGCCGATCTCCCCCGTGAAGAGGCAGGTCTCGAACGCCTGCATGCCCGGCAGATAGGAATTGCCACGCTTGCCGAGGTGGAAGGTTTCGTAGCCGCCGGCGCGCATCGCATCGGCCCAGAGCACCGCCGCGCCCTTGTCCGGCTTGGCGAAGCCGCCGTTGCTGAAGTGAAACACGCTGCGCCCGGTGAGCAGCATCGTACGGCTGGGCGTGCAGACCGCGCCGCTGTTCGCCCCCTGCACATAGGTGCGCGAGAAACTCAGGCCGCGGGCGACGAGCTGGTCGAGGTGCGGCGTCTGGATGTGCGGGTTGCCGAGCGCGCCGATGCTGTCCGGCCGCATGTCGTCGGCGAGGATGAAGAGCACGTTCGGCTTTTTCCCGGCGCGGTTTTCCAAGGCTTGCCTGCCCCGCGCGGGGTCGAGAGGGAAAGAGGCAGAGGCCGTTTTCTCAAGCATTGCCTGCCCCGGGCAAAGTCGAGGGAGAAAAGTTAGCGCCGCGCCAAAACCGATCCGCTTCAGAAATTCACGCCGTGC
Organism: uncultured Lentisphaerota bacterium; assembly: GCA_903912445.1. GTDB lineage: Bacteria > Verrucomicrobiota > Kiritimatiellia > CAIQIC01 > CAIQIC01 > DP16D-bin41. The sequence goes on from CAIWHP010000112.1 coordinate 26,259, forward strand.
CGTGTTCGCCATGTTGTCGCTCCGGTTATCGCTCCATCGCCACACCCAACGGGCTGCGCGTCTGCTTTATTGCAGCGCCGGTCTACGGCTCGACCAGAACTTCCAGCCAGATGACCGTCTGTGCCTGCCCCTGCGCGACGGACAACTCCACTGTGTTGTAGCCGCGCACCACGGCGGCCAGCGGGGCCTCGAACTGCAGAATCCGCGGCGCCACTTCGCAGACGTTGAGTCGCGGCTGGTCCAGGCGAGGGTCCGGCTTGGCCGGCGCCGGCATGTCTGCCAGCGCGCGGCAGACGCTGCCGTTGAGCCGCACGGCCAGCTTAACGGCGGCGAGGTCAGCCGCTTTGTCCAGGCCCACGCGCAGGACGTAGCGGCCCGTCGTCGGCCGCGGACCGGTTTGCAGCTTGAACGTCGCCGGCTGTTGCGGCGCCAACGTCGCCGGCAAGGGCTGCCGGTAGCTGCTCCTCTCCGGAAGCATATCGTGCATCGCCAGGGCATGCACCCGCGGCTGGTTCGTGGCGCCCGCCACGTCGCCCGCGGCGCGCAGCAGATCGGCCCGCCTGCCGTCCTGCGTCGTCTGGCCCGCCGGGTCGCGGAGCCGCATGATGCTGTTTACGAGGCCGAAGTGATTGAACAGATAGATGCCATCCGCGCCGCGGTCATACAGCTGTGCGGCGTAGCCGCGCATCGACGCCAGGCTGTTCGCCATCATGAAGCCTTTTTTCGTGCAGGCATAGGTCTCGGCCGTGCAGGGCATGATCAGGCAGTTCGTGGCGGTGGGGCCGATCTGCGCGCGCCAGTCTTCGACGGGAACATCGGCATAGCCGTCCCACCAGCCGCTCGGGATCAGCATGTCCAGCAACCCCTCCCGCGCCCAGGCGACGGCGTCGAAGCCCAATCCCAGCGCGAACTCCGGCGTATCCGGCACGCGCACCGCCAGCCCCACGGGGTGGCCGCGCCGCCGGGCGGCCGCCTGCGTCTGCCGGCGCACGGTACGCACGAAATCGGTGAGGATCTCCCGCCCGCGTTCCAGTTCGTCGGGGTTGAAGTTTTTTGGGGTCCGGATCCAGTCCAGCTCCAGTCCGTCCACGTCGTAGCGCTCCAGCACCTCGGCCACCAGCTTGAGGTAATATTCACGGACTTCCGGCCGGGCGTAGTTCCACAGCCCTTTGCCACCCACGCGCAGTTCGGGATGCGTGCGGAACAGCTCGCTGACGCGGCTGGGGTCGCCGGAGTAATGATGGTCGTTCATCCGCACCGAAATCCACGGCGCGATCCCGCGCTCGCGACAGCGCGGGATGACCAGCGCGAAGACATCGTCAATCCCCAGCTTGTGCAGCTCGTAATAGGTGCGCGGCCAGCCGGTGACGTTCTTCTCCGGGTCGGGATCGTCCCAGTAGCTGGGCCAGACGGCGCTGCGGTAGCCGACCCGCTGGTAATTGACGTTCCAGAAGATGTGCGTGACCCCTGTGCCCTCATACTGGTCCACCAGCTTGGGCGCCGCCGCGAGCACCATCGCCTTGGTCGCACCCTTGCCGATGGGCAGCTCGGGCCGCAGGTTGTTGACGACGGCATCCGCCGCCTGGTTGACGATGACCAGCTTCCGCCCTGCCACCGCGCCGTCCAGCATGGCCAACCGCCACCACGCCGACTCGACCGGAAAGAACTGCGAGAGATAGAGGCGATCAAAGCGATAGTGCGTGAGCACGTCGAGGAGCGCGGTGCGATGCTGTGCGACCAGCGCGGCGTCGGGACAGAGCGTCACCACCCAGGCCGCGAAACACGGCTCGCGCACATAGTCCTTTTCCAGCTGCATCCGCGGCGAGGCGCGGTGTTGGACGCGCAGCCCGGCGTTGGCGACGGCCACGACCTCCGCCTCGCTGCCCTGCGGTTTCCACGCCTCGTTCATCACGCGCCAGTTGTGCTCGAAAGGTTCCTTCCCGTTGACCTCGAACCGGTGGCAGAGCGGCAGGCTCTTGGCCGATAGCTCCGCGCTGGCGCGCAGGCCCTGCGCATAGGCCGCGCGCAGTTCCGGGTCGGTCTCCAGTTCCCACAGCGCGCGCAGGCAAACCACCCCCTCGGAACCGGTCCACGAGTGCCGCGGCCCTTGGCCGGGATCAAAGACCATGCCTGTACGGCAGATATCCAAGCGGCTGCGCTGTGCCTTGCCGCCGCGCTCCTGCAAGGCCTCGCGATAGCGCTGCTCCCAGCGCGCGTCGCCGGTGAACTGGCGCATCGCCTTCATCACAAACACCAGCCGCGGCGCGGCCTCCCAGGTGAACTTGGCAAAGCCGCCGCGGTACTTCGAAGGTCCGCCATCGCACGGTATGTTCCAGCCGTTCTGGTCGAGCACGGTGACAACTTCGCAGAAACGCTGCACCACTTTTTCGCGCTCCGCCGGCCCGGCGAGCCCGTCCTGCACATAGCGCCAGAGGCCGTAGAGCCACGGCGTGGTCTGGTCGTTGGAGCCCATCGGGTAGGTCGTCTTGCCATCGGTCGCCACACCGCGCGCGATGAAGCCGGGCGTCTGGCCCAGCCCAGCGAGGAAGAGCAGCCCGTCCACCAGCCGTCGCGCCTTGACGCGGTCGGCTTCGGCGCGGGTCTGTTTCCAGCGGTTGCAGAGCCCGTCGAGGTAGAGCCCGTTGAACATCGGCCCGTCCTCGACCGGCACGCCCCAGGAGAGCGCACTGGGCTTATGCTCGCGACAGTCCTGCGGCGTCGGCCGGAGGATGCGGCCATCGAGGTCGGTGTAGTCGAGCACCACGTTGTGCTCATCCACAAACCGCCGCCAGATTTCCGCGTGCGCCTGCTCCGCCGCGGTCTTGGCGCTTTCCAAGGATGGCCTGCCCCGGGCGGAGTCGAGAGGGAAAGGTGGAACCTCACTTTTTCCAGGCACTGGAAAAAGCAGCGCGGCCACCGCCACCACGAGCAGGAGAAAAATTTTCATGGGCGCGAGTATCCCGACCGCGCCGCGGCGGAGCAAGCGCAGAAATGGAGGGCATGGCGCCCGTCAGTTGTCAGTGGTCCTTTGTCATTTGTCACGTGGGGCAGGCAAGGACTGGTGGGACGTATCGACTGAATGTTCTGCTACCCGCAGACAGAATTCGTCGGTCAGGCAGCTGGCCTTTCTACGTGCTACAAAGGACAAAGGACCAATAAAGAATGACCATTTACTAAAGACATTACTTCCCGCGCCATGCCAGGATCTGTCCATCCTGCAGCAGCCGCGCGCGCAGCTTCGGATAGTCCACCCGCTGCACCGGCGCCTGCGCGTCCAGCGCGAAGCACGCGGCCGTCGCGGCGGACTGGCTCAGGACCATGAACACCGGCTCCATGCGGATGCTGCTGAACGCGGTATGGCTCGCGGAGAGCGCGAAGGTGACGAACAGGTTTTCGCACTCGCCCGCCTTCGGTACGATCGCGCCGTAGCCGACGGGATAGGGCGGCGTGCCGTCGCGCCCGACGGCGGTCTTGCCCTCGCGCGCCACGACGCCGTCCTTGACGATGCGCCGGATCTCATGCGTGTCGGTGCCGTAGGAGCCGAGGCCGATGGACTGCGGCGCGACCTGCCGGCAGAACGTGTGGTGCTCGGTCATCACCAGGTCGCTGACCATCCGGCGCGCCTCGCGGATGTAGAGCTGGTGCGGCCAGCCGCCGTTGTCGGTGAACTCGTCGCGCGGCAGGCCGAAGCGGCCCAGCTGCTCGCGCACCTTCGCCGGCACGCGCGGATCGGTGACGAGGAAGTACAGCAGCCCGCGGTGATAATGCTCGTGCGCCTTGGCGATCTCGGCGCGGCGCGCCCAGCCGGCCTCCGGCCACTCCCAGCTCGCGCCGGGCAGGTTGCCGCCGAAGGTCGCGGTGTTGAAATCCCACTTCCCGCGCGGCAGCGGATCGTACTTGGAGAACCAGCGCAGGTCCATGTCGTCGCCCAGCGCGAGGCAGCCGGCGATGAAACGCGCGACGAGCTCGTAGCGCTTCGCGTCGTAGTCCGGCGGCGGCGCGATGGCGAGGCGGTCGGCATTCGTCGTCAGGCAGAGCCGGTAACAATAGGCCTGCACGCCCGGCGCGGGCTCGCCCTGCTGGTCCGGCTCGCCCGCCTGCACCAGCGGCAGCAGCCCGCTCTTGGGATCGCCGGGCACCACGTAGGGATCGAGCGGCAGGTCGCGGTCCCAGACGCCCTGCCCGCCGGGCACGCGGCCCGAGGGCCCGGGCTTCTGGTGGTTCGTGCGCGGCCGGTATTTCTCGGTGTAGTGGATGCCGTTGTAGGTCTCGCCGTATTTCGCGTTGCCCTCGCGCAGCAGCGTGCAGCTCACGCCGGCCTTGGCCATCAAGTCGCCCTCATAGGTCGCATCGATGAACATGCCCGCGCGGACGATCTGGCCGGCGTCGGTCGCCAGCCCGACAATGCGCGCGCCCTGCTTCTGCACGCTGGCAAGCCGGGCGTTGAAATGGACGGCCACGCCGGCGTCCCTGGCCATCGCGTCGAAGAGCTGCTCCGCCGAGTGCGGCTCGATGGCGAACGCGCCGCCCGTCGCGGGGCCGCCGCCCTTGCTCACGAACGGCTTGTCCCAGGCCAGCTTCGTCCCCGCGGTCGCCGCCAGCCGGGTGAAATATTCCCGCGCGAGACCACCGACCGAGCGCGGGTCACCGATGTCCACCGCGCTCAGGCCGCCCGCGGTCATACCGCCCAGATGCCGGCCCGCCTCCAGCAGGACCACCTGCTTGCCCATCCGCGCCGCCTGCACCGCCGCAATCACGCCGCCCGAGGTGCCCCCGTAGACGCAAACATCCGCGGTCAGCTCCGCCGCCCCGACGCCCCCGCCCGCCAACACCAGCGCCAGCATGAAATTACGAATGATGCGCATTGTTTTATCTCCGTGTTTCGTCGCGACATGATGCGATGCGCGGTGAGTTTTTCCAAGCCTTGATGACATCGGGGAAATCGCACCAGACGCCGCGCGCGGTCACGCGGCCTGCAAGATCGCAAGCAAACCGCGCTCTTTTTGCCATAGGCCGGGTCACCGACCAAGCGAAACAAACTTTAGCCGGTACTGTTTCCAAGCTTTGAAAAAACCGGCCGTTCCATTTCCAAGCCTTGGGAAACCATGCGCCGCAGAGGTGCCAGCCCATGCGAAAGGCCGGGCAGTTTGCCCGGCCTTCTTCGTGGAACGTCAGGGCTGAGGGACAAGTGACCCGGCCCTGTGGTTTTTCTCACTTTGTTGCACGTCCCGGATCACTTGTACCCTCGTGCCCATGGTTGGCAGGTTTTCATTGCTTTAGATTGAGTCTCTTCATGACCAGAACGAATGCGTCCTTCTCCCAGCCAACCTTTGCGACAAGGTCGTGACCGACTTTCACGCAACCATGAGATTCCCGCGCTGCCACCTTCACTTGTGGCCAGAAGTACACCACGGTGTAGTCGATCGTGGCGCCATCGTCTGTGGCCTTAATCCGAAACTGCGCGGTGCCTGCTTGAAACACGAGGTCGCATGGGCCATTGAAATGACCGCGGCACTCGGCTGTGCTGTCCAGTACTGTCTGATCGACCTTGCTGAGTTCTCCAGCCTGATTCACGGCGTTCGTTAGGCTCCGTGTTGCGACTAGCCAGTAGCCGACGGCAGGACTGTCTGCCATTACGGAGACTGCGTGCAGCATCGTGATGAGGATTACTATCGCCGTTCTTTTCATCGTCTTCTTTTGCTAACAGTATTATTGAACGAATTTCGCAGTCATGTACGTGCCGATAGGCTCACGCCCCAAGGATGACAGAACGTTAGCCAAAAAGCGGGGTAATCTAGAGGAAAAATGCCGGGCGCATCCGATGAAGTAGTCTTTATGCAACATCGAAGCGGCTGGCGAAAGACTACTTGTTTGTTTGGGCATCATGGGGGTGGAATGCGGTGGTTCGACATGCTCACCACAGGGAACCCGCCGGGTTGGGTGGCAAGCACCCGCGGGTTGGCTGCTTCATGCTCATGTGCCCGATGCTCTCGCTCCCGTCGCTGTAGCCGGTGGAGCTGCCGATGGCGCTGCGCTCAGCCCGCCTTTTCGACCAACCGCCCGTTGATGTACTTGTGCAGGATGCTGGAGATCAGCGTTTGGTAGGGCAAGCCCTCGTGAACTGCGGTCTTCTGAAAGCGCACGAGATCGCGTTCGGCCATCCGGATGTTGACCCGCTTGTCCTTGCGCAGCGTCGCCCGCGCCGCCGCTTGATAGCGTGCTGCTTCGCGCGGGAAGTCTGGGATACGTTTCCATTCGCCCCTCTCGACGGAGTCGAGCAGGCTCTTTTCTTCGTGTGTCACTTTCATGTCAGTCGCCTCCCAGGTACTGTTTCGTCATCTTTCGGCTGGGGATGATCGTCTTCAGGAAGATCACCTCATCGTTTTCCACGAACGGCACCAGACAGGCATACCCCTCAACGTTGACGATGAAGATCCGTTGGTCCGGGTACTGCCGCCGATTCGGGTGCTCGATCGTGTCGAGCAACCCGCCATGCGCCAGGTGAAAGACCACGTCTTCGAACGTGATCCCGCGTTCCTGTCTCAGCCATGCGTTCTTCCCATCGTTCCAGTCGTATGGCTTCATGCCACAAAAGTAGCACGACGTGTGCATTTTGGCAACAGGCTGCTGTCTCCCTAAAGCCCGCCAGCGGAAGACTTCACAACCTGTGATTCTGCCGTCAATGGTTCTGTCGCATCTTCTCTTTGCCTATGACCGTCGTTTCGAGCGTCGCGGTGTCGAAGCGTAGTTGGCCATCGAAGCCGTGGGGCGGATCATCTGCCGCAGGCGCCCAAGCGCCGGAAAGCGTCGCCGCAGGCGCGGTAATTTTCGGCGGACATGCCCATCACGCCGTACTCCTCTATGTAGCCGATGAAGCCACCCTCCGGCACCGCCAGCAGGTCAAACAGCCGCTGCGCCTCGGCGTGGATGTCCGCCGGCGTGCCGCTGATCGAGACGGTCTGGTAGCTGATCGGCATCATGAAGCATTGCCGGCCCTGCAGCCGCCGGCCGACCGCGGCGATGTCGTTGACGTTGGGCTGTGAGATGTTCAGCACGTCCACGCCAATCTCACGGAAGTCTTCCATGATCGCCCCGAATTCCCCGCAGCAGTGATACCAGACATGCAGGCCGAGCTCGTGCGCGAGGGCGACCTGCCGGGCGTAGCGCGGCTTGAAGAGCTCCCGCCACAGCGCGGGCGAAATCATCAGGCCCGACTGCGTCCCCCAGTCGTCCGCGAGATGGATGCCGTGGAAGCCGTGCCGCGCCGCCATCCGCATCAAGTCGCACTCGAATTCGATGATCTTGTCCATCACCACCGCGAAGCCTTCCGGCTCCAGCAGGAAGTCCTGCATCGCGTTCTCGAAGCCGCGCAAAAACGTGTACACCGTGAAGCCGCTCAGGTCGAAGCTGGCCAGGCGGTAGCGGTCCCCGCAGGCTGCGAAGAACGCCGGCGCGGCCGACATCCGCTCCGCTTCGCGCAGCGCCGGCACGCGCAGGGCCACCGCGCCCGGCAGCTCTTGATAAACGGCGGTCGTCGGGTGGCCCATCGTGCCGTCGCCGGCCTTCTCCAGCCGGTAGCCCCACTCGCTGACCGACCAATCCCACGCGTTGACCGCGCCGTCGCCCGGCACGCCGAGCGCGAGGTGGTAGAGCAGCACGTCGCCTTCCGCCTGATCGCGGTTCCAGAACACCAGCGGCACCCGGTCCGGCCGGTCAAACGCAATCGCGCGGCGGACGCGCTCCTGGTGGGACATGGTCGTCATGGCTTGCTTGTGATGCGCGAGACGAGCACTTCCCGCGTCTTGCGCTCAATGGCATAGAACAACCCCGCCTCGGCCCGGTCCCAGGCGAAGGCCTGGCCGGCGGCGCTGATCGGGATGGTGGCGCTCCAGCGCAGTTCCGCGCCCTGTTCCGGGAGATCGAGGACGTACAGCTCGCGCGCATCGTGGCCGGTCACGAACAGATGGTCGCCGGGGCCGAAGGCGCCGCCGGAGCTGCTGTTGCCGGCGAAGCGCTGGATGAGCGCCGCGGGAAACTTCCAGCGCTGCTGCGGCCACCACTGCGCGTCGAACCGCACCACCTGCGTCAGGGCCGGGTCGCTGGTCTTCCGGTAGTGGGCGAAGCACGCCACCCAGTCGCTCCCGCGGGGGTCCGCCCAGGTCAGCGAGCCAGGCGAATTCGTGAAGACATGCTGGCCGCTGTGCTCCACCTTCGCCGTGTCCCAGATTTCGACGGAGCTTTCCTCCGGCATCTTGGGGAAGTTCGAGTGGGCGCAATAGAGTTTACCGTCGAGCACCACGCCGGCGTTGAGGTGCTTGATGCTCCCGCCCTTGCCACCATCCCAGCCGCCCACGCGGGCGCCCGTGTCCTTGCGATATTTGCCGATGGCGTGGCTGTCGATGGCGTAGAAAAACTCGGCGTCCACCGCCACGCCCTGGTTCGCCTCCTGCGCCTTGAACCGCCGCAGCTCCTCGTGCTGCCAGCCGCCGGCGCCGGGGATTTTTTCCAAGAATTGGACCAGGGGAGCTGCGGTTCTTCCCGGCCTTGGAAAGCCCAGTGCCGCACCTGCTGCACCCCACCCGATGAGCTTCAAAAAGTTTCGTCGTGCCGTCGTTGCCATTTGCCTGCTCCTGAAACCGACCACGGATCACTCAGCGAAGAAAAGCGAAACATCCACAGATTACACGGATTTCACAAATTCCAATCCGTGGAATCTGAATAATCTGTGGATGACTTTCCCTGCAGGTTCTGACCTCTGATCTCTGACATCTGACTTCTGTCCTCGCCTACTTCTGCACCGGCGCATCCTTGCCGTCGGTCAGCCATGCGAGGTTGAAGCGCGCGAGGGTCAGCCGGTCGCCGGCGAAGCCGCTCTTCGCGCCGGTGCCGTAGAAGCACAGGATCGTGCCGCGCGGCGTCACCGCGATGTCGCTATAGGCGCCCCACCCCGGCTCGACGGACTTCTTTACCGCCCAGGTTTGACCCTCGTCATAGCTCAGCTGCACGGTGAGATTCTTACGGTCGCGGTTCTTGCCCGGCGCTTCCTTGCCGTCGGCGCGGGCGAGGTTGTCCGGGTTGCAGAACAGGATGCGGTTCTTGCCGCCCGTGGTTGCCAGCGAATACCGGATGAGGCCGCCCATGCAGATCGGCTCGAGCAGCGCCGCGTCGAAGCGGGGTGTGCTCCAGCCGATCGCGCCGTCGGCGCTGATCGTGATGAGGCGCCGATGGGTCTTCGACTCATTACGCGCGTTGAGCATCACGCGGCCATCGGCCAGCTCGAGCGGGAGAGTCTCGCTCGGATTGACCCAGGCGTCGGTGCAGGGCACGGCGATTTCGCCCGCGCGCCAGGTCTTGCCGGCGTCGTCGCTGTAGATCGTCGCCACCACAGACGGACGGTGCGCGTTGCCGCCGGTGCCGGTGGACAGCCAGACGGGGACGATCAGCCGGCCGCTCTTGAGCTGGATGCCATGATCCGGGCCGGTCGCCAGCACCTTCCAGTCGTAGGCGGCACGGAACTTCTCGAAGGCGGCGGTGATCTCCACCGGTACGCTCCAAGTCACACCATCGTCGGTGCTGCGCTGATAGAAACAGCGCATGTATTCGAGACAGAAGAGCATGTGCACCGTGCCGTCGCGGTCGGCAATCAGCACCGGGTTGTTGTAGGTCACATCTTTGGGATCGACGTTCTTCATCCGCAGCGCGACCGGGTTTTTGGTCTTCGGTCCCGGCACATCGGAGACCTTCTGCGCCGCGCTCCACGTCTTGCCGTCATCGGTCGAGCGGCGCAGCAAGATGTCGATCGCATCCCAGTCGCCGCCCTTCTGGCGCGCCTCACACCAGGCAAGCACGGTGCCCTTGGCCGTCACGACGAGACCCGGGATGTGCTGCTGCTTGTAGCCGCCTTCGCCCGCCTTGAACAGGTCCTGCTTCTCGATGAACGGTGCGGCCGCCTGCGTCCCAACCAGCGCTATGCCGCCCGCCATCACACCCAGCAAGGAATTTATTTTCATGCAGGCAGTATCACCACCGCCACGCGCGGGTTCAAGAGAAGAAATGGCGCCTGTCAGTGGTCAATAGCCGCCGGGGATAGAAATAGGACCGAGAGGACAGATCGGTCGGATGTGAGCGCCACAGAAAGATTCCCGTGGATTTCTCGCTTGATGGCGGTTGGATCCCCCGCCGGTGATAAGTGACCCATGACAAATGCTGAAGCGACAGCTGCGGCCAGCCCCCTTACCGTCCGTTGTACTGCCGCAAATCAGCAATCATCAATCGCAAATCATAAATTGCCCGGCGTTGCGCCGGGCATCACCACTCCCCTTTGCGTTTGAACCGGGCGCGTGCGTTTTGCGAGAACTGCTGCCCGGCAGCCTCCAGCTGAGCAAGGATTCCGTCGGTGCTGCGGCCGGCGGTTTCGCGCGCGGCGGCGATCACGGTCTGGCATTCGTTCGCGTCCATGAAGCGCGCGGCTTCGAGCAGGCCCTTCTGCTCCGCCGGCGGGATGGCGAGGAAGCCGTGCTTATCGGCATGGATCAGATCGCCCGGTTGCACCTTGCGCCCAAACACCTCTACCGCGCAGCCCCAGCGGACGGGATGCGAAAACGCATGGCCTACGCACAGCCGCCGCGCGATGGCCTTGAAACCCGCGGCGGTCATCTCGTCGAGGTCGCGGATTGCGCCATCGGTGATCGTGCCGACGCAGCCAAGCGCGCGATGCATGTTGGAATTCACCTCGCCCCAGAACGCGCCGATGACACGCGGCTTGTCCAAATCCTGTACGACGACAACCTTCGGCCCCGGCACGCCCGCCACGTAGCGGCGATAGTCCGCCCAAGCGTTGGGGTTCGTCGCGCGATGCTTCTTTTGGCTCGGCTCGATGACGACGGTGATGGCCCAACCACACATCGGCCCCATTTGCGGCATAAAGTCGCGCGTCTCCTCGGGGTTGAAGGCTTCGCGCGCCGCGTTGCGTCGCGTCATTTGTTCCCAGCCATTGTAGATCGTTGGCGTATTCCAGCGCTGGAGTTGGAGCAGTTCGGCCGTTGAAAACGCGCGATGGATTTTCATGGCGCGGAGTATCCGTGTGGCGCCGCGGTGGCGCAAGAGAAGAAATGCTGACCGACCGTTGTCAGGGGTCGTTTGGCATGGGTGGCCGAGGGTGGAGGTCGGACTGATGGGGCAGTCCGGCCGGATCGAGTGCCCTTTTCTCAGTCCCCGCGGCGGGCGTTCTCCCTTGGCGACCAAGAACCACGGACAGACCCGCTACCGCACCCGTCGAGGAATTGACAAGCCCACCGCGGCTGGGCGGCCTGTTCAGCGCTTGCCCTTGCCCGGCCAGTCCCACGTCTTCAGGTCGTCGCTCCAGGCAATGCCGAGGCAGCCGTGCGTGAGGAACTTGACCGGCTCCGGCTCCGGGCCGGTGCCGTGGAAGACCATCACATACTTGCCGACGCCCGCCACCTGCCGCAGGTCGGCCACATAGCCCGCGGTCAGCCGCCCGCGCGCCCATGGCCAGTCCGGCTGCCCCAGCGTCAACAGCGGCCCGGCTGGCGTCCATTGTTTCAGGTCGGCCGACTGCAGCACACCGATGCCGTTGTGCGGCGAGTGGAACATCAGGTAGGCACCGTTGTGGACCAGCACGCAGACATTCTCGCCCGCCTTTGTCGAGCCGGCGGCCGTCCACTGCGTGAGGTCCCGCGACCAGCTCATGCTGACGCCGTTCTGCTTATAGAAGCACCACCACTTGCCCGGCTCGTCCTTGTCCGGCAGCAGATAGGGATCAATCATCCGGCCCATCTTCTCGACGGGCACGTCGGGCCCCTTCACGCGGAGCAGTTCCGGCTCCGACCAGCGCTCCAGATCGCCACTGCGCAGCACATACAGGCGGGCGGTGGCGTTGCCGTACAGCTCGCCGCTCGGCTGGGGGTAGGTGGCCGCGCACAGCAGCCACTGCCCCCCGTGCCGCACCACGCTGCCCGGGCTGACGAAGTTCAGCTTCAGGTCGCGCGGCGTGAACTTCTGTGCGGGCGTCCAGTGTTGCAGGTCCCGGCTGGTGCTGTGCGCCAGGTAGAGGTAGACCGCCTGCGGCTCCCGTTCGCCCACGGTAAAGAACAGATGGAAAGTCCCCTCGTGCCACAGCAGCAGCGGATCGCGGTAGCCCGTCTGCGCATCGCCCTTGAACAGCAGCGGCGAGGTCAACGCCCCCAACAAGCTGTTGGTGACGGCGCGCGCCTCCCCTGCTGCCAACAGACACAGGCCGGCGACCACCCCCAACAGTCGGTGCATTTTCATGGCGCGGAGTATCCTTTTGCCCCGTGAACCGCGCAAGACCAAAACCGGCCGGACCGCTCTCGGTCCGCACAGTGGTGCTCGCGAGCCGCGCACGAGACCGACCAGAACGGATTGAACGGAAGTTAACGAAGGCAACGCAGGTGGACGGGCAAACGAGGAATCCAGGAAAGCAGGAACGGAGGCCATATTCTTACCGCGAATTGCGCGAAGCTCGCGAATTTCCGGAGGGGAGGCCGGGCGATAAAGCCTTCTTGGAGGGCGCGGCGCCGCCGCGCCGAAAGAAACCGCAGCCAAGCGGCGACGTGACACGCCACCCTCCAGGAGAGTCGGACCTCTGCGGCTTCTGCGGTCAAATCTTCTTCTGCTTCCTCCGGCTGACCGCCCTGCCCTGACCCGTGGTGAGCGCAGTCGAACCAGCGACGTCGAAGGGTGACCGCTGACCTCTGATCTCTATCCGCGGAGGGCTCAAGGCTGGGCCGGCAGCGCGGACTTGTCGGATGCGGCACCCGGCAGCGGCGGGAGCTTGGCGGAGTAGTGCACAGCGCGGTGACGGTTGTCGTCGAAGGCGAAGTGCAGCCACTGCTTGTCCGCGCTGACGAAGCCATCGGGGTAGTTCATGTTGCCCTTGGGGCCGTCGCAGCTTTCCTGCTGGAGCACGCGCTGGTAGGGCCAGCTCTGCATGCCGTCGAAGCTGATCCAGAGTGCCATCGGGGTGCGACGTTTTCCGTTGGGGTTGTGCAGCAGCGCGACGGCGTTGCCGCCCAGGCTGTAGAGCGTCGCCTTGCTGCCGGGATTCGGGATGGCCGTGGTATTGGCAAACTCCGGCCACGTCCGGCCGCCGTCGCGGGAGTCGGCGCGGAACAGCACGCCGCCGAGGCCATCGGCGCGGATGAGCATCGCGATGTGGTTCTTGCCCAGCTCGACGAGATTGTTCTCCGCCCAGCCGAAGTAGCGGTCGTTCGGCGTCAGGCGGATATTGCCGTGCTCGGTCCACGTCTTGCCGCCGTCGCTGCTCATCAGCACCCCGTTGCGCGGGTTCGTGAAGTCGCGGTCGAGCGGCGCGCGGTCCTGCTGGTCGGCGGGGCCGATGTAGTGCTGGAACGGCACCATGAGACGGCCGTCGCGCGTGGCGATATGGTTGCGGATGAACGTGCGGTTCTGCAGGCGGCCGGGGACGGCCTCCGGCTTGCGCCACGTCTTGAAGGAGTCGTCGCTGTGCAGGAACCACGAACGCCAGTCGTTGGCCCAGTGCTTCGAGTGCGTGGAGAAGAACAGCGTGGCGCGCCCGCCGCGGATCATCAGCTCGGTCGGCCCCTGCCCGATGGTCTTGCCCTCGCGCGGGAAGCCGACGTCGAAGCACTCCAGCTTCGACCACGTCTTGCCGCGATCGGAGCTGCGCGTGACGCCGGTGTAGTTCAACGGCGAAGGCTCCGTGTTGCCGCCGGCGAGGATGAAGAGAATCCACGAGCCATCGGGCAGCTCGCGCAGCGTCGTATCGCATACCATCTTGTTCGGCGTCACACCGTCGTAGGGGATGCTCTTGAAATCCTGCTTCGCATCCTCGGCCGCCTGCGCGGCCCACTGCGGGTCGGGCCGGATCGAACTCGGCGGATGCGGCGCGTAGGCCTTGTTCACCAGCATCCGCGGCTTCGCGCCAGGCGAGGCGAACTTGCCGGCAACGACATCCTCCTCGCGGAACTTGGCGAGCAGGATCTCCGCATCGGTGTGGCGGTTCCAATCGTAGAGGATGTGAAGCGTGCCATCGGGCGCCTGGAAGCCGTCGGGGTAGCTCACGAGCGCGCGGTCGTCGAGCAGCAGGCGGTGCGGCCACGTCTTGCCATCGTCGGTGGACAGGAAGGCGGTCATGCTGGAGCGGCGCGGCAGGCGCGCATCGGTCGGGCCGTTCTTCACGAGCAGCAGGTTGCCCGAGGCCAGCCGGCGGATGAAGAACCGCGCGCTGGGGTTCTGGAGCGCCGAAGGCTGCGGCGCGCTCCACGTGACGCCCTTGTCGGTCGAAAACGTTTCGCTGATGCCCTGCTTTGTGCGCGCGAGCATCCAGAGGCGGCCGTCCTTCAACTCGACGATCATGTGCTCGTCGAACTCCGTGTTCGGGAACGCCACGCCGCTGCGGCGCGTCCACGTCCGGCCCTGATCGGTCGAGGCGAAGACGTTCGCCATGCGGAGCGGATCGAGAGCGTGGTGCGCTTCCTTGAGCAAAGGCGGATTGATGCGCTCGCGCGGCCATAGCGAGACCGGCAGCAGCCAGTCGCCGTTGGCGAGCACCGTCGGCTTGCACAGCGTGCAGCCATCGGCGAAGCGCACCGGCTGGGTCCATGTGGGCTCGGCGGCGTCGGGATTGTCGCAGCGGGTGTACCAGTCGCCGCAGCGGCCATCGAAGTAGCCGAGGCTCTGGTCGAAGAACAGCCACAGCCGGCCCAGCGGATCGGTCCAGAGATTGCCGACCAGCGCGCGGCGCGGCGGCGTGTTGGTCGGATCGGTGGGATCGATCACCACCCGCGGCTGCGACCACGACTTCCCGCCGTCATCGCTCGTCGCAAGCATGAAGAAGCCGTTCGGGTTATCGCCATTGCCCACCCAGCAAGCCCACAGCCGGCCCTTCGGCGTCCGCTCCAGCCCGATGATCATGTTGCCCGTGCGGACGGCGTCGGCGTACTCCGGCCCCGGCTGCGTGTTGACCACCGGCGGCTCCAGCGAAAGATCGAGCACCGCCCGCGACAGTTCCTCTGCCTGCGCACCGCTCGCCGTTGCCAGCAAACCCAGATACAACGCAACACACAAACGCTTCATGTCAGTCCTCCTGCGTACGATCAAAGTTTCTTCTGTAGCGGCGGCCTGTGGCCGCCGACGGCGACCGCTGGTCGCCGCTACAGCAAGTTCCAAGCATTGGGAAAGTCACGGCGGCATCTTTCCAAGGATTGAAAATAATTGACAGCCCTTTTCCAAGGCTTGGAACTGCGCTCACCGCTAAAAGAAACCACCACAGAGGGTGCAAAGACACGCGGTCGATGTTGGTTGGACCAAGCGCTACTTCTTTGAGCGCGCCTTAATCAGCAGAATTAATCCTGTGACGGCCAAACTGCCTCCGATTAAGAGTTGTCCGCCTGCGAGTACCGCGGTCCAAGGTAGTCTTTGGAATAGTTCGGCAAGGAATGCAGCAAAAGAGAAAAGCAGAACACCGGCGCTAAGTACGCTACCCAATATCAACATCACAACTGCGATACCCCGTCGCGCTTTTGGTTCCATAATTTAGCCGAACAGTTTTTTATCACACACGGCTGCGACCATGCTCGCGGAACGGGTGGGTGGAGTCAAGTAGGGAGGCGGGTTTGGGTGGTCTGGCGGACGCCGCGGCGCGGCGTCCCTACCATCCGTCCTCTGTGAACTTCCGCCGACCTCCGCGGCCTCGGTGGTTACTTCTTCTGGGCCGTTCAGCTCGTCACTGGCCCACGGCCCGCCGCTGGCGGACGGCCTCGAACAGCAGCAGCGTGGTCGCGGCGGAGACATTGAGCGAATCGGCCTGGCCGAGCATCGGGATCTTCACCTGCAGTTCGGCGCTCTCCATCCAGCGCGCGCTCAGGCCCGCCTGCTCCTGCCCGACGACGATGGCGACGCCGCGCGTGAGATCCACGGCCGTGTATTCGTGCGTCGCGTGCGGCGTGGCGGCGAGCGCGGCAATCTTCTTCTCGCGCAGCCACGCGAGCACGTCCGCGCTCGGGGCCTCGACCACCGGGACGCTGAAGAGTGTGCCGATGCTCGCGCGGACGACGTTCGGGTTGTGGATATCGGTGCAGCCGTCGCAGACGATCACCGCGTTCACGCCGGCGGCGTCGGCGCTGCGCAGGATGGTGCCGAGGTTGCCGGGCTTCTCGATGGCCTCGGCGACGATCAGCAGCGGGTGTTCCGGCAGCTTGAGGTCGGCGAGCGCGAGGTGGCGCTGTGGCGCGATGGCGAGCAGGCCCTCGGTGCGGTCGCCGTAGGCCAGCTTGCGGAACACCGGCGCGCTGCACGCGACCTGCTCGACCCCGGCGGCCGCGGCGCGCGCGAGCGTGTCGGCCTCCGCCATGCTGGTGAAGAGCTCGTTGCAGAAGAACAGCGTGTGCAGCTGCCAGCCGTTGTCCAGCGCGCGCGCCACCTCGCGCCGGCCCTCGATGAGGAACAGCCCGGCCTCGTCGCGGTCGCGCCGCTCGCGCAGGCGGACCGCCTGCTTGATCCGCGGATTCTGCAGGCTGGTGATGATCTGGATCGCGTCGCTCATGCGAAGCTTATAGCAGAAAAAAAGCGCCGCGACAAAAGCGGCGGCGCGAGAGGAGGCAATGAAATTTCCGATTGAAGATTGCCGCTTGCCGATTTGCGGTGGTGGCACTTTCAGGAAAACGAAACCTGTAGGGGCGCAGACTTGCTGCGCCCCTTGTGCGTTGATCGTGCCCGCCGCACGACGGCAGATCGGGCCGATCAAACGGATCCGACCGATCCACCGGCAGCGCGGAACTTTGCAACCTGCAACCTTAAACTTTCTTCACTTGCCCGCCGCGGCGCAGCGCGGGGCGAGCAGCTTCTTGACGACAGCGGGGGTGTCGCTCTTGCGGTAGATCTGCTGCTCGACCCAGGCGATCGCCTTCGCGAACGTTTCCGGCGGCGCCCAGACGTGGCCACCGTCGAAGGGATAGACGCTGAAGCGCGCGGGGCCGAGCGCCGTCTTCATGCGCGGCACCTCGGTCTTGTTGCTGTCCTTCTCGCCGATGGTCATCGCCACAAAAACGCCGTGGCTGCCCTTGAGTTTGGCGACATGATAGACGCCTTTGCTGTCGGACGCGCCGCCCGCGCCCTGCAGAATAAGCCCGACAAAACCGGGCCGCGTCTGCACGAACACGGAACTGGCCCGCGCGCCGCCGGACATGCCGGTGGCGATTTTCAGGCCCTCCTGGATGCGCACGCGCTTGACCACGTCGTCGTGCGCCGCGAGAAAGTTGCCGACGATCGGTGCCCACGGCCCGTTCTTCGACTCGATGAGCATGACGACCACGTAGCCGCTGGCCTTGAGCCACGCGGCCATGTTGCCCATGCCCGCCTTGCCGCCGGGCGAGGCGATGAAGATGCAGGGCCACGCTTTTTTCTCGTCGGCCTTGTAGCCTTCCGGCAGCCAGAGCTTGTAATGATATTCGCCCTTCGCGGCCTCGCACTCCTTCGCGGAATCGAAGACCGGCACCTCCGCGCGCTTCGGCGGCTGCGCCAGCTCACACGCGATGAGCGTCTCCTTCTGCTCCTCCAACGGATCGTTCAGCGGCGTCGTTTCCGCCTGCGCGCCCAGACGGGCGCACACCCCGGCCAAGCAGGCCCAATGGATTGTGTTCATGGCGCGCAGTTTAGCCAACCGCCCTGCGGCAAGGCAATGGCGTTATGTGCTGCGCCGCACACCTTTCCCGGCTTGAAGGGTGGCTGGCATTCCGCCATGCTGGCGGCGCGACGATGAACGATTACAAACCCATCCTCGGTCACTTGCTGGTGCGGTTGCTGATCGCGTCGCCGTTCTTCGCCATCGGCCTGACCGGCGCGGCCTTCGTGGCCAGCCCGTTTTTCACGCTCGCCGGCGCCATCATCGTCGCCAAACCGCTGGCCCGGCTGTTGGCCGAACCGTTCGGCAGCCTGTTTTTCCCCAACAAGCATTATGACCGGCCGCAGCCGATCTACGGCATTCCGCTCGCGCGCAAACAGGAGGGCCACTATGAGGAGGCGCTCGCCGGCTTCCTGGAGATCGCGCACGGCTGGCCCGACCAGGTCCAGGCGTGGATCGAGATGCTGGATGTCGCCATCAACTGCCTCCACGACGGCGCGCGCGCCGAGAGCATTTTCCAACAGGGCATGGCCGCGCTGCAAGACGATGCCGCGCGCCAGCGCCTCGCCGAGATGTACGTGGCGCTCAAGAGCCAGCTCCCGCCGGCCCAGCCGCCCGTGCGCGCGCCACTGCCCCTGCCCACCGGGCGCCCGCCGCCGGAGTGAGAGGTTGCAAGTTACAGGCTCCGAGTTGCAGGCGCGATGAGCTTGGACCGATCCGACGGAACGGACCGCTCATTTTCCAAGCATTGGAAACGGGAAGCGTGAGTTTTTCCAAGGGTTGGAAAGGTTAAGCTTGGAAGGTTTCAAGACATGAAACGCGCGGATGTCGGAGCGGAAGGACTTCGCGCGCAGCACCCGTTTTTCAACGGCCCACCGACCATCGACAGCTGACCGATAATGAATGACTTCTTTTCATACGCGATCGAGGCATTCACGCACGGTGATGGCGAGCAGGCGCATTTCGTAGGGTTTGCCCAGGAAGGTGAGATCGCGTTCTTTGCTCGCGCTGAGGCGGGCCATCTCCTGGCTGTAGCCGGTGGACACGATCACTTTCAAGTCGGGCTTCAGGATGCGGAGACGTTGCGCCAGATCCAGGCCGTTGATCCCTTCGGGCATCACCATGTCGGTCAGCAGGAGCGCGATGGCGCCCTCGTAGTCGTTCCACTGCCGCAAGGCGGCGGCGCCGGTGGATGCCTCGAAGACGCGGTAACCGAGGCGCTGCAGCGTCATGACGGAAAGCTTGCGCAGGGGCTCGTCGTCTTCCACGACCAGGATGGTTTCGGAGCCGCGCGGGAGCGGCGGGTGCGCGGGGGCAGACGCCCCCGAGGCCGCCGCGGGACGCGCCGGCAGGTAGACGCGGAAGGCCGTCCCGACGTTCACCGCGCTTTCCACTTCGACCCAGCCCTGGTGCTGCTTGACGATGCCATAGACCGTGGCCAGGCCCATGCCGGTGCCGCGACCGATTTCCTTGGTGGTGAAGAACGGCTCGAAGATGTGCGGGAGCGTCTGGGGGTCCATACCGCAGCCGGAGTCGGCCACGGAGAGACAGACGAAGCGGCCGGGGCGCGCCTCGGTATTGGCCAGGACGTCGGAAGGACGGACTTCCAAGGCGCGCGTGCCGAGGGTGAGACGCCCGCCCTGGGGCATGGCATCACGGGCGTTGACGCAGAGGTTCATGACCACCTGCTGCATCATGCCGGCGTCGGCATCAATCCACAAGGGGCCGGGCTCGCCGTGGAGCGTGATGTCGATGTGTTCGCCGAGCAGCCGGCGCAGCATCTTCAGGAGGTCGGCCAGCACCTCGTTGAGGTCGAGGGGTTTGATCTGCATGATCTGGCGCCGGCTGAACAACAGCAGCTGCCGGGTCAGTTCGGCCGCCCGCTGGGCGCCTTTCTCCACCTCCCTGAGGTCCGCCTGCAACTGCGGCGACAGGCCGGGCTCATC
Organism: uncultured Lentisphaerota bacterium; assembly: GCA_903912445.1. Taxonomy (GTDB): domain Bacteria; phylum Verrucomicrobiota; class Kiritimatiellia; order CAIQIC01; family CAIQIC01; genus DP16D-bin41. Next base: position 45,849 of record CAIWHP010000112.1, read on the forward strand.
CAGCACCAGGTCCAGCTGCAGGATGGTGGCCGCGAGGATGTTGTTGAAGTCGTGCGCGATGCCGCCGGCGAGTTGGCCCACCGCCTCCATCTTCTGCGCCTGCAGGAGCTGCCCCTCCACCCGCTTGCGTTCGGCGACCTCCGCCTGCAGCTCCTGCGTGCGCTCGATCACGCGCTGCTCCAGCTGGGTATGCGCCCCCTGGAGCGCAGCGTCGCGGGCCTGAATCTGGGCCAGCATCTCGTTGAAATCATCGATCAGCTGGCCCAGCTCGTCCGCGCTCTCCTTGGGCACGCGCACCACGTAGTCCTTCTGCCGCGCCACCGACCGCGTCGCCTGCACCAGGTGCAGGATGGGCACCGTGATGAAGCGCTGGAACCACAGCGAGAGCAGGAAGGCCATCAGCATCGCCGCCAGCAGGACGCCGCCGGCAATCTTGTAGTACTGGTGCATCCGCTGGGAGAGCGCGTCGAGGTTGGCCTGGAGGAAGATCGTGCCCAGTTGCTCGTCGCCTTGGATGATGGGCTGGAAGAGCACAATCCGGTCGTGCTCGAACCGATGGCCCGCGGGCTGGCAGGGCGGGGGCGCGAACTCCGCGCCGGGCCCCTGCTGCGGATACCGGGCGAAGACCTCGCCCTCCTTGGTGTAGATGCAGGCCGCCGTGATATCGCTCCGGGCTTTCAGCGCGGAGAGCACCTCGTGGGCCACCTTGCGGTCGTTGAAGTCCAACGCCCCGGTGCTGTTGTTGCCCAGCATCGCCGCCAAGGTCAGCAAGCCCTGCTTCATCTCGTCCTGCACCGTGACCCTGTCGTAGATCACGAAGCCGGCGCTGGCCAACAGCAGGGCGACGCCGCTCGTCAGCATGCTGATGAGCATCTGTTTGCTGCGGATCGAAAATGTAGGCAGGAAGCCCATCTTATTTCCGCGGCGGTTCCACCCGCCCCTTGACCTGCCCGGCCACCGCGAGCAGCTTGGCACTCATGACCAGCCGGGCACGCTGGACGGCGTCCAGGCCGATCTCGAGCCGGAGCTTGTTCTCTTGCCGCACAAAATTGACCATGCCGCCGAGGGCCAGAAAATTATCGGCCTCGCCCACGGTGAGCACGGCCGTGTCCTGCACCCGCTGCAGCAGCTCCCTGATGCGCGGCTTGTCCGCCATGCCGATGAAGACCAGCTGGCACACCTTGACATCCTGCGTCAGCGTGATGGACCGGACCACAATCTCCCGGCCCTGGACGCGCTTGCCGCGCGTGATTTCCAGCAGATCGTTTTTGACCTCCGGCGCGCCGCTGATGCCGATGGTGAAGGGTGCGGCGGCCGTGGCGGGCACCGGCCATTCCACATACTTGGTGAAATTGAACAGATAAAGCGCCTTGATCTGATGCTCCGCGAGCGGCGGCGGCTCGGCGGCGGCCACCGGGCCGCGAACGAGGAGCGCGCCCGCCAGCAGGCTGGCGCGGCACACCGTGACAAGGCTGGAGCGGAGCTTCATGAGATCAGAACCGGTAGGTCAACTTCACGCGCAGGGTCCGGCCATCCTGATAAACAAGATCCTGGGTGTGGCCCGGCCCGCCGGGGAAGGCATAGCCCTCGTTGAAGAGGTTATAGAGGCTGGCGGAAAGCTCCAGGCCCTCCACCAGCTTCTGGCTGAACAATGTCAGGTTGGCGATCCAGTAAGCGTCCGCGTGCGGCACGGCGCGGTCCGGCAGCGTATTGGCCTGCCCGGTATAGAGGATCTCCAAGCCGGTGAAGAGGCGTTCCGGCACCAGCGGCACGAGCACGTGGAATTTCGCCAGCTGCTCCGGCGAGTTGCTCAAGCGCTCGCCGGTGTTGGCGTCCTCGGACCGTTGCACCGAGCAGCCGACGCGGGTGCGCACGCCGCTGGCATGCCGCCACTCCAGCGCCGCTTCCACGCCCTTGGTCCGCACCTTGTCCACGTTCTGGAACACCAGCGTCTCGGGGTCGAGGGAGATGAGGTCGTCAATCCGATAGTAGTAACCAGCCACGCTCAACCGCAGGTTGTGCGGCAGTCCCTGCTCGAAGATCGCCTCATAGGTCGAGATGACCTCCGGCTTGAGGTCCTCATTGGACGGATTGTCGCTCAGCGGATAATACAGTTCATAGACGTTGGGCGCGCGGAACGCCCGGCCATAGAGCAGCTTGAGCGTGCCCTTGTCCCACGGCCCGTAGATCAACCCCAGCCGCGGATTGACCGTGCTGCCGAAGCTCTCGTAGTAGTCGTAGCGCAGCCCCACGTTGAGCAGCAGGTTCGTCCGCAGCATGATCTCGTCCTGCGCATAGGCGCCGCCGTCATAGCTGTCCTGGACCGCCTTGGCATCGAGCACATAGGGATCCAGGTCAAAGTTCTCGATGTCCTGGTTCAGATGCCGCCGCAGTTCGCCGCCCAGCGTGAAGGTGTGCCGGTTCCAGCGATGGGTCACCTGCACCTCGCCACCGACGATCCGGCCCACGCTGTTGTCGCGGTTCAGCGTCGGGCCGCCCACCTCCGGATCCACCGGCAGCGGGTAGTCCGCCCCGTAGCGGATCTCGTCGAAATAGCCGCGCGCCATGACCTCGGTCTGCGCATCGATCTTATGGTCCAGCTTGAAATCCACGTAGCCGTGCGAATCCATCGCATGGTAGCGCGGGTCGTTGAACTGCGTGTCCCACGAGCCCGTGGGGATGTCCTTGTCGCGGGTGACGTAGGCCGCGGAGGCGGTCAGCTCGTGGAAGCGCAGGCTGCCAAAGTAATTGTCGGCCCGCTCGCCGTCGCGGCGGGCGGCGATGCCATTGTTGTTCGCGGGCGTGTCGAACTCGGGATAGTAGAGCTGGCCCGCGCCGCGGCTCGTGTACCGCGAAGCGGAGAGCAACACCTCCGCGCCGGTCTTCGGGCACACGCCGCCCACGGTGGCCCGCCCTTTGACGGTGCCGCGGCTGCCCGCCTCGCCCGAAACCTCGGCGTGCTTGACCGCCGCCGCGCGCTTGGAGATCACGTTGACCACCGTGAAGAAGGCGCTGCTGCCATAGAGCGACGAGCTCGGCCCGCGCACGATTTCCACCCGCTCGATCAGGTCCACGTCGAGGATGAACTCCCGCCCGACATAGCCGCCCTCGAAGATGTTGTCGTTGATGCGGTGGCCGTCCACCATGATCAGCACGCGCGAGTTGAAGTCGCCCGGCCGGTTGAACCCGCGCACCCCGAGGTAGCTGTAGCTGCGGTCGTAGGTCACGTAGAGCCCGTTCACGCCCGCCAGGATGTCGGCCAGCGTCCGGTAGCCGAACTGCTTGATCTCGTCGCTGGTGACGACCGTGACCTGGGCCGGCGCCTCGCTCGCCTTCTGCGTGAAGCGCGACGCCGTCGAAACCTGCTCGATGGGAATCTGCCCCAGGTCTTCCAGCTGCATCTGGTCCGCCAGGTTCGTCAGCGAGACGCCCACGGTCGGCGTATCCGCACCCCACGCCGACAGCACACCGACCCCCAGCGCACCGACTGCCGCCCACACTTTCTGGTTTCCACTTCTCATATTGCCCCCGCCAGAATGTCGTTTGCTTGGCCCTCTGCGGCCACAAGGATTCAAAGCCTTCCCGCGGGCATCGTCAAGTCCGAAGACGGATTTTCCAAACATTGGAAACCGGAGCCCCGCTTTTTCCAAGCCTTGGACAAGCTCACGCCTCCCTTTTCCAAGGCAGGGAAGACCGCCGGCCCAACTCGCCCCGGACCGCCGGCTCCGTCCGCTCTCGTCCGCACCGCGCCCCCCCCCGTCAGATACCACTCAGGCTGATGTGCTTGGTCAGCGCGGGCCCGGTGGCGAAGAATTTCGCGGCGCGTTCGCGGGCGGCGGCGATGGTCGGCGCGCCCTGCACCGACATGCGAAAATTGTGACCGAACAGGAAGTTGCGGGAGAAATAGGCCGTGAATACTTTCACCCGCCCCAGCGCGCGCTCCGCCACGAAATCCTCCTCCACATAGTCGCAGAAACGCTGCCAGATGGCGGCATGGTCAACGACCAGTCCGGGGTTGCGCCACTGGGCAAAAACCCACGGGCGTGCGGCGGCGATGCGGCCGAGCATCAGGCCCGCGGCCGGCGCGAAGGCGGCGGCGCGGCTGTGGATGTAGTGCGGGTCGAGGATGTCGCCGTTGGCGATGAGCGGAATTTGCGCCTCGGCGGCGAGCTCGGCATAGAGCTCGTGGCGCGGCTCGCGCTTGAGCTTGTCGCCGGCGAAGCGCGGGTGCAGCGTCAGGCCGTCCACGCCCTCCCCGCGCAGCATGCGCAGCCGCTCGCCGAGCCGCGCGCGCCAGCCGTCCGTCTCCATGCCCAGCCGGATCTTGACCGTCAGCGGGCCGGAAAAATTCGCGCGCAGCACGCGCAGGATGGCGCACATCCGCTCCCCGCTCTCGAACAGATCCGCGCCGCCGCCCATCGCGCGGATGGTCGGCGCAGGGCACGAGCTGTTGAGGTCGAGGCCGTCGGGCGCGAGCGGCGCGAGGTGCTCCAGGATTTTCGGCAGCTTCTCCGTGTCCACGACGAGCAGCTGGTAGATGACGCGGCCCTCGCACGCGCGGCGCTTGGTCCAGGGCGAGCGGTGCATCTCCTCGTTGAGCAGCATCTTCGCGGAGAGCATCTCGGTGAACAGCGCACCCGCGCCGCCGAAATCGGCGACGAGCCGCCGGAAGGCGCTGTGCGAGATTTCCGCCATCGGCGCGAGGAACAGCGGCGGATCGAACGTGACGCCGCGCAGCGTGAGCGGCGGCGCGAGGAACGGCGCGGCGCTCATGCGCGCCCCGGCGCGCGGTGGAGCTGATGCAGCACGATTTCCGGCGGACAGCTGTAGCGGCACTCGACGCCGCTGACGCCGCAGCCGCGCGAGGTGTAGCCTTGCAGCTGGCGGAAGCGCCACGCGCCGCGCGTCATGCGCCAGGGCACGCGCGCGTTGGCGAGGATCGGCCAGCCGCCGGGCAGGCAGAGCTGCCCGCCGTGCGTATGCCCGCTCAACATCAGCTCGATGCCGCCGTAGGCCGCCTTGCGATAGAGCTCAGGCGAATGCGCGAGCAGCACGACCGGCTCGCCCGCCGGGACGCCGTCCACGGCTTTCTCCAGGTTGTCGGTCTCGAAGATGTGCTGATCGTCCACACCGGCGAGCCAGAGGCGCGCGCCGCCGCGCTCGAACGCCGCGCGCTCGTTGAGCAGCAGGCGCACGTCCATGTCTTCCAGCGCGTCGGCCATCTCCAGCGGATCGTGGTTGCCGAGCACCGCGTAGACCGGGCCGTGCAGCGCCTCGCGGACGCGGCGCAGCGCCGCGGCGGCCGGCTCCCACGGGCCATGCGTCAGCCCGCGATAATCGCCGGTCCAGACGCACGCGTCCCACCGCAGCGGGCGCACCGCCTCGATCAGCGCCGTCATCGCCGTCGCGGAAAAATCGGCGTGGAAATCCGTCAGGTGCAGCAGCGTCAGCCCCTCCAGCGCAGCGGGCAACCCCGGGAGCGCCACGGCGTTGTGCGTGACGGCAAACTTGCCGGTATTGCGCCGGCCCAGGCCATAGACGCCGCAGACCTGCAGCAGCCGCTTGATGCAAAAATGCAGCCACAGCATGTTCTCGATGTGGATGTGCACGAGGCCCGGCCCGAAAATATCGGCCGCGTGGTTGGCCTGCATGTTCAGGCGTTGCTCCACATGGAAGCGCCCGAGCCGCCGCACATATTTTTCGATGTCGAATTCGCGCATGGTGCCGCCTGCGCCCTATCCTAGCGGCGCACGCCCAAAAGGAAAGCGTCCAGACCGGCCGGGCTTAACGGCCCGGCGCCACCGCTTCCGCCGCAGGGCGCGGCGGGCGGGTGAACCAGGCCATGGCCGCGGCGAGCAGCAGCATGACGGCGGAGAGCAGGTAGGAAGCCGTGTAGGAACCGGAGTGGTCGCGCAACAGCCCGCCGAGGATCGGGCCCAGCACGCCGGCGACGCCGAAGGCGGTGAACACGAGGCCGTAGTTCACGCCGAGATGGCGGAGGCCGTAGTAGTCGGCGGTGGCGGAGGGCATCAAGGTGAAGATGGTGCCGTAGCAGAGGCCGGTGAAGGCGGAGCCGAACACGAGCAGCGCCGGCGTGGTGTAAAAGGCGAAGAGGAACATGTTGAGCGACTGCAACAGGAACGCGAGGAGCATCGTCTGCGTGCGGCCGATGCGGTCGGAGAGATAGCCGCTGACGATGCGGCCGGTGGTGTTGAAAATCGCCAGCAGGGCCACGGGCACGAAGCCCCACGCCCAGGCCGCCTGCTCCTTGGCGATGATCGCGACGTGCGCGATGATCATCAGGCCGGCCGAGGCCGTCAGCACGAACATCGCCCAGAGCTGGTAGAAGCGCGGCGTGCGCAGCATCTCGTGCCAGTCGTAGTCGCGGCGCGGCGCGGCGGCCGGGCGGGCGGCGGGCCCGGCAGATGCCGCTGTGGCAGGCACATAGCCCGCGGGCGGATTGACGAGCAGCTGGGAGAGCAGCGCGATGATGAGGCTGGTGCCGATGCCGAGGATCAGGAACGTCTGGGAGATCGTAGTTTGGCCCAGCAGAAACTGGGTGAGGGGCGAGATATAAACGGCGGCGACGCCGACGCCGCTGACGACGAGGCCGGTGATGAGGCCTTTCTTCGCCGGCGGGAACCACTTGATCGCCGGCGGCGTGGTGGAGGAATAACCCAGCCCGATGCCGCAGCCGCCGATCACGCCGTAGGTGAGCAACATCAGCAGGGGCGTCGTGACGAAGCTGGACGCGATCAGACCCAGGCCGAACAGCAAGCCGCCGCACAGCGCGATCCAGCGCGGGCCGAGCTTGTCCTGCGCGCGGCCCGCGAACACCATCATCAGGGCGAAGGCCACCGTGGACACCGTGAAGGGCATGGCGGCCTCGGTCCGCGACCAATGCCACTGCACGACCAAGGCCTTGGCCAGCACGCCCCACGCATAGAGCGCGCCCAAAACCAGATTGATGCCCAGCGCGGCAAGCACCACCACCCAACCCCGCGACGAGGCGGCATTTTCCGTTGTCATGGCAACCCTTTCAATGGATACGACCCGCAACCCTGACGAACAATGCCGCGCACGGTAGCGTTCCGTTTTCCGCAGGACAAGCAGATTGTGGCGGCGGCGCGGCAACGGCGCGGAGTTGGGCTGGACACGGTCGCGCGGTCGGGCTATAAGCCGCGCACTATGAACACCTCCTCGCAGATCATCGGGACGGCGATTTCGCGCCGTCGGTTCCTCCAAAGTTCGCTGCTCGCCGCGGCCGCCGCCGGCCTGCAGCCCTGGCGCGGCGCCAGCGCCGCCGGCCGCGAGATCCCGGTCGCGCTGCAGCTCTATTCCATCCGCAACGATTGCGCAAAGGGCTTCGACGCCGCGCTCGAGTGGACCGCGAAGCAGGGCTTTGCGGGCGTCGAGTTCGCCGGCTACCACAGCTACAGCGGCAAGGCCAAGGAGCTGCGCAAGAAGCTCGACGACCTCGGGCTCAAGGCCGCCGGCACGCACATCGGCACCAGCAGTTTCAAGGGCGACGCGCTCCAGAAGACGATCGAGTTCCACCAGACCATCGGCTGCAAGTTCCTGATCGTCCCCGGCGACAAGGACTTCACCAGCCCCGAAAAGAGCAAGGTGCTGGCCGAGCTGTTCACCACGACTGCCGCAACGCTCAAGCCCCTCGGGCTCTGGTGCGGTTACCACAACCACACGCACGAGTTCGACAAGGACCCGAGCGGCAAAACCTACTTCGATCTCTTCGCCGAGCGCACCAGCAAGGACGTCGTCCTGCAGCAGGACTGCGGCTGGACCGCGGCCGCCGGCTATGATCCCGTAGACGTGATGAAGCGCTATCCCGGCCGCATGAAGATCACGCACTTCAAGCCGACCGTCGTTAAGAACGAAGCCGGCAAGAAGGGCATCATCGGGCAGGACAGCGTCAACTGGCCGGCCGTGCTCGCCGCGTGCCGCGACGTCGGCGGCACCGAGTGGATCACGCTGGAGCAGGAGTCCTATCCCGACAAGAAGACGCCGATGGAGTGCACCGCGCTCTCCTTCGCCGCGCTGAAGCAGATCCTGTAAGCCATCCGCGACGGCGACCCCAGCGGCGGTTTTTCCAAACCTTGGAAAAGCCGCCGCTGTGCGTTTCCAGGCCTTGGAAAGAAGCCGACGCTCGCCCTCCGTCACCGGCGGCGGAGCTTTACGCCCGCCGCATTTTCCGAAGCGTTCTTCGCACCCCTGCCGGTGGCCGAGCCGCGCCCTCCTCTGCCGGCCGAAAGAATCGGCTTTTCTCCGCCCATGATTTGGCTACACTGGCCCCCGTTCGTCAAACAACTGTGAGGACACCATGCAATTGAAGTTCATGACGCGCCGTGAATTGCTCCGCACGCTCTCCGCCGCCGGGTTGGGCTCGGCCTTCGCCACCCGCGCCATCGCCGACGCCGGCACCGGCGGGAAAGTCAAGGAACTCACCCCGATGGCACCGAATGGCCGGGCGCTCTACCCGGCGCGGCTCGTGAATGGCAAGGTGATCCAACCGGAGCGGCTGCTGCCGATCTTCGCCGAGACCGATGTGCTCGTCGTCGGTGGCGGGCCGGCCGGCTTCGCTGCCGCGGTCGCCGCGGCGCGCGCGGGCGCGAAAACGACGCTGATGGAGCGCTACGGCTATTTCGGCGGCCTGTGGTCGGGCGGCATCGTCCTCGTCGTCATCAGCACGCACGCCAAGGAAAACGGCGAGAAGATCAAGGTCATGCGCGGCATCGGCGATGAGCTGTGCGAGCGGCTGACGAAGATCGACGGCGCGATCATCAACCAGGTGCCGGGCAAGCACAACCCGACGACCGATCCCGAGGCGACCAAGTTCATGATGGACGAGATGATCGCCGAGGCCGGCGTGAACGTGGTGCTGCACAGCTGGGCGACCGACGTGGTGATGGAAGGCAACGCCGTCCGCGGCGTCGTCTTCGAGAGCAAGTCCGGACGGCAGGCGCTGCTCGCGAAGGTCGTCGTAGATGCCACCGGCGATGGCGATATCTTTGCCGCCGGCGGTGCGGCGTTCGAGCAACGGCTGCACGCGATCGGCCTCGTCCATCGCATGGGCAACGTGGACCGCGCCGAGCTGGACAAGCTCAAAACCGCCGGCTTCAAGTCGCTCGGCTCGCTCGAACCCCTTTCCAGCGTCCGCTGGGTCAACCTGCGCGGGCCGAGCACCGATGGCCTCGACGTGAAGGAGCTCTCGCGCCTCGAGATGGAACACCGCCGCTCGATCTGGAAACGCATCCAGACCCTACGCAACACGCCCGGCGGCGAGAAGCTCTTCCTACTCCAGACCGCTCCGCAGCTCGGCGTGCGTACGACGCGCCTGCTCACGGGCGTCACGCAGCTCACCGCAGCCGACGCGAAAGCCGGCAAGAAATGCGCCGACGTGGTTGGCGTCGGCGGCGCGCAGGGCGCGAACCATGTTGGTTGGCCCATCCCCTACGGTGCGCTGGTTCCGCAGAAACTCGACGGCCTCATCGCCGCGGGCCGTTGTATCGCCTGCGACACCAAGTGGGTCGAAGATATGCGCCTGATCGCCGCATGCCTGATCACCGGCCACGCCGCCGGCGCCGCCGCCGCGGTCGCCGTGCAGTCGCAGTGCCAGCCGCGCAATGTGGATGTCGCCAAGGTGCAGGAACTATTACGCAAGCAAGGCGCCTTCCTCGGCTGAAGCTGGGGGGTGCGAACATCGGACCCGGTTGCGCCATGAGGCTACGCTGGGACAAGCATCCACAGCGAACAGCGTATGCCTGAAAGCCCTGACACCGCCGATAGCCGCACGTCGCAAAACAAGAGGGCAACGCAACGCCGTTGGGCGTTGGTCAGTCGCGGGTGCGTGTTCGCCCTTGTGCTGCTATTGCTGGGCCCTTGGGTTCCTGAACGGTTTTTCTTGCTCCAGCTCCCGGCCTTCAGCCCCTTCGTGGCGCTGGCTGCGCTGATCGCGGTGCGCACGGCCGGCGCGATGGCGCTGCTCGCGCTGCCGGTGCTGTTGCTGGCGCTGCTGATCCCGCGCGGTTTTTGCCGCTACGTTTGTCCGACGGGTTTGTTGCTGGAACTGGCCGGGAAGCTGCGCGGCGCCGGCGCAGCCAAGCCGCCGGGAAATTTCCCGGTGCTCAATCACTGGTTCGCCCTGCTGACGTTCGGCGGGGCGGTCGTCGGGTATCCGCTGCTGCTCTGGCTCGATCCGCTGGCGCTGTTCAGCGGATTTTTCGGCGTGTGGCGCTGGCCGCTGGGCGGCGCAGCACTGCTGGCAGGCCTCGGGTTACCGCTCGTCGTGCTGCTGGAATGGCTGCGGCCCAACCTCTGGTGCGCACGCCTTTGCCCGCTGGGTGCGACGCAGGAGCTGCTCGCGTGGCCGCGGCAGCGCGCACAAAACGCAGCGCCGCCCATCGCGGGCCGCCGCGCCTTTCTCGCCGCCGGCACCGGCGCGGCGGGCGCGCTGCTCGTCGGAACCGTACGTGGAAAAGCGGCGGCGCCGCTGCGCCCGCCGGGCGCGCTCGACGAGGATCGCTTCCCCGGCGTCTGCCTCCGCTGTGGCAACTGCGAGCGCGTCTGTCCCGCCCGCATCATCCGGCCCGACTTGGGCGCGACGGGCCTCGCCAGCCTGCTGACGCCGGTGCTGCACTTTGACACCGACTACTGCCGCGAAACTTGCCAGCGCTGCACGCAGGTGTGTCCGAGCGGCGCGCTGCGGCGGCTGACCGGCGCGGAGAAGCTCAAGCACGTGCTCGGCAGCGCGCGGATCGACCTGGACAGCTGCCTGCTGGCTGCGGGCCAGGAGTGCACCGAATGCATCAAGAGCTGCCCGTTCGGAGCGCTCGCGGTGCAGAGCACGGACGGCGGATTTTCCACGCAGCCCGTGCTCGATGCGCAGAAATGCAACGGTTGTGGCTCGTGCGAAGCCAACTGCCCCGTCCGTCCCCGCCGCGCCATCCGCGTCGTCCGCGCGTGACTGGGTGCCGAGGTGTGAGGCGCCGGTATTTCTTTCGTCCCTACGGGCCTCTCGTATTCCTTCGTCATACACCCGGCGCTGAAGCGCCGGGCTACTCTCGTGGCGTCCCGACGGGACGCCTGCAAAGCCATAACCAGCGCACGATGCGCCGCTTATAACATGAGGAGAAAAGCGCACGAGGAAGCGCTCGTGTGCGCAGCGTTTTCCAAGCAGTGGAAACAGAAGCCACTGCTTTTCCAATGCTTGGAAAAAGTAAGCGCGAAACTTTCCCGGGCTTGTCAAAAAAACAGCGGCGGTTTCCAAGGTAGGGAAACCGCCGCTGCGGGACTGCTGCCGAAGGGCGTTAGCCGTTCAGCGCTTCGTAGACCTTGCCGACCATGGCGGCGCTCGGCTTGAGAGTCTGCGCGCCGGGCTTCCACTTGGCGGGGCAGGCTTCGTCGCCGTGTTTGGCGAGGTAGACGTTCGCCTCGAGCTTGCGGAGCAGCTCGTCGCAGTTGCGGCCGACGTTGAGGAAGTTGACCTCCGACGAGACGAGCTTGCCTTCCGGGCTGATGATGAAGGTGCCGCGGAAGTCGAGGCCGGAGGCGGGATCATAGACGCCGAAGAGCCGCGAGACGGTGCCGGTCGGGTCGGCGCCCATGGGGTACTGCACGCCGGCGAGCAGCTTCTCGTCGCGCTGCCAGGCCATGTGGACGAACTTGGTGTCGGTGCTGACGCTGATGGCTTCGCCGCCGAGCTTCTTGATCGCCGCGTATTTTTCGCCGAGGTCCGCCAGCTCGGTCGGACAGACGAAGGTGTAGTCGGCAGGATAGAAGAAGAGGATGGTCCACTTCTTCGCCTTCTGCTGACCGGCCAGGCTGATCTCGCTGAAATCCTTCTGCTTGGGGTCATAGATATCCAACTTGAAATCGGGCACCGTCTGGCCGACCTGCAACGCGCTCACTGGTTCACTCATGTTTGTTGTTCCTGTTGGTTTGGTTTCATTGGGCCGCAGAAACTACGGCAGGGCGACCTGATGTCAAGTCGGCTGCAGTTTTTTTCCGGGGGCGGGAGCGGTCAGCCGAGGTGGCCGCCGACGAGATGCCCGAGGAGGTAGGTGACCGCTGCGGCGGCGAGGCCGATGAGCACCTGCCGCAGGCCGGACCAGAACGCGGAGCGGCCCGTCATCAAGGTGATGGCCGCGCCGATGGTGAACAGGCCGATGGCGCTGGCCGCCGCGCTCCAGAGGACGCCGCGGGTGCCGCTGGTGAAGAAGAACGGCAGCAGCGGGATGACCGCGCCGAGGGCGAAGAGCAGGAACGAGGTGCCGGCGGCTTCCCAGGCGGAGCCGCCGAGCTCGTCCGGGTCAATGCCCAGCTCTTCACGCGCCAGCGTGTCCAGCGCGTTGTCTTTGTCGGAGAGCAGCCGTTCGGCGAGTTTGCGCGCCTCGTCGGCAGGCAGACCCTTGGCCTGATAGATGAGCGCCAGCTCTTCCATCTCCTCTTCGGGCGCCTCGGCGAGTTCGTCGGCCTCGATCTTGATCTGGTGCGTATACAGCTCACGGGCACTCTGCACGCTCAGCCATTCGCCGAGGGCCATCGAGCAGGCGCCGGCGACCAGGCCGGCCAGGCCCGTGACCACGATCGAGCCCCCGGCCAGCTGGGCGCCGGCGACGCCCATGATGAGGCTGAAGTTGGAGAGCAAGCCATCGTTCGCGCCGAGCACGGCGGCGCGCAGCGCATTGCCGCCGGCCTTGTGGCGGCCCTCGAGCTTGGCGACATCGCCGCCGCTGATCTGGGTATTTTCCGCGAGCGCGCGGAACATGCGGGCGTGGCCGCGTTCATCGCGCGCCATGCCCTGCACCGTCCGGTCGGGATCGCCGGCATACTCGCTGCCGGCATCGCGTTCGATATCCGCGAGCGTGGGCAGCACCAGCGCGGGGCCCCAGCGGCGGGCGAGCCAGCCCAGCACATGCGTGCGCCAGTTCAAGCGGATCGCGGGCACGCTAACGCCGGCCTCGCGCAGACGTTGTTCCCAATGCGCGGCGTGGCGGCTCTCGGTGGCGGCGAGCTTGGTGTAGAGCTGGGCGGCTGGCGCCTGCGGATCGGCCTCGGCCAAGGCCTGGTAGAGCGCCGCGGCATTGCGCTCCGCGGTGAGGCTTTGTTGCCAGCGTTGTCGATCAGAGGGCACGCTCATGGTTCTCCTCGGCCGGACGCCATGCAGATAAACAGATGGGGCGCTGAAATCAGTGCCGCATCTTGAGCATGGATTGGATCTGCTGAATCCGTTGCAGTTCGAAATCCGGGTTCATCTGCACGGAAGGACCGCTGGACTTGCCCGCCTTGGCCGACAGGTGCGGCAGGGTCACCTGGCGTTCCAACAGGGAAAACAATTTTTGATGACGCACCCCTTCAAAACCGGGGTCCCGGAACCAAGGGGCCACCTTGGCGGCCCCGACGTTATAGATGGCTTGAATCAAGGTGGAGACCGCCTGCTCCACCATGGCTTGCTGGGCAAAGCACACGGCCATCTGGCGGTAGGCGTCGGCCTCGTCAGGCTTTTTCTTGAGGATGCCCTCATAGATGACAAGGGCCTTGGCGTATTCCTTGAGCGCGAGCAGCACGTCCGCATACTGCTTTTGCGCACTCATGTTCTCCGGCTCCGCCACGGCCCACTTGCGGAAATGCGCGAGCGCCAAATCGAAGCGCTTGGCCTGAAAGGCAGCCACGCCTGCAATGCGGTGCGCTTCGGTGCAGTCCGGATCGGTCTCCATGATCCAGTTGGCCAGCGACAGCGCCTGTTCATGCTGCTCGGCACGGGAATAGACGGTGGCCAACATTTGAATCGCAGCCTTGCGCTGCGGGTCCACCGTCAGCAGGCGTTGCAGCAAGTCGCGCGCGCGATCATTGGCGTCCTGCTGCACGCTCAGCTGGGCCGATTCGAACAACGCTTCGCTGTGATTGGGATTCGCGGCCAGAATCTCCTGCAGCAGTGCTCCGGCCGTGTCCCGCCGTCCCTTTTGAATCCACAGGCGGGCGTCGTGCAACTTTTCCCCGGCGTCCTTCCACTGCTGGATGGCCAGGCGCATCGCTTTCGAATCGTACACCGCTGCCCCGGGCAGGGCCGCTGGACGGTTCGTGACCGTAGCCCCCGCCACCATCCGCCGGCCGGTCCGCTCGGCAGAATTGCGCATCAAAATAAGCGCGATGAACGCCGCTAAACCGACGGCATAGACCAGCGCCACCACCACCATGATGCGCCGCATCATGGCCCGCCGCTTACGCATCCCCTTGAGCTGTTTGAGGAGATCGCCGCCGAAAATGGAGGGTTCTTGCTGCTCCGCCGCAATCTCGTCGGCCAGTGAAGGCCGCGTTTCGCGGTGCGTATACAAATTCCCCAAAACGTCTTTCATGACATACTCTGCCGCTGGCCCCCGCTGCGGTTACCCTGCTGCCGCCCGGTCAGCGACGGAACGTCTGATCCTTCACCTCGACCACGCCCGGGGTACTCTGCACGATGCTCTTGGCACGCGCCCGGAGCCCCTCGTCCGTAATCGAGCCACGCATGGTGGCCACACCGTTTTGAACGGTGACCCCCAAGACCTGGCGACCGACCAGCTTGTCCTGATAGAGACGCTCGATCACAGACTGCGTCAGATTCTGGTCTTCTGTCGCGGGTTGCAAGGTGTCGCACCCTGTCCACCCCGCCACAAGCACCGCCACCACCGCACAACCAAGCATCATTTTTTTCATGACTTGCCTCTCGGTCAGTATAACACATCCGCCGCCCGTTCCAACTCCGAATCCGCCTCATTCCACCGTGACGCTCTTGGCGAGGTTGCGCGGCTTGTCGATATCCGTGCCGCGCGCCTGGGCCGCATAGTAGGCGAGCAATTGCAGTGCCACAACATTGACCAACGGCGAAAACTCGTCGCGTCCCGGCGGCACCCAGATGATGTCGTCGGTCAGCTGCGGCATCCCGGCATCGCCATCGGTCGCCAAGGCGATGATGCGGCCGTGGCGGGCCTCGACCTCTTTCATGTTGGAGATCATCTTGGCATAGACCTCATCGCGCGTCTGCGTGCAGATGCAGATGACGGGCAGATATTCGTTGATCAGGGCGATCGGTCCGTGCTTCATCTCGCCGGCGGCGTAGCCCTCGGCGTGCTGATAGGAGATTTCCTTGTTCTTCAGCGCGCCCTCCAGCGCCGTCGGATAATTGAAGCGCCGCCCGAGATAGAGCGAGCTGGGCCCGTCGTGATGCTTGTCGGCCAGCTTGCGGATGTCCGCGCTGCGGTCGAGCAGGTAGTGGATGGCATCGGGCACGCCCTGCAGGTCGGCCAGCAGGGTCTGGGCCTGCGCCTCGCCCACCTCGTTGCGCGCGCGGCCGATGTAGATGGCCAGCAGGGCAAACGCCATCAGCTGCGCCGTGAAGGACTTCGTCGCGGCCACGCCAATTTCGGGCCCCGCCTCGGTGAAAAATACGGCGTCGCTCTCCCGCGCCACGGTGCTGCCCGGGACGTTGCAGATCGACAGCACCTTGCAGCCCCAGGTCTTGGCCATGCGGATCGAGGCCAGCGTGTCGGCGGTCTCGCCCGATTGCGATACCGCCACCACCAGGGTGCCGGGGTCAATCTTCGGATCGCGATAACGGAATTCGCTGGCAAGGTCCGTCTCCACGGCCAGGCTGGTGAGATGCTCCATGAGCAGCTTGCCGTACATGCCCGCGTGGTAGGCCGACCCGCACGCCACCACCATCACGCGGTTGAGCTTGCGGAAATACGGCGCACCCAGCGTCAGGTCCGGCATCGCCACGGTCCCCTGCTGCCAGTCGTGCCGCGCCAGCAGGTGCCGGAGGATGCGCGGCTGCTCGTGGATTTCCTTGAGCATGAAGGTCTCGAAGCCCGCCCGCTCCACCGCCTCCGCCGCGATCGTCACCGGCTGGATCTTGGCCTCCACGGCCGTGCCGTCGAGCCGGCTGATGCTAACGCCATCCGCACGCAGGGCCACCACCTCGCCATCGGTCAGGTAGATGACCTGCCGGACCTGGTCCAGGATCGCGGGCACGTCGCTGGCGATGAACTGCTCGCCCTGCCCCACCCCGACAATCAGCGGACTGCCGCAGCGCGCCGCATAGAGGGTGTGCGGCTGGTCATGGAACAGGATGCCCAGCGCATAGGCGCCCTTCGTCCGGCGCAACGCGCGGCGGATCGCTTCCTCCGGCGTCGGCGCGCCCGCCGCCAGTTCCGCCTCGATCAGGTGCGGGAGCACTTCGGTGTCGGTCTGCGATTTGAAGATGTGCCCCTGTTGCTGCAACTCGGCGCGGAGTTCCTGGTAGTTTTCAATGATGCCGTTGTGCACCACGGCGATGCGGCCGTGGCAATCGGCGTGCGGATGCGAGTTGACCTCGTTCGGCTCGCCGTGCGTCGCCCACCGCGTATGGCCGATGCCGAGCGTGCCGGCCACCGGCTGCGCCAGGAGGCTCTGCTCCAGCGCGCTCAGCCGCCCCACGCATTTGCGGACGACCAACCCGTCCGGCTGCCACAGGGCCACGCCGGCCGAATCGTATCCCCGGTATTCCAAGCGCTTCAGCCCGTTGATCAACAACGGTGTCGCGGCGCGCGGACCCACATAACCGACAATACCGCACATAACCCCGTCTCCGTTTCTCCGCCCTCATGCAAAACCACCAGCAATGGCAAAGCGCCCTTCCAGCTATTACCAGAAGAGCGCTTGCCGTTCGAACGCCTGCCGCCTACTTGGCGAACAGGATCGTATTCGTCGCGCCCACCATGTTGAAATTGCTGGTGAGGACATCGGGCTTGTACTTGATGGCCGAGCCGCCCTTATAGACGGTGATCACGCCCTTGTTGCCGAACGGCGTGGCATTCCCTTGCGCATCCCTCGGCAGCAACAGGGGGATCAGGTTGATGCTGGGCTGGGCTGACTTCAGGTTTCCCGAAATGACCAGATTTTTGCTCCACAGCAAGGGGGTCTGGTCCGGGTCCTGGTCACCCAGGTCGGCGGACATGTTCCAGGCGTTGCAATCGCCGCCCTTGAGGACACCCTTCATGAAGGTGGCGGCGTTGGTGCTCTTGCAGACCTGAATCCCCGACGCCGAGAAAAACGAGTAATCCACCTTCATCGAGCCGCTGCTCACCAGGTTCGTGAAATACGCGCCGCAGCCCGGCCCGTTATATGTGGACGTATCCGGCCAGCTCGTACCCGCCGACGCCACGACAGCGCCGTCCAGCGTCCGGGCAAAGGCCGAGGTGAAGATCTGTTTGCCGTTGTTCAGGGTGCCCGTCATCTTGCCGTTCAACAGCGCATCGCTGACCGCCGGCACCAGCACCGCCGCCAAAATGGCAATGATCGAAATAACCACCAGCAACTCGATCAAGGTAAATCCACCCGCCAACCGCTTGCATATCTTTTTCATGCTCTGCCTCTTTTCCTGTTCATGTCGCACACGACCGGGGCAGACTTTACTCCCCACCGTGTAGGCCGTCAACATTTCCTGCACATTCGCGACGGCGCCTACGCGCGCTTGAGCGGCCTGTCCTTGGTGGCGCAGCCGCAGAGCACGCGGAAGAGGACCCACGCGCCGACGAAGGCGGCGAAGGTGAGCAGCGTATAGAGCCAGCCGCCGCCGCTGGTCTTGAAGCTCACCGTCAGCTCCGCGCCGGGCGTGATCTGCAGCGGGCGCGCGAACTCGAGCACGCGGCCTTCCAACGGCATCGTCACGCGCAGCGCCGCCGCGTTTCCGCCCGCCGCCGCCTGCTGGTCGAGGATTTTCTCCGCGACAACATTCAGGCTGACGTTGTCCTTCGCGCTCAAGGATTGCTGCACCTGCGCGGCCTGCGCCGAAGTCCAGTTGTAGGCGTTCGCGCTGTTGCCCACCACCAAGGCGCCGTTGGCCACCAAGGTGCCGCCGTTGATGTTGAGCTGTTGCCCCTGCTGCGCGGGCTCCACGACCGCCAGGTTGTTGCCCAGCTTCAGCTCGTCGCGGCGGTTGACGAGGCCGACGACGGCCTGCTGCTTGGCGAGGTTGCGGTATTGCAGGCGCACGTCCTCGTTGTAGTCGGCCTTGCCCTGCGAATAGTAGAGCGCCGACTCGAAGGCCTGCCGCGCCTCCTGCTGCTGGCCCTTGCGCGCGAACTCTTCGCCCTTCTTGAGCGCGACCTCGGCGTTCTTCAGGTTGAGCGTCAGGATGCCCGCGTTGTTGGCCGTGTAGGCCTGGTCATCGAAGGCCACGATCTCCGGCTGGTCCTCCGGTGCGCGATAGCTCAGCGTGCCATCGAAGCCGTAGTAGCCGCGGTTGGCGGGCGCGTAGATGGTCCACGCAATGTCGGAGAGCGGCAGGTCGAAGCGCGGGCCTTCGAAGCGGTGCGCGCGGCTCAGCAGACCGGACCGGCCGCGGCCGCTATAGATGAACTCGACGCTGGTCGAGCCGAGCGCGGCGGCGCGGTCGAGTGGGATCAGGTAGTCCTTGCCCTCGCGCAGCGGCGGGACGGGCCGGCCGTTGACGAACACGCACCAGACGTCGCTCGCCTCCGGCAGCGTCGTGCGCAGGAAGTGCATGTCGCCGACCGTGAGCTGGATCAGCGCGCGGGTCACGAGGCAATCATCGCTGGAGAGCGCGGATTCGAGCCGCACGCGCTGCACGGTGGCGGGCAGCGCCTCGGCCGCGCCGTGCCGCACGATGTTCAGGGCCAGGGCCACATCCGGCTTGGTGACGCGGTAGCAGAGGATCGCATCGGAGAGGTCGCCGGCGTTGAACTGTGCCGGAATGCTGCGCGCATCCTCTTCCTTGAAACCGGCGGGCACGGCTTTCGGGGCGATCTTCAGGCGTGCGCTGCTCATCACCACAAGCCAGCCCTTCTGCTGCTCGGTGCCGGTGGTCAGCAGTGGCGCGAGCGTGGCGCCCTGCGCCTTGACATCGAGCGGCTGCTGATAGGCCACATCGAGCGCGTAGTCGTTCTCCACCTTGCCGTGCAGATCAATCTGCCAGATGCCGCGCTGCTTGTCGGTCTCCAGCGCGCGCGCGATGTTGCGGCCGAGCACCGTCAGCGCCAGCCCGGGCTGCGGTGCCTGGAGCGTGAAGCTCTTCACACCGGCGTTCTCGATCTTGTAGTTCAGCCGCACGCGCCCTTGCAGCAGGCCATCGGCGACGGCGACGATCTGCAGCGCCTCGACGCGCACCACCGGCGCGAGCGCTTCGGCCTTGAGCTGGACCGCCCAGTCGGGCCGCAGCAAACGGAACGCCACGTAGCCCTGCTGGCGCACGCCAAGCTCGCTCGGGTTGACCTCGCTGACGCCCTCGCGGCGCGCGGTGGTGAAGTGGACGCCGCGCTCGCCGCTGACCAGCAGCGTGCCGGTATGCTTGAGCGCGTCCTGCACCGTCAGGCGCGGCACATCCAGCGTCGCGCCGATGCCGTGCATCGGCCGGGCACAGATCACGTTGAGTGTCTGCGCGCCGAGCACCTGCTTGTTGAAGTGCACCATCACCGCGCGCGGGCCGTCCTTGATCTCGTCCCAGTGGCTCACGTCCGGTCCGGTCAGGCTCTCGATGTCGTAGCCGGCGGGCAGCGCGATGCGCAGGTCAAAAATGCCGCTCTTGGCCACGGTCACCTCAAGCTTGCTCGAGAGCACCGCGCGCTCATCGGAGACATCCACGCGCACCTCCTCGGCGACACGGACTTCCGGCAGGACGCGCTCGGCGTGCGCCTTGAGCGTGGCCGGCGGCTGGTGATAACGGAACGCACGCTTGAGCGCGGCGACGCGCACCATGCCGCCCGGGCCGGCGAAGTCGCCGACGCTCATCACGGCCAGGCCGGTGCTCGCCTTTTCATCCACGTGCAACTGGACCGCTTCCGAGGCCGCCAGCGCGACCGCGCCGCGCTGCCGCGCACAGTTCTCCACCACCGGCACCGCGAGCGTCACGTCGTAAGGCAGGCTTTCCTGCGGCACCTGCGTGACCACGCGCAGCGTAAAGTCCGTGCTGACCGGTTTCTCCAGCAGCGCCTCCAGCAGATGCTTCTCGGGATCATAGCGCCACGTGGAAAGACCCGGCGCGCCGACTGCCGTCACGCTCATCTCCGGTGGGATGCGCAGCGTCAGCGACTGGATTTCGCCCTGCGCGATCTGGTAGCGGATCGCGTGCTGCAGGTTGATGACGCCGGTCTCGAACGTCGCCAGCGTGTTGACCTCGGTGAAGACGACGGCCTTCTCCAGCCCGGTCTTGCGCTCGCGCGGCCGCCACGTGATCGTAGCGGTGCCCACCGGTCCGAACACCAGGTCCACCTCGGTGCGGCCCTTCCTCTCGGCCGACTTGATCTGCACGGCGCTCTCCGACTTCACGTCGAGCTCGCCGACGGGGAGCACCAGCTTTGCCGCGTTGCGGATATGCGGCAGCAGCGGCAGGTCCAGCCGCCATACGCCTTCCGCTTCGCGCACCGGCGCGAGGAAATTCAGATCGACGCGATAAGCGCCCTCGGCGGCGATATCCACGATGTAGCCGCCTGGCTCGCTGGCCAGCTTCAGGTCGCGGCTGTCGAGCTTGAACGCCGTCAGCACATGCGGCGGCGGCAGAACGTTGAGCTTGCCGGGCTTGTCGGCGTGGAACTCCAACACCGCCACCACGCGCGCCATGCGCTCGGCATTCTTCTCGAGGCTCGGGCCCTCGACGGTCAGTATGACGTTCTTCATCATCAGCTCGGCGGCCGCCGCTGGGATGACAGGCTTGCTGTCCGGCGGCGCGACTGTCTTCGCACCGGCGCAGAGCAGGCTGGCGGCCAGCGTCAGGGACGCGATGGCGAGCAGCACACCGGGACGGACGAAACCGCTGACCGGTGTTGCGGGCGCTTCCGGCATCGGCGGCGGCGGAGCGGAGAGCCGTTCAAGCAGCTCGTTATCCCGCGCGGCCAGACGGCGGCCCAGCAGCGCCGCCCAGCGCGCCAGCGTCACGGTCACCAGCGCCGGCAGCAGGAGCAGCAGCGCGCCGCACAGCCACGGCTGCACGACCTGTGCCGCCGCGAGGCCCCACATCAAGATCGTCAAGCCGAGCGCCGCGCGGCCGGGCCGCCACTGGCCGCCGCGCCGGATGCCGGCCAGCAACACGAGGCCCACGAGCGTGCCGAGGGCGAGTATGGTGAGCGAGCCTTCCTGACCGAGCCACGCCGGCTGCACGGTCGCACTCAACATCAGGTCGCTGCCCGCCGGGCTGACCGGCCGCGTGAACGATTCCTGTACCGGCGCCACGCAGCCAAGATCGGTCTGCTTGAAAGCCATGCGCAAGCCGCGCGGGCCTTCGCCCACAAGCGCGAGCAGCAGCGCGCCCAAGACCAGCACTGCGGCCAGCGCATAAAAGACCGGGCCCTTGAGGCCGCGGGCGCGGCGGTAGGCTTGGATGATGATGCAGATAAAAATCAGCTTGATGAGCACGAGCCAGAAGAAGGCGTGCTTGATGACTCCGCCGATGAGTGCGCCGAGATTCGCTCCCAGCCGCAGCAGGCCCGCGAGCGGCGCGGTGGAGGGCGCCAGGTTGCCGCCTGCGGCGCCCAGCGTGTACTTCTCCGGCGCGGTCAGCGTCCACTTGGCGAAGACCGACTGGGCGTCCGTCACCGGCGCAGCCCACTGCACCGTCCGCGGCCACCACCAGCGGCAGGCCGGCTTCGTCTCGGCATACTCCACCTGGACGCGCAGCGGCTGGTTCGGGTCGCGCAGGCGGCGCAGCGGCACGAGCACCTTGCCTGGCTGCTGCGGCACCGAGAGCGCCTGCATGGCGGCGCCATCCACCTTGGTGCTCCACAACCGCGCGCCCTCCGGCAGCTTGAGGCCGAAATACTGCTGCGACGAATTCTTCACATCATAGGTCACGGTCGTCACGCTCTCGCCTTCCTTGCTCAGGCGCGTCGCGTAGGCGATGTGGTCGGCCACCTGCGCGAGCAGCGGCTGCGTCTTGTAGCGCTGCACCTTGAGCGACGCCAGGTGCGGGCTGCCCACATACTTGAACGCCGCGAGGATGGGGTCGTTGACCAGCAGCGCGTAGGCCGGCGGCACCTCGGCGCGGTCGAGCTTGATCAGCGCGGGGTCGGCCTTGTCCAGGTTCTGGAACTGCAGGCTCGCCGGGCCCGCCAGCAGGAGGTAGCCCGACTCGTTCTCGGTGCCCAGCGTCTCGATGCTGCCGAGCTTCACGCTGCCACCCTCGAACGCGAAGGGCTGGTCATAGGTCACCAGCAGCGTGTAGTCGCCAAGGATCTTTTCCTGGAACGTCACCTGCCACTCGTCGTTCGTCC
The DNA here is from genome assembly GCA_903912445.1 of uncultured Lentisphaerota bacterium. Lineage (GTDB taxonomy): Bacteria > Verrucomicrobiota > Kiritimatiellia > CAIQIC01 > CAIQIC01 > DP16D-bin41. Next base: position 68,105 of record CAIWHP010000112.1, read on the forward strand.
CGCCGGGCGTCTTCTCGCGCGAGCGGATGTCGTGGCCCGTGAACTCGACGTTCTGGCACGCCGCCGGCACGCGCACGCGCAGCTGCCGCACCGGCGCGCCGCTGACGTGGTAGGTGATCGAGCAACTGCCGTAGAGCGCGGACTCGCCCGCCGAGACGAGCTGGAACAGTTCGGCGTAGATCGCCGGCGTGGTCTTCTCGATGCGCGCGCCCAGCGTCCAGTCGCCGCCCTTGAAGCGGAACGCCTGCTGCGCGTCCGGCACGCGCGTCGCGAGCGAAGCCAGATGGACCTCCGTCAGGTTCGTGACCACGGAGGGTTTGAAGCGCACACCCTTCTCGGCACGCAGCACGAGGTGGCCGCGCTCGGTGCGGGCCTCCGCCACGCGGAACAGCGGCGCGGTGAACTCCGCCGTGTTCTCCGTCAGCGTCTTCTCCAGCCGCACCTCGACCAGCGCGCGGCCACTCACCGCCGTCTTGAAGAACAGCTTGATCTGCCGCGTCCCGGCCTGGTCGCGCACCTCATAGTCGGCGAGGTTGGCGCCCGTCACGTTCACGACGCTCCACGCGGGGTCCACGATCAGCGCCGCCTCGCGCGCGGGGGCATCGCGCACGTCGAGCTCCACCACCGCCTCGAACGCGAGGTCGTTATCGCTCAGCGAAAGCGCCAGCCGCTCCTCCGCGTGCAGCGTGGTCACGATGTCGTCGGCGCCCAGTTCGGCGCGCGCCGGCAGGTTCGCATACTGGTAGGCGTAGGCGGAGCGCGCCGGCGCGAGCCGCGCGCGCTTATCGGCCGCCTCCACCACGGGGAACGCCGCCTGATCAATTTGCGTCAGGCCCAGCGACTTGTTCACCAGCAGTTTCACGGCGCTGTCGGTGCCGATCAGCAGGAAGCCGCTCGTCCGCAGCACATTTTGTGGCGCGGGCAGCGGCAGGTCGAACTTGCACGGGAACGCCGCAAGCACGCGCTCCGCCTCGATGCCAAGCTGGTAGGTTTTTTCCTGCGGACGGCTCAGCGTCACCACCAGCCGCCGCTCGGCGTTGGTCGGCGTCGCCGCCTCCACCGCCCACTCGCGGATATCCTGCCCGCGCACCTGCGTCACGTTCAGTTCCGCCGGCAACGCGATGGAAATTTTCTCCAGCGCGCCCTGGATGACGCGATAGGTCATCAGGCTGTCCAGCCGCAGCACGCCGACGCTCGCAGAATAGATCGTGTGCGCATCGCACGTCGCCGCCAGCTCGCCGGTCAGCGCCTTGACCTCCGGCTTCCAGCGGACGGTGAAGCTGCGGATGACGCCGAGGCTCGCCGCAATTTCCGTGCGACCATCCGCCGTCTTCTTCCGCTCCACGCCGAGCGCGCCGGGGAATTCCACCTGCAGATCCGGCCGGTCACACAGCATCGCCACGCGGCGCACCGTGGCGCCCGGCAGCGTGAACTGCGTCGCGCGCCAGTCGCCTTCCTTCGCCGGGAGGCTGGCGAACGTCAGGCTGAGCGCCTCCTTCACGTGCCTTTCAAAGACGAGCACGTAGGCCTTGCCCTCGCGCACCAGTTCGACTCCGCGCGGTACGGCGGAGGTCAGGCACGTCACATCGCCCTCGACCACCGTCAGCCGGCTGCGGTCGGGCACGTCGGCCTGCAGATTGAGCGTGAAGCTGACGTTCTCGCCCTCGATGCGCCCGCGCAGGTCGAGTTCGGAGATCACGATGCCCTGGCCCGGCACCGGTGGCCGCCCCATGCCCCACGCCCCCACCGTCGCCAGCACCAGCAGCAAGCCCATTAGCATCTTCTTCATCTTGTCCTCCGCTTTCAGTTCACGCCCGTATTCGACCACGGCACAGCCCAATTCCTGTCATCGTCCCGCAAAACATTTGTAAAAAAGTTGTCAGCCGATAGGGCCACGACGGAGCGCGTCCCTCCGGCAACCGCCGCGTTGCTCTGGAGGGCCACGCTCCGTCGTGGCCGTTTCCGGGGCTCGGAAGCCGGCGCGTCCCGCGCTGGGCGCATCGCCAGCAAAAGCCTGTGAACGGGGCTTCCAGCCCCCACGAAACCTGCTCCACCGCAACACGAACGCAGGGCTGGAAGCCCCGCCCACAAAGGAAACGCCGACAGTGCGACCCCCGCCAGCCCGCCTGACGGCGGGGTTACCAACAGCGCTGGCAGCGGAGGATCAACGACGAGAGAGAAACCTGCGGACGTCGAAGGCCCGCGGACCCCGATACATAGTACCTCTATGTATCGGCGACTCCGCGCGCGGAAGCAAGGGCGGGCCGCGTTCTCCCGAGCGCGGCTACGAAAAAAGTTCCCAGCCTTCGACATTCAATGATCCTTGTTCGAGGTCCTGCGGCCTGCCCCTGCACGTCGATGGTGGACGATTGCTGTTCACTTCGCGCCCGCCCACGTCCACGTCGCGAGTTCGTGGCTGCCATCCAGCTTGCGCCAGACGCGGGCCCGGGCTTCCTTCACCTTGCCGTCTAGCTTGACCTGCAGGATGAGGTCAACGTTCATGCCGGCGACGACCTGCTGCTGTGCGTTCAGAACCTTAACCAGCGCGAGGGCAACCGGCTTCCCTGGCGTGCATAGGGCCTTGGCCTGCGCCTTGACCGCGAAGTCCGCCGCCGCCACCACCCACGGATCATCGGCCTTGGCCCCGGAGAATCCGCCGCAGAGCGGCTCGCGCTTCGCCTCCGACGAGGCCACGCACGAGCACAACGCCAGCCCCAACCCGACCCCTAGCACCAACTGGCTCATAGCACGCATAACCGTCTCCTTTTTTTGACTGCCGCTTCCAAGCCCCGGTAAAAGTCTGTTCCGTTTTTCCAACCTCTGGAAAAAATGAGCATGTGCTTTTCCAATCCTTGGAAAAGTGCGCCTCCGACGACATCCGGTTCCGGCGGTTGCATGCTTGGGGTGTTGGACAGGCGCGGTTGCATCGGGTTCATTTTTCGGCGGCGGTCCTTCTCTGCGCAAGAAAACCTGCGAAGGCGGCGGGTAGAAAATAACTTTCCCCTTCTTTTAGTGACGCGATGAAATGCCCCACGTCTTCCGAAGCGCCGGGACTGCCGATGTAAAACTTCCGTCCTTCAGCGTCGGTAAAGAGCGCGTAGCAGGTGCAGAAGGCTTCCATCTTTGCGGCACACGAGGGCATGGCCAGCACCTGGAGGTTGGATTCATAAACGTCGGTGTGCTGCGGCGCAACCGGTGCGGTCTTGCAGCCCATCAGCACCGCCAAAAGCAACATAGCGACCCACCGGGAAAACTTCCGTCGATGTTCGATGTTGGATGTTCGGTGTTCGAGGTTCATTTTCTCTTCTTCCATCCACCCTTCACCATCACCCATCTCTTCGTTTCACTCCGCCGCCTGCGGCGCGCTGTGGGCGGCGTTCACGAGGCGCAGGAGTTCCTGTACCTTCTGGTCGAGGTTCAACTCCAGCGCGATGGGCCGCAGCACTTTCGCCACATCGGCGCAGGTGGTGCCTTCCACATAGGCGCTGCCGCGCAGGAGCTCCGCGAACTCTGCGGCGGCGGCGGCGAGCCGGAACCGCACGTCGGCCTGCTCGAAGGAGGGCGCGAGGTCCGCTGCCGTGATTGCGCGCTCCAGCTCTTGGACGCGCCCGGTCTCCAGATGGCGCCCGCGGACGCGCACGGTGCCGATGGGTTCGTTCGCGTCGCCCTGCAGTTCGACCTGATAGAGCGCAGTGACGCTCTGGCCGGAGCCGACTTCGGCGGCGGCAACGGCGTCGTTGCGGAAATCCTCGGTCTTGAGCTGGCGCTGCTCGTAGCCGAGCTGGCGATATTGCTTCACGCGCCGCGGATTGAACTCCACCTGGATCTTCACGTCGGCGGCGATCTTGTTGAGCGTCGCGGCGAGCTCATCCACGAACACGCGGCGCGCCTCGTCGAGCGAATCCATGAAGAGGTAGGTGCCGTTGCCCTTGCTCGCGAGCGCCTGCAGCATCGTGTCGTCGTAGGTGCCCGTGCCGAGGCCGAAGACGCTGCAGAAGATATTCTGCTTGCGGTACTGCTCCACCTGCGCGAGCAGCTCGGCGGTGGCGTCGGCGCCGACATTCGCGACGCCATCGCTCATCAGGATGACGCGGTTGGCGGCGCCGCTGACGAAGCCGCGCGCGGCGGTCTGGTAGGCCAGCTTCAGTCCGCCTTCGAGGTGCGTGAAGCCCGCGGCCTGGATGCCATCGAGCGCGGCGAGAATTTGTTTCTGCTCCGTCGCGGGCGTGAAATCCAGCACGAGCCGCGCGCGGCTGCTGAAGGTGATCAGCGCGACGCGGTCGGCAGGCCCGAGCCGGGCGACGAGCAGCTTGAGCGCCTCGCGCGCCAGCCCGAGGCGGTCGGGCGCATTCATCGAGCCGGAGTTATCCAACAGGAAGGTCAGGTTCGCGCCGCGGTTCTCGCGGCCGAGCTGCCGGCCCTTGATGCCGAGCTTGAGCAGCTGCACGCCCGGCGGACAAAACGGCGTGCGCGCCGCCTGCGCGTGGACGCTGAACAGGTCGCGGCCCGGAGGGGCATAGGCATAGTCGAAGTAGTTAACGAACTCTTCCGTGCGTACCGACTCCGGCGGCGGCCGCTGCCCGCCGTTGAGGTAGCGCCGCGCCAGCGTGAACGAGGCCGAATCCACGCTGATCGAGAAGGTCGAGAACGACTGGTCGCTGACTGCCATCCAACGATTCACGCTTGCCGCGCGGAAGACCGGCTTAGTCGTGAGCGCTTCATCCAAGACATCCTTCTGCTTCGCCACAAGCGCCTTCCGCGTTTCGCCTTCGCCTGCTGTGCGCAGCTCGCGGCCGAGCACTGTGGTGGCGAGGGGTTGCGGAGTTTCGACGGCGGCCCTGCCCTCGGGATCTGCGGCGCGCAGCTTATCGCCATCGGCATCGGCGCGACTCATGCGTCCGGCATAACCCCGCGCCACGCCCTTGATGACCAGCGGGGCCTTTGCGGGCGCGTCGGTTTCGAGGCTCAACGTTGTGGTGCCATCTTTATCGCTGAATTCCTGCTCGACCAACTTACCGCCAGCTGCCACGGCACCGGTGGGCTTGGCGGGCGCGACAGAGAAGTCATCGGCCGCGGTCATACGGTTCACGCTGGCGCGGGCGAGTTGTCGGGCCACCGGCTGCGCCTCTTCGGGAGCGGACTCGTGCTTGGCTTTTTCGCCCAGCGCGCCCCAGTCCTCCTTGTTCTTCCTAGCGGCGGCTTGGTCGAAATACCACGCCTGCTGGTCCTTGCCATTGGCGGCAGCCACCCGGTTGTCAGCCACGCGACCGTTCAGGTCGAGAGTCCGCCCGCTGGTCACCACGACACCGCCAACAGAGGGCGCTACCCCCGACTGCCTCCGGTCACCGCTTGGTTCAAGTTTGACGGGCGGCGGCAGCACAGGCGCGTCCGCGGTGGCAACACTTTCGAGCACAGGCAATTCAGCGGCGACATTCTTCCGGCGGTCTTCGAGTTTCTTGGAGACACCGTTCCGCGTATAGGGAGCAACGGTGGACTCCGGCGCGGCCTTGAGGTCGGAGAGATCGCCGAGCTGGCTCTGGCTTTGCTTGCTGACTTCGCGCAGGCGCTCGTTATCCACCCGGCTTGCATAATCTACAAACTGCTGGGGACCAATTTGTTTCGGTGTGCCGGCCAGCATCGGCTTCGGCAGTTCGGTGCGCAATGGCACCAACTTGTTTTCATCCCCCTTCGCGAATCCGCCACGTGTCTCCGTCGCACTTTCGGCCCAGCCGGCGAGGTCGGTACCACGTGCGCCCTTGCCGGCTGCCGTGAGACCATAGCCAGGCTCGGCAGCGGTAGGCGCGGCCGGCGTGGCCGGCGTGGCCGCGCTCGCGTTGACCACCATTACACCGGCGATAGCGCCCGCTGCCGGCGCAGCCGCGGTACCGAGGGCCAGGTTCTGCCCGGAGCTGCCGTGCACCGCCGCGCCATCAGCGTTGGCCACCAACGTGCCGCCGTTGACGAGAGTGGCACCGCGGTAGGTGGTGCCACCGGAGAAACCGAGGGTGTCGCCGGCGGACAGCGTTTTGGCGACGGTGACCCCGCTGCCGGCTTGGAAACTGTAGTTTAGGGCCGTGCGGTCCTGCTGCTGCCCCTCGCGGTTGGCGGGCGCGATGGTCGTGCCCCCGCTATAGGTGTTGTTGCCACTGAGCGTGATGTTGCCCGCGCCCGCCTTGGTCAGGGTCGCGAGACCGGACACATTGTCGTTGATCCCCAGTTGTGCCCCTTCCGTGCCGCCGCCCATGCCACCCCCGCCTCCACCCACAACACCGGGGCCGCTGACCGACCGCGCGAGCGTTTCAACCCGACCCTCGTCGCCGCCGGAGCGCTTCACGCCGCTCTCCAGATCACTCGCCGCGGCGCTGGCCGCGGGGATCATGTCCGCCGGCGCATTGCCTACTGCATAACCGAAGAATTGATGCCCGGAAGAGCGCCCGGAGGAATCCGCTTTCTCCAGCGCGTCCATCGACCTGCTCTGGTCCGCCTGGCCCGCGGTAGTCTCCTCGGTAAGCATCACGCCGGCCGCTGCCTTGCGTTCCGCGGCGCGTTCGGAGCGGGATACGGATTCGGCAACTGATGCAGGCGTCGATGGGGTTGCCGCGGCCACACCATCTAATGTGCGAGCGAAGGCCGACGTGTAGATTTGTTTCCCGTTATTCAACGTGCCGGTCATCTTGGCGCTCATGCGCGCGTCGTTGACCGCCGGCACGAGCAGCGCAACCAGACCCACGCCCACCACCAGCACCGCAGCGATCTTGAGCAGCGACGGACCGTAGCCAGACCACGAGAACTGCGCCCGCAACACGCGGTTGCGGTGGGCTTTGTCGAGTTGCGCGGGCGCGGCCGGACCGGCGGCGAGGGCGGAGCGCATCAGATCAAGGACCCGTTCCGTTTCCTCCGCCGCGGCCCGGCACGCCGCGCAAGTTTCAAGATGTTGGTGGAGCGCGGCCGCAGCCGCGTCATCCAGCTCGCCCACCCGGTGGGCCAGCAGCTTTTCCTGGATTTCCTGGCAGTTCATGGACATCAACCTCAGATCGCACCGATTCGTTTCAGTTGCTCGGACACGTGCCGTACGGCGTGGTGCAGGAGGCAACCAACGTTGCCTTCGCTCCGGCCGGTGATGGCGCTGATTTCCTTGTAGGAGCGGCCTTCCTGCAGGCGCAGGATGGCCACCTGGCGTTCGGCCGGGTCGAGCTGCTGCACGCACTGGAGCGTGAGGCGGAGCCGCTCCGCCTGTTCCAGTTCGCCCCGCTGGCTCGGCGGCGCGGCGGGCGCCAGTTCAAGCGCCTGCCGCTCGTGCAGCGCCCGGCGCCGCTCCTCGCTGCGGATCTGGTCCACGGCGAGGTTGTGCGCCACGCGATGGAGCCATGCCGAGAGGGAACCGTCGGGCCGCATGCCGGCGCGCGTGGCGCGGAGCAGGTTGATGAAGGTCTCCTGCACCACGTCCTGCGCGAGCGCGGCGTTGTTGAGCAGCCGCGCCGTGTAGCGCAGCAGCGGCGACTCGAACTCCGCCATGACCGCCGCCACGTCCACCGCGCCGTTGCCGCCCGCAGCCTCTTTTTGTTCCGTGCCACTGGCCATGTCCCTGCCTCGATCTGATGGTCTCCGTGCATTATACGTCTTTCGACGCCGGAAGCTTCAAAGATAATTTGAGAACGGTAAAGGGACGGGGGACGAGTGTCGCGGGGTGAGGGAAAGGACGGAGGGGGAGCGCGCGATAATCCGCTTCCGCTGTGTAGCCGCGTTCGTGAGAACGCGGCCGCCGGCAGAGCTTCGAACAGGCTTGTGGGGGAAACTACGAACCCGGCGGCGCGGCGGACAGCAGCCCGTGCGAACAGCGCAGCGCTGCCCGTTCACCAACCGTCGTGGTGGACCAGTGCAGTCAGCGGTTTGCGGGTTTTGGGGCGGCCGGCGTCGGCCGGCAGGCCGAGTGGCGTGAGCGCCAGCGGTTCGATGCCGTCGGGTAGCTTGAGCACGGTCTTGACCTGCGCGGGATCGAGGGCGGCGATCCAGCAGGTGCCCAGCCCGAGGTCGGCGGCGCAGAGGGTGATGTGATCCATCAGGATGGCGCCACCCACGTCCGCATAATTCTTCCCATCGGCGCGCACCCAGGCCTTGGCCGGCTCGGTGCAGATGGCGAGCATCAGCGGCGCCTGCCGGAACCAGTCGCGGTTGTAGGCCAGGCCGAGACCGTGGCGGACGGCGGGGTCGCGGACGACGATGATGTGCAAAGGCTGGCGGTTGGCGGCGGAGGGCGCCAGATTCGCAGCTGCCAGCACTTGCGCGAGGGCAGTCTCGTCCACCGGGTCATTCCGATAACCGCGTACGCTGCTGCGTTGGGCGGCGAGCTCTATAAAGTTCATAGCTGTCCTTTCATGCACGGGCGGGAACATAAGCGCTCCGGAGCGTTTTGGCAAAGGCGCACGGCGCAGTTAGGCGGGGCCGACCGTTTCGCCGCGGCAATAGTCGCACATCACGCGCACGGAGTGGCACGGTCCCGTTTCACCGGCGGCGATCTTGAGGATCAACCCGGCGAGGCGCTTGACCAGCAGCGCGGAATTGGCGCGGTAACGGTCCACGGTGGGCACAAGGCAATCCATGATGGGATCGTCCAACAGATAGATCAACGAAACTGCGCCGGGCACGCGGATGCCGCGATGGATCAGGTAGGTCAGCGTCGTGACGACATCGTCGGTCAGGCAGGTCAGGATCGCCAGCGGCGGCGGCCGGCTCACCAGAAGTTGGTCGAGCACACGGCAGAGGCCGCGCTTGGTGCCATCGTGCTGGACAGCGACCGGCCGTCGAAAGGCGTCCCCGCGGCGCTCCATAAAATCCTGCAGGGCCCGGGCCATCACCACGAAACCGCCCAGCTCCTGCCGCGGCCGGAGCAGCACGATGTTGCGGTGACCCTTGGCCCACAAGGTCGCCACGGCGTGTTGCGCCGCGGCCGCGACATCCTTGTCCACGGAAGGCAGGTCCACACCGGGATGCGGATGGCCCAGGATGACCGCCGGCAGGCCCTGGCGCGCGAACCACTGCTGGATCGCCCGGGTGGAGTGGTAGAGCACCCAGATCGCCTGCGGCCATTTCCGGACGAGCTCCGCCAGCAGGCCCGCGGGATGGCCCACGTGAAAGGCGCGACTGGTGACGGTCTCCAGCCGGAAACCGGCCTCGAAAAGATGGACGCGCAACCGATCCACCTCCTCCAGCGCGTTGGCCTGGAGGAAGGGCAGCCCGGTCGGCGAGAGCAGGACCACCTGGCCGCTGAAACGGTCAGCACGGACCTGCGGCGGCCGGGCCTTGATCTGCCGCCCCAGCGCCCGCGCCCCCGGCGCCAGCAGGCCTTCCTGCTCCAAGCTCTTCAGCGCCCGGCGCAGGGTGTTGCGGGCGACCTGCAACCGCTGGCAGAGCTGCCGCTCCGGCGGCAGCTTGCCACGCCACGTGCCGGCCAGAAGCTGCTGGCGGAGCAGCTCCGCCGCCTGCTGGGCGTAGGTCTTCATGGGCAGGGCCTGGGGCATGCCCGGCAGGCTAGCGGCCGCCCGGAGGGAAAGCAAGCGCCCTTGGTTCAAATAGTGAACCAAGACAAACCGCTTGTCCGCCGGCGGGGGAACCGGCATCTTGGCTCGCGTCATGCGGCTGCATCAACACAGGATTCGCAGGGGCCACGGACGGCCCGGGGCAGGCTTCCTGGCCCGCACAGGGGGCGGACTGCTTGTCGCGGCGCTGCTGCTCGCGCCGGCCCCGGCTGACACGGCGAACGGCCTGTCAATCAGCGACGTGTTCATCGGCCAGCAGGAAGGCTTCGCGGTCTATCGCATCCCCGCCCTCGTCACCACTCAGCGCGGCACACTGCTGGCCTTCGCCGAGGGCCGCGAGGGCATGGGCGACCAGTCGCAGAACCAGATCGTCCTCAAGCGCAGCACGGACCGCGGCGCTTCGTGGCTGCCGTTGCAGCTCGTCGCCGCCGACGGCGCGAGCAGCCTGAACAACCCGCAGGCCCTGGTCATGGGTCGGACCGGCCGCGTACTGCTGATGTATCAACGTTATCCGCCGGGCCGGCGCGAGCACAACGTGGTGCCCGGCCTGACCGGAACCAACGTGTGCACCAGCTGGATCACCCAGAGCGATGATGACGGCGTCTCGTGGTCCGCGCCGCGCGACCTCACCGTGCAGCTCAAGCGCGCGACGGCCACCAGCCTCGCGAGCGGGCCGGGCATCGGTATCGAGCTGCGCCGCGGGCCGCACGCGGGCCGGCTCATCATGCCGTTCAACGAGGGGCCGGCGGGCAAGTGGCGGGTCTTTGCCGCGTTCAGCGACGATGGTGGCGCGACGTGGAAAAGCGGCGACCCCGCGCCGAACGCAGGCCCGGGCCACGGCAACGAGGTCCAGATGGCCGAGCTGGACGATGGCGCGGTGCTGCTGAACGCGCGCAACCAAGACGGCGCCAAGCTGCGCAAGGTCGCCACCAGCCGCGACGGCGGCGCGACGTGGTCGCCGCTCGCGGACGACCCGCACCTGCAGGAACCGGTCTGCCAGGCCAGCCTGTTGCGCCACCCGAACACCGGCGCGGCTTCCAACGCTGTGCTGTTGTTTTGCAACCCGGCGTCGCAGCGCGGCCGCACCAACGGCGTCGTCCGCTTGAGCCGCGACGCGGGCCGCACCTGGCCGGTCAGCCGCGTGATCTATCCCGGCAGCTTCGCCTACAGCTGCATGGCGCCGCTGCCCGATGGCTCCGTCGCGCTGCTCTTCGAGCGCGACAACTGCAGCCGCATCGCCTTCTGCCGCTTCACGCCCGCCTGGCTCGCCGGCGGCACGGAGCAGCCATGAACCCCGCCGCGCTCGCCCAGTTCTACCGCGCGACGCTGCTCGATGACGTCATACCCTTCTGGCTGCGCCACGGACTCGACCGCGAGCACGGCGGAATCCTCACCGCGCTCGACCGCGATGGGAGCGTGCTCGATACCGACAAGTCGGTCTGGTTCCAAGGACGCGCGGGCTGGATGTTCGCGACGCTGTTCAACACCGTCGAAAAGCGCCCCGAGTGGCTGGCGGCCGCGCGCAGCTGTATCGAATTTACCCGGAAATTCTGTTACGCGCCGGACGGCAAAATGTATTTCACCGTGACGCGCGACGGCCGCCCGCTGCGGATGCGGCGCTACGTGTACAGCGAAAGCTTCGCCGCGATCGCGAACGCCGCCTTCGCCAAGGCCACCGGCGATGCACGGGCGGCGCAGGACGCAGTGCAGAATTTCGCCGCCTATCTCCACCACAGCTTCACGCCCGGCGTCATGCCGCCCAAGACCGACCCGGAAACGCGGCCCACGCGCGGCCTCGGCGCGCACCTGATCGGCATCGCCACCGCGCAGGAGCTGCGCGCGAACCTCGGCGATGTGCAGGTGGCCGGCCGCACCTGCTCGCAGTGGATTGATTTCAGCATCGCCGCCATCGAGCGCGACTTTCTGAAGCCGGACTTGCAGGCGGTCATGGAGTGCGTCGCGCCGGACGGCAGCGTGCTGGATCACTTCGACGGCCGCCTGCTCAACCCCGGGCACGCCCTCGAGGCCGCGTGGTTCATCCTGCACGAGGGTCGCTTGCGCGGCGACCAACGCCTGATTCAAACCGGCCTGACCATGCTCGACTGGATGTGGGCGCGCGGCTGGGACGAGGAGCACGGCGGGATTTTCTACTTCCGCGACGTGCGCCATCTGCCGGTGTCGGAATACTGGCACGACATGAAGTTCTGGTGGCCGCACAACGAGGCCGTCATTGCCACGTTGCTCGCGTGGAAGCTGACCGGCGCGGAAAAATACGCGCGCTGGCACCAGCAGGTCCACGACTGGAGCTTCGCGCATTTCCCCGACCGCGAGTTCGGCGAATGGTACGGCTATCTGCACCGCGACGGCAGCGTCTCGACCCGGCTCAAGGGCAACCTGTGGAAAGGCCCGTTCCATCTGCCGCGGATGCTCTGGTACTGCACGCGGCTGCTGGAGGAAAAATGAACTTTCGCAACGCCACGACCTGGTTGCGCCTGCTTGGAACGCTAGGCCTGCTGAACAGCGCGGCCTGGGGTCAGGTGAAGATGTCCGAGCGCGTGCTGCCGCCGTTGCCCGACGCGCTCGGCGTGGCGGGCGCTTTCGCGGGCGTCAGCGGCGATGCGCTTCTGGTCGCCGGCGGCGCGAATTTCCCCGGGCGTCCGCCGTGGGAGGGCGGGCAGAAGAAATGGCACGACGAAAGCTACATCCTGCCCCGCGGCGCGACGAACTGGCTGACGGGCGGCCAGCTGCCGCGCCCGCTGGGTTACGGCGTCGCCCTCGCCTATGACGACGGCGTGCTCTGCCTCGGCGGCAACGATGCGGAGCGCCACCACGCCGAAGTTTTCCTGCTGCGTTGGCGCGCGGGCCGCGTGCTCGTCGAGACCAACTTCCCGCCCCTGCCCCATCCGCTGGCGAACGCCTGCGGCGTGCTCTGCGGGGGTTACGTCTATGTCGTCGGCGGCGAGGCCGCGCCCGGCGCGACCGGCGCGCTTGCCGAAGCCTGGCGCCTGAACCTGGCGGCCACCCACGCCGCATGGCAGCGCCTGCCCGACTGTCCCGGCCCAGGGCGCACGCTCGCCCTCGCCGCCACCAGCGCTGACCGCGTGTACATCCTCGGCGGCGTCGCGCTGTCGGCCGGCGCGGACGGCAAGCCGGCACGCCGCTATCTGCCCGACATCTGGGCCTTGGGCGTCCACGACCTGGCGTGGACACGGCACGGCACCCTGCCGCAGCCGCTCGCCGCCGCGCCCGGTCCCGCGCCGTTGGTGGGAAACGGGTGGTTCGCGCTGATCGGTGGCGACGATGGCTCGCGCTACGGCTTCCAACCGCTCACGCAACATCCCGGGTTCCCCAGCCGGCTCACCCTGTGGCATCCCGGCCAGCAGCGTTTCCAATTCGGCGGCAGCCTGGGCGCACCGCGCGTCACCACTCCGGCGGTCGTGTGGGGCGACGAGCTCATCATCCCCAGCGGCGAGGCCCGGCCCGGCGTCCGCTCGCCCGTCGTGTCCGCCTACCGCGTGGAGGCGCCATGAGGGCGGGTTTCCCAAGGCTTGGAGCCGCGGCAGCATGTTTTTTCCGAACCTTGGAAAAGGGAACGGTTGTTTTTTCCACGGCTTGTCAAACGGACGCCCGCGTGCCCTTGGAGTGCGCAAGCTTGCTTGCGCCTGCGGCCGCGCAGCTTGCTGCGCGCCCCCGACTCGACAGGAACGCAGCTCCCACGGCGGAGCAAGCTCCGTCAAACCAGGCGGCAGCTCGCGGCCGCACTCCACGGCATAACCAAGCCGTCCTCGACTTTGCCGCGCAGTTGGAGATACTCGACGCACCATGAACATCGACACCAACAACATGACCCGGACCGCCTGGGCCACCGTGGCCCTGCTGTGGCCGGTCGCGCTCCTGAATTACCTCGACCGGCAGATGCTGGCGACGATGGGGCTTTCGATCAAGGCGGACATCGTCGAGCTGCAGAGCGCGGAGTGTTATGGCCAGCTCATGGCGGTCTTCATGTGGGTCTATGCGGTGTGCAGCCCGCTCGGCGGCCTCATCGCCGACCGCCTGAACCGCAAGTGGCTGATCGTGGCCAGCCTCGGCATCTGGTCGCTCGTGACGCTGCTGATGGGCCATGTGCACGGCTTCCAGCAACTCTACTGGCTGCGCGCAATCATGGGCGTGAGCGAGGCGTTTTACATCCCGGCGGGCCTCGCGCTCATCGCGGATTATCACCGCGGCCCGACGCGGTCGCTCGCGGTCGGCATCCACATGAGCGGCATCTACATGGGCCAGGCGCTCGGCGGCGTCGGCGGCTGGGTGGCGCAGGACATCTCGTGGCGCGCGGCGTTCAGCGCCTGCGGCATCGCCGGCGTCGCCTATGCCTTTGTGCTGATGCTGTTCCTGCGCGAGAAGGCGCACGACGCGGCCGCCCCCGTGACGGCGCCGGCGGACGGCGCGGCGGACAAGCCCGCGGGCGGCAGCGTGCAGTGGCTGGGCTTCCTGATCCTGCTGCTGTGCTTCTCGCTGCCGAGCATGCCGGGCTGGGCGGTGAAGAACTGGCTGCCGACGCTCCTGCAGGACCGCTTCCTGCTCGACCAGAAAACCTCGGGCCTGTGGGCCACGATGATTTACGCCGGCGCGGCGTTCTGCGGGGTGCTGATCGGTGGCCGCCTCTCCGACTTGTGGTCCAAGCGCCGCGTGCGCGGCCGCACGTGGGCGAGCGGCATCGGCCTGCTCCTCACCGTGCCCGCGCTGATCGGCATGGGCCTCGCGCCCAGCCTCCCGCTCGCGCTCGCCGCGACCGCGCTCTACGGCCTGGGCTTCGGCATGTTCGACGCGAACAACATGCCGATCCTCTGCCAGGTCACGTCCGCGCGTTTCCGGGCCACGGGCTACGGCGTGCTGAATTTCGCCGGCATCGGCGCGGGCGCGTTCCTGACGCCGCTGCTCGGCCGGCTCAAGGACCACGGCGTGCCGCTCGCCACCGGCTTCGCGGTCTGCGCGGCCCCGGCCCTGCTCGCCGCCATCTTGATGTTTTGGCTGCGTCCCACGACGCGCGATCACGGAACACCCGAAAGCACCCCCAAGGAAAACTGATGAACCCGAAAAAACTGCTCGGACTGGTGGCCGCGGCCCACACGCCGTTCCAGGCCGATGGCGCCCTCCACCTCGCGGTCGTCGAGCAACAGGCTGCGCATCTGCTGAAACAAAAGGTCGCCACCGTCTTCATCGGCGGCAGCACCGGCGAGTGCCACTCGCTGACGCTGGACGAGCGCCGCCAGCTCGCCGAACGCTGGTGCGCGGTGGCGCGCGGTACGGCGCTGGACGTCGTCATCCACATCGGCTCCAACTGCCTGGCCGACGCGCGCGGGCTGGCCGCGCAGGCGCAGCAGCTCGGCGCGCAGGCCATCGCCATGCTGTCGCCGAGCTACTTCAAACCGCGCGACCTGACGGCGCTCATCGCCTGCTGCGCCGATGTCGCCGCCGCCGCGCCCGCAACGCCGTTCTATTTCTATGACATCCCCTCCATGACCGGGACGAACTTCTCGATGCCCGACTTCCTCGCCCAGGCGCCGGCGCACATCCCGACGCTCGTCGGGCTCAAGTACACCAACTCGAACCTGATGGACTACCAGCTCTGCCTCCACGCCGGCGGCGGCCGCTTCGATGTCCCCTATGGCTGCGATGAATGGATGATGGCCGCGTTCGCGCTCGGCGCGAAAGGCGCGGTCGGCAGCAGCTACAACTTCGCCGCGCCGGTCTACCAGCGGCTGCTCGCCGCGCTCGCCGCCGGCGACCTCGCCACCGCCCGGGCGGAGCAGTTCCGCTCCGTGCAGCTCATCCGCCTC
Source organism: uncultured Lentisphaerota bacterium (assembly GCA_903912445.1). Taxonomy (GTDB): domain Bacteria; phylum Verrucomicrobiota; class Kiritimatiellia; order CAIQIC01; family CAIQIC01; genus DP16D-bin41. Next base: position 83,478 of record CAIWHP010000112.1, read on the forward strand.
CTCGCCGGCCTCGGCTACATGGGCGCCTCCAAGGCGGTGATGACGATGCTGGGCGTGGACGTCGGCCCCGCGCGCCTGCCGAACACCTCGCCGACCGCCGAGCAGGTCCGGCAGCTCCGCAGCTCCCTCGAACAGCTCGGCTTCTTCGACTGGGTCCGCTGACGCCACCGACCTATAGACACAGACTCGCGAGACGACCGGGAGGGGAGAGACACAAAATCATGATTTTGTCTCCGTGTTTTTGTGAACAGCCTCTCTGCCGGTAGGACACCCAACAAGAGCCTCTCGCGGAGCGAGAGGTCTACCATGGTCCGCGGTTCTTCAAGGTAGTCCTCGCGCTCCGCGTGAGGTTCTTGATGCGTCAGCGGTTGGAAAGTGTATGCTCCGCAGCGGCGAAAGGGGCTGCTCATGAAAAAAATGCTGTTGGTTCTGTTGTGCGGCATGCCGGCGTGGGCCGGCACCGACGTGGCGCAGCTGGCGCAGGACAACAACGCCTTTGCGCTGGACCTCTTCCAGCAACTGCGCGCGGCGCCGGGCAACCTCTTCTTCTCGCCCTACTCCATCTCCACCGCGCTGGCGATGGCCGCCGGCGGCGCGCGCGGCGCGACGGAGCAGCAGCTGGCCGCGGCGCTGCACTTCTCGCTCGACCGGCAGCGCCTGCATCCCGCGTTCGCCGACCTGCAGGCGGCGCTGAACAGGATCCAGCAGAGCGGCCACGTCAAATTGAGCATCGCGAACTCGCTCTGGCCGCACAAAAAGCATCCGTTCCTGGCCGACTACCTCGCGCTGACCAAGCGCTGCTACGGCGTCGCGATCACGCCCCTGGATTACGAGCACGCGGCGGACGCGGCGGCGGCAACCATCAACCGCTGGGTCGAGGACCAGACGCAGGACAAGATCAAGAACATCATCCCACCCGGCACGCTGGACACGCTGACCAGGCTGGTGCTGGTCAACGCCATCTACTTCAAGGGCAACTGGGCGCAGCCGTTCCAGAAGGAGACCACGCAGCCCGCGCCCTTCACGCTCGCAGCCGGGAAGACGGTGCCGGCGCCCATGATGAGCCAGTCGCGTGAGTTCCGCTATGCCGAGGCCGAGGGGGTTCAACTGCTGGAGCTGCCGTATGCCGGCGCCGGGCTGGCGATGCTCGTCCTGCTGCCGGAGCAGCCCGACGGCTTGGCCAGCCTCGAAAAAGGCCTGACGGCGGACAAGCTGCACAAGTGGACGCAACAGCTCCGCCAACGCGAGGTGAATGTCTTCCTGCCGCAGTTCAAAATGACGGCGAAGTTCGAGCTGAGCCGCGCGCTCGCGGCGCTGGGCATGCAAGACGCCTTTGGTGGGGCCGCCGATTTCTCCGGCATGGATGGCCAGCGGGACCTGTTCATCGGCGCCATCCTGCACAAGGCGTTCGTGGACGTGAACGAGGAAGGCACCGAGGCGGCCGCCGCGACCGCGATCATCATGCGGGCGACGGCGATGATGGAACCGCCGCCCACCTTCCGCGCCGATCATCCATTCCTGTTCCTCATCCGTGAAAACAGCACGGGCAGCATCCTCTTTCTGGGCCGCGTCGCCGACCCGACCCAACCCGGCGGGTGAGCTGTCGCCGCGGTGTAGCCGCGTTCGCGAGAACGCGGCCGGCTTCCGTTACAATCTGCAGCGGACGGATCGGTCGTATCGGACAGCTCAGCCCCGCCAGCCCTGTCCCGCCGCCCAACATCAGCCCCCTATTTTTGATTCGCAAGCCGGGAGGGAAGGTGTATCGTTTCCCTGCGAACCAACAGGAGAACCCATGAAAAGACATTTGCTGAAGATGCTGGCGGGTGTGGCGCTGACCAGCGCGGCGTTGGCGGCGGAGCCGATGCGCGTGGCGGTGATGGATTTCGACGACCAGACGGGCCAGCGGGCCGACGCCCTGCTCGGCGGATCTGTGGCGCCGACGGCCCTCACGGCCAAGGGCGCGTTCCTCGTCGGCCAGAAGCTGCTCGGACACAAGGAATTCACCTTGATCGACCGGCGCGACTTCATCGCCCAGATGCAGCAGGAGCAGCCGATGAACCAGGGCAAGAAAACCGCCGCGCGGCCGACTTTCATCCACGCGGCCCAGGCCTTGCGCGCCGATGCCGTCCTGCGCGGCAGCCTGATGAGCCTCTCCACCGGCAAGGAGACGATCAACCTCGGCGGCAACCGCTCCGAGTTCACCACGCTCACGGTGCGCGTCGGCCTCGAGGCGCTCAACCCCGTGGACGGCGCGGTCCTCGCGATGACCAGCGGCGCAGGCCAGCTGCGGGTCCGGCAGACGGCGGCACAGTCCACCGAGCTGAGCGAGGACGACGTGCTCGGGCTCATGGAGAAGGCGATTGACGATGCGCTGCCGAAGCTGCAGGCCTCGCTGACCCAGGCGCAGCTCGCGCAGCAGGCGCGGCCGCGGATCAAGCTGAGCGTGAAGTCCTCCGCCGATCCCGCGCTGGTCGAGATCGATGGCATCCTGATCGGCACGACGCCGCTCGTGAACGCGGAAATCTTCAGGGGCGACCATGTCCTGACCATCGGCAAGGCCGGCTACCGCGATGTCTCCAAGCGCATCCTGTTTGAGAAGGATACGGCCATCGAGGTCCCGATGATCCGCACCGAGCTCAGCGCCGGCGAGATCAAGCAGATCTACGAGAAGGCCCGCCTCAACATCTTCCAAGGCGAGCCGGGCCTGATCATCAACACGATCAACAACTGACCGGCCCTCAACAAAAGCATTGCAAAACGGGCGGGAAACGATAATTTCCCGCCCGCTTGCTTGCGGGTTGCATGCGGTGAAGGCTCGGGTCCGGACGACCTCCCCCCGGGGGAGCGTTCGCGATGCCCGACGGTGTCGGGCGCCGTCGCTGCATGTCCTGCGGCAGCAGGAACAGTAAGGAGCAGAAGCATGGGCACGCGGTTATACATCGGCAATCTGTCATTCAACACCTCGGAATCCGATCTCTCAGCCTTGTTTGCGCAGGCCGGTTCGGTGGTGAACTGCAGCCTGATCACGGACAAATTCACGGGCAAGTCCCGCGGGTTCGCGTTCGTCGAGATGGGTTCGCAGGACGAGGCCAACAAGGCCATCGCACAATTCCACGGCACGGACTTCGAAGGCCGCGCCCTGACGGTCAGCGAAGCCAAGCCGCGCGAAGAACGCCCCGCGGGCGGCGGGTTTGGCGGCGGCGGCCGCGATCGTGGCGACCGTGGCCCGCGCTCGTACTAAGCGCAGCGCTACACAGCCAGAAGGAGCGGCCCGACCGGGCCGCTCTTTTTTTGTGCCGTAGGGGCGCATTCCGGCTGCCCATACTGTGCGTTACGAGTAGATCAGCCGGCGGCCACTGGCCGCCGCTACGGCTGCGATGAAATTCGCGGGGTTGCCCCCCCACCCACAAGCATACTGCTGCGGAATGTTTCTGTGTTGTGCGCCGGGTCACCGACCCGGCG
>CAIWHP010000113.1 GCA_903912445.1 uncultured Lentisphaerota bacterium
ACGAACTGGTGGCGAAGATCACAGAGGAAGTGACGATATATTATCACGCCGATGTGCTGGGCAATGTGACGTACCTGACGTACGCGTCCGGCACCGTGGTCGAGCAGTACACGTACGACGTCTTCGGCCAGCCGACGATCAAGGATGGCTCGGGGAATCCGATCTCCGCGACTGCCTATGGCAATCGCTTCCTGTTTACCGGCCGCGAGTGGCTCGCGGAGCTCGGGCTCTACGATTATCGTAACCGGATGTTCTCGCCAGAGCTCGGGCGGTTCCTACAGATCGATCCCATTGGGTTCATTGCGGGGGATGTGAATATTTATCAGTATTGCGCCAATAACCCGGTGAACTACACGGATGCCTTCGGTTTGGACATAGACAACAGCAAGGGGTACCCAGGTGACGTATGGTATAAGCCTGAGACGGGGAAGGATATAGATAAGGTGTCTCCTGGAAAAAAGTCAGGAAAGCAAGACGGTTTCGTCGACCCAAGCACAGGAAAGATGTACAAGACGTACGGCAAGGAGACTAGGTTTGGGTACATGGGAGGCGATGATGTCTGGGTAGACAAGGACGGAAGAGTCGGGGACATAAACCTGACGTCGAGGGAAGTCGGGCAGAAGTTCATCGATGATTTGCACAAGTTGAACCCGCCAGACAAGACTTGGGATGCCCTATGGAAGAAGGCACAGGAAATCAAGCAAGCTTTGGATTCTCAAGTGGGGGAGGGCGTCGAATGCGAATGCTGAATGTTCGAGGCAGGAGTATTGGCCTGTTGATTTTGGTCATTGCGATCTTGCTTGTTGTAGTTGGAGTGGTCCTGCACTGCAACTGGTCTGATGGTTTTGGCTATGCACTTTGCGAGTTCTTCATGGGGGCCACAGTGTACAGCCCAGACTACAGCGAACGCGCCTACATAGGGATCAAAGAGGGGTTTACTGCGGAGGAAGTTCGGAAACGGCTGGGCGAACCGCTGGGAGTAACGAGATCCGACGGGTGCGATTACTACAACTACTCGACTTGGGCGATCCCAGAGATGAGAAGCAATGGCCCTGCTAGTGGCCCTGCTAGTGACTACAGTCGCCGCTTGATTATCATCTCTAACGATATGGTGATTGGTAAGTGGCATGAATACTACTTCGATTGAGCCATCTCAAGCCGAACCTCGCTGTGCGGCCTGGTAATTATAGGACAGAGACTGACCTTGAAAGGTACTACCACTGAGGCACTTGCTGAACGTGAAATAATGAAAATCAGAGGCATATCTGGATTTCAACTTATCAGGGAATGTTGAGCGCATTCGATGTCACGTACCCGACCAATAAGACGCTGCTTTATATTTAATTATTCTAGGGAGACGGGGAGACGGATAAGGTCAGACCATGAATGATGACTGAAAGCTCATGACAGCAGGTTGTCCAATTATTAAAATAATTGTCGCGGCTGTTTCCAGACATTGAAACTCTTCGCGCAGGTTTTTCAAAACTTGGAAAAGGACTCCGTCACTTTCCCCGAGGCTTGGAAACGCCATGCGACCAGGCGTGTGACGCGTTACGAGCGGACTTCAGCGGATTTGGCCAACGGCACCACGTCCAGTTATACCTATGATGCGGCCAGGTAGTTGACGCTGTTGCAGCACAAGCTGAGCGCGACTGTGGTCGCACAGGACACCTACGTCTATTACCTGATGGGCTGGCGGACGTTCACGAAGCGGATCAATGGTCGGGGCGATGTGTATGGTTATGACGACATCGGGCAGGTGACGCAGACGCTGTATGACGCCACGAATCCCGATACGACGCCGAGCGACCCCGCGCGGACCGTGGGCTGCGCCTATGACGATGCCGGCAACCGCACCACGCTGACTGACTGACGGTGGGGCGACCACGACCTACACCGCGAATGCGCTGAACCAGTAGAAGAGATGTCTGGAAACGCGCCGTCTGCGGCGGGAAGTATTTATTTTGTGCGCTTGAATTTGTTCCTGACGAAATGCTAACAAATTCCATGCTCCAGCGTGTGATGCCGCACTGGAAACGGGAGTATGGGTATGCCCGGGCCACGAAAATGTTTTCTGACGGTAAAAGCTCTGCAACGGCTGGAGCCCCAACTACTGTGCGCCGTGCTCGCAAAGTTTCCCGAGGTCATGCGCACGCATCGGCTCGCCCTGCCGGCCCAGCCCGACCTGATCAATCTGGACTACGAGGCGATCCAGACGATGTGCCTCTGCGGCGACTTGCCGGTGGAACTTGATGATGTTCTCTCCTATGTCAGCATGCTGGACACCACGTCCGGCTGGGAGCGGATTCAGGAAGAGGCGCGGGCCCAGTCCCGGCGTCTGGATTTCCCCACCGCCGGCCGCACCCATGCCGATCTGGCGATGCAAGCCTGGCTGCATGACTGGCCGCGCAACAAAACGCTGCTGGAAGAGAGCTATGCGCGCGTGAAGATTCATGCGCGGTCGTCCTATGTCTATTTCCCGGCAGTGCGCGATGTGCGCAGCCGCTATCACACGCCCACCGCATCGGTTATGCAGACCTTGCAGGAGGAACTCTCCGCCTATTTCATCGCCGAACAACTGGGCAAGGGCACCCATGTCATCAAATTCGACTTCGAGCAGGAAATCTGGTTCCTGATCCGTTATCCTGGCCAGCTCAAACGGCAGATGGAAATTGACCCGGAGGGCGAGCCCAACAGCCGCACGTTCAAACCGGAGGAATACGATGCCGTGGTCTATCACAAGCACTACGGCGATCTGCGGATGAACACCAACCGCGTCCGGGACCGGACCAAATACCGCATCCTGTTCGGACACGTGTTGCTCAACAGCGCCAATGTGTTTGTGCCCCATGCGCACGTCATCACCTTGGAACCGCTCAAAGGACGCTGCTTGGCGATGTTCCATTGCGCTGATATTCCAGGACTGGCCGAGATCATGCCGGTGGAGTTGGCCTTCCAAGACATTCAGGAACCGGGCCGCGAGATCATCTGGAGGGCCGAGGCAGGTTCCTCGTTGCTGTCCTCCAACCGGCTTGCACCCTATCTCTTGCCGGATACCACCGACACCGTCCACCGCGCCATATTCCGGTATCGCCTGCACGACCGGCAGAAGGCGGAAACCCTGACCGTGCACCAAGGCTGCACCATGACCTATGAACGCGACGGCGATTCCGTTCTGCTGGAGGAATGGTTGCGCTCGCGCAACTTCGTTAACCATCGCCTGGCTGTAAAATGAAAGCCACGCCTGCCCTCTGGACCTTGCTGGCCACCTTGCGCGATGCGCGCCTGCCGCTGGCGGATTGGCGACGGCATTTCAAGGACGACTTTGTCGCCGTGCAATCGTGGCTGCGGCCGTGCCCCGGCGAGATCGCCGTCACCGTGCCATGTCCGAAGAGCGGACAGCGTCTACAGGTGGCCTCCCGCGCTCGCCGCTATGTCGCTTTCCCGATCGAAGGTTTTGAGGGCGATGCCGCATCCTGCGACCAGCTTTCTGCCGCCGAAGTCGCCGTCTGGTGTCTGGATCGTGAGGCGTTGGAAGCTGCGCTGGGCCGCGCGCTCGATGTGCTGCCCCCGCCCGGTCGTGAGGCCTCCAGCGGCAATCTGGTTCTGTTGGGTTTGCTCGGTAGCGGCGCGAGCCGCAAACCCGTCTATTTCGGCTATGCCGCCCATGAACAAGAGGGGCTGAGCCTGTGTGTGGCGGTCGCGCGTACAGAACGCGCGTCGTGCAGTATGGTGCTTCCGTCCTACTATCCCGTGTGTGCCGAATATCTGCGCAAGAACGAACTCGATTACATCGTCCTCGCCGAAGCCGTGACACTCGACGCAACCGGCATCAAGGCCCGGCAGAGCGGGCCGCCGCTGGCAACGGAGGCGCTCGTGCCGGTCGAGGTGTTGGGTGATTACCGGGCGCTGCGGTTGCACGATGGGACGCGGATCGATCTTGCGCGCCGCACCAAGTGCCGCGCCTTTGTGCGGCACGTGCATCAGCGCCGCCGGACCACGGGCCACAGGGAGTTTGATTTCGATGTCGAGCGCGAGAAACTCAATCAGGGACAGCAGCGCATCTGGATTCAGAGCAATGATTTCAAGTTTGGGTTGTTCCGCGGCATACACCAGCATTTCGATATCTTGTTCACCTCGCTCGATACCCGCCTCGGTCGCTATCGCATCAATTTCTGATGCCGCCGCCCGCAGTTGCCTCGCCTAGCCGCGGCCGCCACACTTTTCAGTGAGTTTTCAGTGAAGATTCAAGGCCCGCCTACAAGCGGGCCTTGTTGCTTTGGGCCACCCTGTTTGCGTCACCACCGCCGTAGGCGGCAGTGGAAAAAGCGAACAGGAGAAAGGCCCGATGGCGTTGTTGGAAGAATTGATGCAGGCGGCACTGGCGGCCCCGGATGAACGTAAGCGCGAAGCGGTGGAACTATTGCGCGGCACCCGGCCGGCGACAGTGCCCGCACCGCGCGGCCCGCTGCTCATGGGCATGACGGCTGCCGCGAGTTATCTCGGCGTCAGCCGGGCCACGCTCTGGCGGATGCTACGAGACGGCCTGCTCCAAAAGGTCGAAATCTTCCCCAACTGTTTCCGCCTGCGCCGCTCCGACCTCGACGCTATCGCCCAGCATTCCTCAGGAACCGCTTCCTTTTCCCCGCCGTGTGGCGGGGCCGCAGCGCAAACCCACAACATGGAGAAACTCCCATGAGTCTGACCGCGAAAGATAAAAGTCCGTCCATAGATCCCGTTCCCGCCGCAGTACATGTCGCCGTGTGTTACGGCGTCGTAGACCTCGGTACGCAATTCAACCCAAAGTTCAACAAGCACACGCGCAAGGTGCTGCTGCTTTGGGAACTGCCGCAGTGCCGCGCCGATTTTGAGCGCGACGGCAAACTGCAGAACCTGCCGCGCGCCATTTCGCGGCGCTACACGCTGAGCCTCTCCGAGAAGGCCAACTTGCGCCGCGACCTCGAAAGCTGGCGCGGCCGGAAATTCACGGCGCAGGAACTGGAGGGCTTCGATATCGAGGCCGTCATCGGCGCGCCGTGCCAGTTGCAGATCGTCCACGAGGCCGGCAGCGATGGCCGCACCTATGCGGAGATTTCCGCGATCATGGCGCTGCCGAAGGGCACGGCCCGGCCCAAGCCGGAAAACGCGCCGCTGTCCTTCTCGTTCGAAGGCGCGCAAGCCCGTCCGGAATTGCCCGCCCACATGCCCGACTGGATCAAAGAAATCATCGCCCAGTCGCGCGAATGGAACCATCAGACCGCGCCCACAAAACCCGGTACGCCGGACGGCGCTGTGCCGTCAACGCCGGCCGATAGCGGCGACGACCTGCCCTTCTAAAGCCCAATCTCAAGTCAACCATCGGAAATTCTTATGAACATCTATCTGGACATCGAAACCATCCCGCTGCCCGTGAATGAGCGGGAATTTCTGCGGCCGTCCGAGGCCGACGTGAAGACCGGCAACCTCAAGGACCCGGGGAAGATCGCCGCCAAGATTGCCGAAGCGCGCGAGGCCTGGGAACGCGGCGAGGAGGCCGCGCTCGACAGTCTCCAGGCCCGCGTCGCCTTGATCGGCTGCGCCGTGGAGGAGGAGCCGGTGCAGCAATTCGCGCTGCCCGACGAGGCGGAGATGCTCCGGCAATGGTGGGTTGTCGTGGCGCCCAAGATCTATGACGTGGAGGTCAACATCATCGGCCACAACATCCGGTTCGATGCGGGGATGCTGGCGCATCGCAGTTGGCTCAAGGGCGTCACCATGCCGGTCTACCTCATCTACGATCTCTACAGCTATATGCCCCGCCACTGGCAGGACACGATGCTGCGCTGGCAGATCGGCAACCGGCAGGCGGAGTTCCGCAAGCTGCAGAACCTCTGCGCGGCCTTCGGCATCGAGGTCAAGCAGGGCGAGGTGATGGGCGCCAACTTCGCCGACTGGTGGGCCAAGGACCGCGACGCGTGCCTGGCCTACAACCGGCAGGATGTGGAAGCCGTCCGCGCCCTCTGGAAGCGTTTGGCGTGAAGCGCCATGAGCGGCATCGCGCCAGAATTGCTTGAGCGTCCTGTCTTGGGGGCGTGCCTGAGCGTCGATGCCGCCGCAGCCTGGCAGTTGGTCGAGGGCGCCGGCCTGACCGAGGAGCATTTCACCGGCGAGCGCGGCAGGTTGTTTGCCATCCTCCGCGCTTTTGTCGAACGCAAGGGTGTTCGCTACCTCGACCTGCTGGCCTTGCTGGAGGAGTGCTACCGACTCGGCGAACGTGAGCTGGGCCATGCACTGCCCGGCTACGTGGATGATGCGCCCAGCCTGCCCATCCACGCC
>CAIWHP010000114.1 GCA_903912445.1 uncultured Lentisphaerota bacterium
GCGCCCCGCCAGCCGCCGCGCGATGACCGGCGCATCCGCGTGCGAGGGAAACGCCGCCGTACCGATGACGCACACGCCCCAGAACCGGATGGGCTTGCCCGCCGCGAAGAAATGTCCGTCGCGCACCGTGATGGGATCGTTGGCCGGCTTATCGTTGAGGAAGGCGAGGTCAGCGATGCCTGCGGTGTACTCTTCGTTCGGCAGCGAAAAAGGAAACAGGTTGGTGCTGGCGGCCCCGCCTTCGCCCCGCGCAGCGACTAAACACAGCATCGCAACGAGCCCGACCATTCCGGCGCGTTTAATGGAATCCCGCCGGCCGGTGGTGCTCATGCTTCCATTCCTGTATTTACTGGCCGCTGCTGTGGGCGGGGCTGGCTGGTCCCGGCGTAGCGCCGCGCGAAGCCGGGAAAGCCCCGCCCACAAAACGGCTGATGGATTTGTGGCATGGTTCACGGCCGGCTGCGGTCGCGGATTTGCTGGAGCAGCGCGGTGAGTTCCTTGACCTTCTCCGGCTGCCCGGCGGCGAGGTTGTGTTCCTCGGCGAGGTCCGTGGAGAGATCATAGAGCTGTGGCAGCGCGGGATTCTTCGCCTCGCCCTTGGCGGCCTTGCCGTAGCCGCCGCGTCCGGGCTGGATATATTTCCACTGCCCGGCGCGCAGCGCCTTCGGGCTTTGCGTACCGCCGACGTGGGCGACGAAATCCGCGCGCCCCGTCTGCGACAGGCCGAGCAGCGCGGGCAGGACATTGACGCTATCGCCGCAGCCGCCCGCAGGCAGCTGTACGCCCGTGAGCGCGGCGAAGGTCGCGGGCAGGTCGAGCAGCGCCAGCAGCGCGGGGTTGGTCGTGCCGGGCTTGATCCGGGCGGGCCAGCGGGCAATGAACGGGACGCGGTGGCCGCCCTCGAAGAGCGTACCCTTGGTGCCGCGCAACGGGGTATTGGGATGATAGTCGAACTTGCCGACATCCTCGTAGCCATCATCCATCACGCCGCCGTTATCGCTGCTGAAGATGACCAGGGTATTCTCGACAAGGTTCAGGCGCTCCAGCAACGCCAGCACCTGGCCGGCGGCGGCATCGAGTTCATGGATGGCGTCGCCGCGCGTGCCGACGGGGCTGCTGCCCTTGAAGCGCGGATGCGGAACGCGCGGGACGTGGATGTTGTGGGTGGCGAAGTAGAGGAAGAACGGCTTGTCCTTGCTCTGCTCGATGAACCCGAGCGCTTTCCCGGTGAAGGTGTCGGCTATGTCCTCGTCCTTCCAGCGTGCCGCCTTGCCGCCGGTCATCCAGCCGATACGGCCGACGCCATTGACGATGGTCATATCGTGCCCATGCGTATGCTTGAGCTTGAGCAGTTCGGGGTTCTCCTTGCCGGTCGGATCCTCGCCAATTTTCTGCTTGTAGCTGACGCGGATCGGATCCTTCGGATCGAGGCCCACGACGCGATGGTTTTCCACAAACACCGTCGGCACGCGGTCGCCGGTGGCGGCCATGATGAAGGAATAATCGAAGCCCAGTTCGCGCGGGCCGGGTTTGACCTCGCCGTTCCAGTCGGGGCCGCCATCGGGGCCGAGGCCGATATGCATTTGCCGACGGCGCCGGTACGATAACCGGCCTGCTGGAGCAGCGACGCGACCGTAGGCGTGCCTACCGGGATCGTCAGTGCCGCGTCACCGGGCGCGATGGCCGAGCCCGGTTCCTGCCGCCACGAATAGACGCCGGTCAGCAACGCGCGCCGCGTCGGCGTGCAGGTGGCGGCGGGCGAATGCGCGTCGGTGAACTTGCAGCCGGCGGCGGCGAGCTTGTCGAGGTTCGGCGTCTGCGCGTGCTTCGCGCCGTAGCAGGAGAGATCGCCATAGCCGATGTCGTCGGCGAGGATAAAGATGATGTTGGGCTTGGCTTTTTCCAAACCTTGCCTGCCCAGAGCGGCGTCGAAGGGGACAGCAGCCTCCGCCGCTTTTCCAACCCTTGGAAAACCAAACGTCGCCCCAAGCGTGCCCAAGCCCGCCAGCCCCAGCACCGACTGCCGCAAAAATTCGCGGCGACCCAGCACGCTCTTCGTTTTCATCGCCTCTGTTCCTTCGTTTTGCAATCACGGCGCAACCGTAGCCGCAGCGCACAAGCTTTGTCTACTGCTTTCAGCGCGCCAGTCACGCCACACCCGCCGCCTGCTTGCCGGGCGGCGGCGTGGATCAGGTTTCACCACCAAGGCACACGGGCACCCTGTTGAAAGCTCATCGCAAACCAGCCCACTTGGTGGCCTGGTGTCTTTGTGGTGAAGCTCTTCATTTAGCCTCCACACGCTAGGGTAGGGAACATCGAGGCAGCCGGCTTCCGCCTTGCCTTGTGCTGTCGAGTTTGGCACCTTTCGCCTTATGAATTTTTCAGAACCGCAAGCCTTGTCGGATCACGTGACGCTGACCCCTGATGCGGTCGTCAATCCCGGTGCAGCGGATCTGTTCGGCGGCATCCGCACGGCCTCGCATGTCCTGGTGCTGCTGGCGGCCGGGAAGGGTACGCGTTTCGGCACCTCGCCCAAATGCGTGCAGCCGGTGCGGGGCATGCCTTTGGCGCGGCACTCCATCGAGGCGTTCCGGCGTGTCCGGCAGGCTCCCTGCATCACGCTTGTGGGGTATGCCCATGAGGAGGTCATGGCCCGGCTGGGAGCCGACAACCTCTATGTGAAGACCTCGGACCCGACGGGCGGCACGGCGCTGGCCGCCTATGAGGTGCTCAGCGTCCCCGGACTCGAACAAAGCAACCCGATCCTGGTCATCTCCATGGGCGACCGCGTGATCCCGGAATCCATCTTCCGGGGGCTCCTCGCCACCCACGAGGCCGGCGGACAGGAGGCGGACCTGACCCTGCTTTCCGCGTGCTATGTGCCCCCCGCCCAGCACGGCAAGGGCCGGATCATCCGCGACAGCGCAGGCCGGATCATGCGCATCCTCGAGCAGTGCGATATCGACGCGCTGGGTGACCCGATGGAGCGGCAGCGGTTCGATGCGCTGACAGAGGCCAACTGCCCGCTTTTCGCGGTACGCGCCCGCACGCTGCGACGCAAGCTCGGGGGACTCCGCAACGACAATGCCCAAGGACAATATTACTTCACAGACCTGGTCGATGTCGTCCGTCGGGACGGCGGCGACATCCGGACGCTCACGGCCCGCGTCTCCGACCCCGAATATCTGCTGCTCTGCTCCGATGTGACGCGCCCCCCGGACCTAGCCCGGCTCGAGTCTGTCCTGGCGCGGTTTGCGCCGGATGCGGCGGATGCGGCCAGTTCGGTGCTGGCCGCCGCCGAGGTCCTGGCGGCGGACCGCACGCCCGGCCAGACGGCCTCGATTGTGGGGCAACTGCGCGAGTTGCTGCACGCCGCGCAGCAGGAAGAGGCGAGCCTTTATCCGGAGCGCCCGATCGCCATCGGCGTCTCGGGTGGCCGCTTTCGGATCGCCTTCATGCATCCCGACATGGGCCGGTTCTTCGGACCGGCCTGGCAGATGCCGACCGGGGCCGCCGATGCCGACGGGCGCGAACAGATCGTCCTGCTCGCGCAACAGTCCGAAGACGGAAAGATCAGTCACCTGCCGACGCAGCCGGTTTTCCGCGAGCGGGTCAACTCGGTGCCCGCCGACACGCCGGCGATGTATCCGCCCGACGAGGTGGACAGCGTCACCAAGTACGAGGCGTTCGGGACGCGCATGGCCGAGCAGCTGCTGCTTTCGCTCGGTTACTTTTCGGACGGAGAAATCCGCGCGCGCAAGGAAGCCGGGCTGCCCTTGCCGCCCCACGCCGTGTGGGTCAGCAACAGCATGCGCCGCCCGTTCTCCCTGATCTGCAATGCCATCGCCTCGCTCCGGACCCTGCGGGGCGGGCCGGCGGGGGAGCTGATCCAGCGGTGCCTGGGCCGGAACGGTTTCCGGGGCCTGCGGGTGCTCTCCACCGGAGCCATTCCGCAGGGGGGCTTCTCCAGTTCCTCCGCGCTGACCGTGGCCATCAAGAACGCGCTCAACGTCCTCTACGGCTTCGGCATTCCCGAGGACACGCTGGTGCATCTGGCCTGCCAGGCGGAGTACGGCACCGGCGTGCGGGCGGGGTCGCTGGACCAGGCCACGGAGCAGAAGGGCAAGCATGGGCAGGGCACGCTCATCTCTTCCAATCCCCGCGATAATTACCGCACCCTCGGCGTGTTTCCCGTGCCGACGGAGCGCATCCATTTTCTTTTCCCCTACACGGTCGACCGCGACCGCGAGGCCTGGCGGTGGTCGGCCGGCATGTACGCCGCTGCGCCGGACTCCGCCACGCCGACGCCGCCGGAAATCCGCAAGATGACCGGCAAGGCGGCGGAGCTGGCCGCCCTGCTGTGCCGGCTCCCGCCAGACCAGGACTTCTTCATGTTCATGGAAGAGGATCTGCTGCGCGACGGCCAGCTCGGTCCGGCGGCCTTGGGCCGCGTTTACGACGCGCTCCGCCGCCTGCCGCTGTTGATCTCGCGCGACGACCTGCGCACACGTCTGCTCGAACCGCTCGATGGCGGAGCGGCGCCGACCGCCGCTGCCATCGACGCGCTGCTGGCCGGCTGGCGCGAGCCGGCCTTGCGGCGCGGGCTGCCGGATGGTTCAGTCGCCGAAGAACTCGGGGTGCCGCTGCGGGCCATGGTCGCCTACCTGTTCGTCGAGGTGGCGCGCTGCTTCCGCCTGATCCACGAGCCGGAGCGGTGGATCGAACACGTCACCCGCTCCCAGCGCGGCGACTGCTGTTTCGAGATCGATCCCCGGCTGCTTCCGGACGCCGACGCGCTGCTCGCTGAGGCGGAGTGGGAACAAGGACGTTCCGGCCCCGAGCGGCTGGTGGAGTGGCTGCGGCGCGTGCGGGCGGTGCCGTTCGACTACAACCGCGACCTCGATGACGCAGCGCTGGGCGCATCAACCATGAAGCCGCTGCACGAGATCCGCGGCGGAAGTTTCTTCCGCGGCCTGGCCCTGCTGGATTTCGCCGAGGCGCTGCTCAAACGCGCCTTTGGCGCAGACGCTGTCGCTGTACGCGTGAATGCGGCCGGCCAGGGCGATTTCTTCCAGCTCCATCTGGATGCGCGCCGGGCGACTCCGGAGCAGGTCAAAGCGTTCCTCGACCGCGCCTTCTATGCGCGTTTCGGCCTCTCGCCCGAGCACCGCTACGTGCAGCCCTATCCCGGCGGCGGAGCGGCTGGCGTGCGCCTCGACCGCTTCGACCTGCTGCCGCGCCTGATCGAGGCGCTGACATCCACCGCCGCGCCCTCCGTCTAGACCGTGGACTGTGTTGTAGGCCGGGTCTCCGACCCGGCGCAAACCGACCTCACGCGGAGCGTGAGGACTACTTTGCCGCCGCCATAGTAGGCCTCTCGCTCCGCGAGAGGCTCTTGTCCGGCTCCCTACCTGCCGTCTCCGTAGCCGCACCCGTGAGTGTGCGGCACACTGAACGCAAGCTGCTCGCTGGCTTGCGGGACACAATCCTTGGAAACGCGCCGGATGGCGCGTTCGGCTGGTCGCGGCTCTAATGCACGACGGCATCAACCGGCGCCGTGCCGCTGAGGCTGAAGGTGTAGGGCCATTGTTCGCTGGCGTCGGCGGATGCCGTGGCGTCGGCGCGCGCGCGTGGGGCAGCCTGGCGGATCCAGTGTTCAGTCGGCGCGCCCATCACGACGAGCCAGAGAAACTTGGTGTTGGCGGGCACGTTGAATTCAGCGGGGCCCTCGGCTTTGGAGAAGGTCTGGCTGTAGACGCGGGAGCCATCGGCCTTGTGGGCGAGGAAGCCGTAGCGCCAGCCGGCTTTATCGAGCCGGGCCTGGCTGAAGCCTAGCGCACCGGCGAGGCCTTTGAAGGCGAGCGTCACCTTGGTGTGGGCGGCAGGGACTTTGAGCTGGATGGCGTTGTAGCCGTAGTTCTGCGGGCACTTGTCGGCGGCTATCTGATAGCGGCGGTCCGCGGTGCGGGTGAGGGCGGTGAGGTGTTGATCGGCGTAGCGGGCGGCAACTTTTTCGATGCGCGGCAGGTCCCAGGTGACGAAGCGGCGGCAGGCGTCGAACATTTCGTCGTTGAACTGCTGCTGGTTGAGCTGCGCGAGGCGCTTGTAGGTCATGACCGGGTCTTCGCCGCGCTGCACTTCGCGCCACATTTTCCCGATGAAGGCGGCGCCGTGCTTGTAGGCCCAGTATTCCAGCGGATAGCACGTGTGGTACTGGTTGTCGGGATGCAGGAATGCGAGATGGGTGGCCTTCATGAAGGCGTTCAGGTGGTAGTTCTCGAAGACCTGCCATTCGGGATAGACCTGCCAGAGCATGAACTGGGAGGTCATTTCGCCCATGGAGGGGCCGGAAAA
>CAIWHP010000115.1 GCA_903912445.1 uncultured Lentisphaerota bacterium
CCGCGCGCCCGGCATTCCACCGCGTCCACCAAAGGATAGTCCGCCGCCTGCGCCGCCACACCGCACAGCACCAACGCCGCCAGCACCCAGCCAGATATTTTCGTCATGCCCGCTACCCTACACAAACACCGCGCCTCCGCCAACAGTTTCCGGCCGGGAGCAATCCCGGCCGGGATGTTTGTGGGACGGTGCGGTGGGGCTGGGCGCGGCTGCGTCCGCGGCCTCCATGTTAGCCACAAAACTTATTCACCTGCCGGACAAGCCGGCAGGGGCCTTTCTTCCGCGCCCCCTGCCGCCTTGCGCGGCAGAAGCGGAAGTCCGGTAGCTACCAATCGCACGTGCTCTCTTCACCGCTTCCGCGCTTGCCTCCCCACCCGCCCCACCGTAGCATCGGCGGCGATAAACGAAACCCTCAGACCCAAAAGTGCATTTGAAGTTAGATCAATAATGGCGGTACGAAATGATTACTAATCCCAGAGTTCGACTTATGCGGTTTCTCGTTGCACTGCTTGCAATCAATGCGCTAGCTGAAGAGTCCCCTGATCTCATGAAATCACTTCGCAACGTAACGCCGGCAGGTTGGCAGGTGGTGCAGGAAGCTGGCACGGCCTCTGTACATGTAAAGCGAATACAACTTATCTCACCTAAGGACATAACGCTCCACGCAGTTCCCAGTGCCCCTTTTGGCGGCCCGCGCAGCTTGCACTATGCCGAGACAACTGGGATTTCGGTACAGTTCGAAATCAATCCCGTAGGGGTCTGTTCGGATGTCGAATACTCAACACGAAAAGCGCACAACGATAAAATCTGGGCTCAACTTGAGCCCCTCCGCAAGAAGATTGAGCGCATTCCACATAGTCCACAAGCCAAGCCAAGCTTCTTGTCGCGTGCACCGCGAAATGACGAGGAGAAGTCTTGGATCACAGAATGGAAGGAACTCTGGAGTCAATTGCAGGTCATGCCCACTCACCATTTCGGGGAGCGTGCATTCATGGTTTTGTTATTGAAAAGTTACGGGGGCGCAAACATCACAGCTCCGCAGCTTCTTAAAGAAATTCTAGAAATCCAAATATCCATTGAGAGCGTGCTTGTTCCCTACGGGTCTGTGCCAAAAGAAAGCTAGGACGACAGAACTAGTTTTTCTCAAGTCCGGGTACGGGAGCAGCTACAAGTGAAAGCCCGGCCGGTTTGTTTTTGGGACGGCGCGGTGGGGCTGGGAGCCTATCCGGCAATTCGCTCGCTGCGCGTCCTGCGCGGTGCAGTTCTTGCCGTTCCTGTTTTCCTGCTGGCCTCAGGCTCTTGTCCGGTTGGTTTCGCGGGACGAGGAAGCCCCGCCCACAAAACTTGGGCTCTGTTGCGGTTGGTTTTATCTGGCGGCTCGGCCGGAGGCCACGCCTGAGGCGGGCAAGCCTCACCCTTCCCCTTCGTTTCCTTAGTTGCCTTCTGTCGCTCGACGAAGTTCACCACGGATCACAGAGGTAGACCTCTGTGATCCTCTTTCTGACCTCCGCGACCTCTGTGGTTAGCTTTTTCCGGCAGCTCACGCACGGCGGAGGCTGCGGTAGCGGCGGATGAGCGCGTTGGTCGAGGCGTCGTGCTTCAGCTCCGGCTCGAGCTTACCCTGCAGTTCGGGGAGGATGTTCGCGGCAAGCTTCTTGCCCAGCTCCACGCCCCACTGGTCGAAGCTGAAGATGTTCCAGACGACGCCCTGCGTGAAGATCTTGTGCTCGTAGAGCGCGATCAGCTGGCCGAGCACCGACGGGGTCAGCTCGGGCGCGAGGATCGTGTTCGTCGGGCGGTTGCCCTCGAAAACGCGATGCGGGACCAGCTCCGGCGCGGTGCCCTCGGCGGCGACTTCGGCGGCGGTCTTGCCGAACGCGAGCGCCTCCGTTTGCGCGAAGAAGTTCGCCATCAGCTTGTCGTGGTGGTCGCTCAGCGGATTGAGCGAGCGGCCGAAGCCGATGAAGTCGCTTGTGATCAGCTTCGTGCCCTGGTGGATGAGTTGGTAGAACGCATGCTGGCCGTTGGTGCCCGGCTCGCCCCAGATCACGGGGCCGGTCTCCCAGGCGACGCGGTGGCCCTGCTGGTCCACGTACTTGCCATTGCTCTCCATGTCGCCCTGCTGGAAGTAGGCGGCGAAGCGGCTCAAATACTGGTCGTAGGGCAGGATCGCGTGGGTCTGCGCGCGCCAGAAGTTGTTGTACCAGATACCGAGCAGGCCGAGCAGCGCAGGCGCGTTATGCTCGGCCGGCGTCTCGGCGAAATGCCGGTCCATGTGGTGGAAGCCAGCGAGCAGCGCGTCGAAGTGGTCCTGGCCGATGGCGAGCATCACGGGCAGGCCGATGGCGGAGCAGAGGCTGTAGCGGCCGCCGACCCAGTCCCAGAACTCGAACATGTTCGCGGTGTCGATGCCGAACTCGGCGACCAGCTTGGTGTTGGTCGAGAGCGCGACGAAGTGGGCCTTGACCGCCACCGGATCCTTCAGCGCCGCCAACAGCCATGCGCGGGCGCTCGCGGCGTTGGTCATCGTCTCCTGCGTCGTGAAGGTCTTCGAGGCGACGATGAACAGCGTCTCCGCCGGGTCGAGATCGCGCACGGTCTCGGCGAGGTGCGTGCCATCGACGTTGGAGACGAAGCGGAGGGTCAGGTCGCGATCGCTGTAGTGCTTGAGCGCCTCGCAGGCCATGACCGGGCCGAGGTCGCTGCCGCCGATGCCGATGTTGACGATGTTGCGGATGCGCTTGCCGGTGTGGCCCTTCCAGACGCCGCCGCGGACACGCGCGGCGAACGTGCGCATCTTGGCGAGCACCGCGTTGACCGCGGGCATGACGTTCTGCCCGTCCACCAGGATCGGCAGGTTCGAGCGGTTGCGCAGGGCCACGTGCAACACGGCGCGGTTCTCGGTGCGGTTGATCTTCTCGCCGGCGAACATCGCGTCGATGGCATCGGCGAGCTTGCGGCGGCGCGCCAGCGCGACGAGCAGTTCCAGCGTCTCGTCGGTGATCCGGTTCTTCGAGAAATCGAGAAAGAGGTCTCCGACCTGCAGGGTGAAGCGCTCCGCGCGGGTAGGATCGTCCTTGAACAGCTTCCGCAGCGGGATCTTCTGCATGGCCGCGGCATGCTTTTGCAGCGCCAGCCATTCCTCGGTTTCGTTCAGCATCAATTGTTTGGCCATGGTTGCTCTCCTGAAAAGTCCGGCGGGAGTGTGCCGAACCGTGCCGCCGCTGGCAAGTTCGGAAGCGGTCCTCACCCGCCGTCGGGCTGCAGGCGGAGTTCGCGCAGGTTCATCAGGCCGCCGTTGATTTTGCCGGTAGCTTTAAGCTCCACCGTGGCGATGCCGGCCGGTAAATCCAGCGGGCCGAGCGTCGTGAATTCGAAGGTGTACCACGAGCCGGTGTCTTTCAACGGCGTGGCGTGGCTCAGCTTGGACGTGCCGCAGGTCACCACGAAGCCGCTGCCCCCGGCCTGCGGGGCCAGCCCATACACCAAGCTGACGATGTAGCGGCCCGCCCGCCCCACCTGCAGCTGCCAAGAAACCGTGTCGGAGGGCTGATTCCAAAAGGCGATGTACTGCGGTCCGGGGCCATGTTGCTCCAGTTTGATCTGCCGCCCCTTGAGTTTCGCCTTCGTCGCTGGCAGCACGATCACAGGCTGCACGCGCGGCGCGGGCGGCGGCGCCTCTGGCGCAGCGCTGGCCACCGCGGCGGCGGGCGGTGTCGGCGGCAAGGGCGACGGCGCGGTGACCGCGACCGCCGGGGCCGCGGTGGTCGGCCAGAAATAGACGAGCGCCGCGAGGCCAAACAGGCTCACCGCGAAAGTAAAGAGGATGGAGGCCAGCCAGACCTTCCGGCGCTTGCCTGCCGCGGCGGCAGCCCCGGGCCCGGCCTTGGACTGCGCGGCTGCGGCCGCCGCAGCGGCCCGCAGCACCTGGTTGTGCCCCACCTGCATGCGAACGCGATTGGCCGTGATGCGGATCGGCGTCGTCGCCACTTTCGCGACGCGGATCGCGCGTTCGCGTTTTTCCGTCCCGGCCACCGGCGCATGCTCCTGGAGGAACCACGGCAGCGCCAGCTGTGGCTGGAGCTGCAGCTCGGCGCGCAACGCGGCGAGATCGAACGCCAGCCGGCGGAAGGTGAGCTGCTGCGCGGCGGCATCATAGATGCAGTAGGTGGCCTGCACCGAGCCATCGCGCGGCTCGCCGCTCGACCCGACGTTGACCAGGTAGCGGACGCCCGCTTGCAGTGTGAGCTGCGCCGGCGGCAGCTGCGCCACATCGCCTGCGGCATTCTGCGCGAAGACCTCCGGAAAGTGCGTATGACCGACAAAGATCAGGCGCTGGTCGGTGGCCGCAAAACACGCCTCGGCATCTTTGCACGACTCGACATAGCCCCATTCTTCCGGCGACACCGGATCGGCGTGGACGAACAACAAATCTTCGTGCTCGGCGATGAGCGGGAGTTGCAGCAGGAACGCTTTCGCCTCGTCGTCGAGCTGCGTCGCGGTCCATTCCGCGGCGCGGCGCGCCGTATCGTTAAAGATGCTCAAGTCGAGCCGGCCCACCGCCGCGGCCTCGTGATTGCCCAGCAGCATCTGATCGCAGCACTGCCGCACATCGGCCAGCACGCGCTGCGGGCTGGGTCCATAACCGACCACGTCGCCGAGGCACACCACCGCGTCCACCTGCTGCGCGCGCAGGTCGTCGCGCACGGCGCACCAGGCCGGCCAGTTCGCATGGATGTCGGACACGAGCGCGTATCGCATGGGCCGACTTTACCGCTTCCCCGGCTAGATGGCACCGATAAAAGTCTGGGATTACACCCACGGTCGTGGGCCTCGTTATATTTTTAGCTGGACCGTGGGTCTGCACGCCGTCCATGGAGAGGCGTGCTGAGCAAGCCACACGCTTCCGATATGGAGCAAGCTTGCTTGCACCTTGTCCGGCGGAGCTTGCTCCGCCGGGTGTGGTGAAATTCCTGCTGACTTGAGGGCGCGCAGCAAGCTGCGCAGCCGAAGGCGCAAGTGAGCTTGCGCACTCCCTGGCCGCGCGGGCCGTCACTCCTCGATGACGATGCGGAACCCAACGTTGAAGACGCCGCGCCACGGCGGGTAGGCGCGGCGCGATGACGAACGCGCCTGCTCGGGGCGGTCGGACCAGGCGCCGCCACGCACCACGCGCTTCTCCTCGCCGGCATCGTTATTGCGCCCGTCGTCCTCGCGCCACGGATAGGGACGGAACAGCGAGCGCGTCCACTCGGCGGCGTTGCCGTGCAGGTCGTGCAGGCCCCACGCATTCGGCGCATAGGAGCCGATGGGCGCGCTGACGTTGTGGCCGTCATGGACATTGGTATAGGCCGGGCGCCACGGGGGGATTGCGCCGCTCGGCAGTCCCCAGCCAAACGTGTCCACGCACCAGAAGCTCGCGTCGGCGAGGTTCGCGCTCTTCGCGAAGTCGGCGTTACACGCGCCGTAATTCAGCGGCGTGGTGGTGCCGGCGCGGCAGGCATACTCCCACTGCGCCTCGGTCGGCAGGGCGACGCGCTGGCCGGTTTTTTGCGAGAGCCACCGGCAGAAGGCCTGCGCCTCGTGCCACGAAATACGCACCACAGGCTGGTTTGAACTATTGACCGGGTAGCCGCGCTCGCGCTCGCTGAACTGGAGGAAGTCCCCGTTCTCTATGCGGCTGTCATGCGCGGGATCGAACTTGGCGAACTGTGCGTTGCTGATCTCGCAGCGGCCGATCCAGAACGGTTTCGCGAGCTGCACCCGGCCGGCCGGCCGCTCGGCCGCGGGACCGGCGTTGTCACCCATGACGATGGCCCCTGCGGGCGCCTGCACCAGTTCCAAGGCCACCCCATCGCCAAGATCCACCTTCCGCGACGGGAGCTGCGCCGGCGCGACCGCCGCCGGCGCAGGCGCCGTGGCCGCATAGCTGGGCGTATAGGCCGAAGGCGTCGCATCGAGCGGTGCGGGCTCCTGCGCCAAGCCTTGGAAAGCGACGGAAGGCGGCACCGTCTCGGGATCCTCGTCGCGCCCGGCGTAGGTGCGCAGCAGGGCGCTGCGGCGCGCGCACTGCTTGGCCACGCGGTTGGTGCCGCAGATTTCCGTCCACGAGCCGCGCGCCGGCGCGTTGAGATCGATCCATGTGTTCAGCCGGTCCCACGCCTCGCAGTTCAGCTGCACGCCGTGATGCCCGGCTTCGAGCAGTTGCACCAGCGCGGTTGTGTCGGCGTGATATTCGCCGGGCATCAGCAGGTGCATGTCGCTCTCGATGGTCGGATTCCGCACGAAGCGTTTGAGCGCGAGGTAGGATGTGGGAAAAAGATTAGGGGCGTCGTAGCCCTTCGCCTTCCCGCCGGCGTGCGCGAAGCTGCCGCCGCGCAGGTCCGGCCGACTGGAGCAGCCGTCGCCTGTGGCGAGCGCAGCCGAACCATGGCAGCCGATGCAATAGCGATCCAATACCGGCTGGACCTCGTTGGTGAAGGCAAAACCGCGCGCGCCGCCCGGCCACGGCGTGATCTCCGCCGGAGGCTGCGCCAGCGCCAGCGGCGTGCGCGGCGGCGGCGCGGTGTTCTGCCGCTCGTGGCAGCCGGCGCACGAGATGACCTCGCCGGGCATCGCCGTCATCCAGCTGCGCATCAGCTGCAGCGCGCGCCCGTCGGCATCGAGCGGCTGGAGCGCGAGCGGCAGGTTCGCCGGCACGCGGAAATTCGCCGAGCCATCGGGCGCGACCGGCACCGTGCCCAGGATGCGCTTCACGTCCCACGGCCCGTCGAGCCCGACGCGATCGATCTGTCCGCCCATGCCCTGGTAGGCATATTGATAGGTGAACAGACGCAGCTGCTTGACCGTGCCCGGCGGCACGCCCCTGAGCCCCGGCCCGTTGTAGATATCCGCGATGTGCACCAGCGCATCGGTCGCGCCGGCCTTGACCTTCGAGGGGATCACCGGCGGCCGCGCGCGCGCCTTCAGCGGAATCGGCTCGAGCAGCGCCGTCCCGGGCACGTCCTTGATCAGCGTCAGGTTGTCGAACACGTCGGCGAGATAGATGCCCCACCCGTCCTTGGCCGAGGGCTGCGCGGCGACGAGCACATACTTTTCGCTCAGCGGCCAAGGGTGCAGGAACTTCGGCCACGAGTCGGCCACCAGCCGGTCGCGGATGACCGCCTCGACTTTTTTGCCACGGCCCGGGAGGCGCTGCACCGCGCCCTCCGCCTCGTGGCGGCCGCGCGCGGAATCGAACAGCACCAGCTCGCCCATGCGGTGCGTGTCGTGGTGGCCGCTGACGACGCCGAAGAATTTCGAAGGGCTGCCCGGCGCGGGCCGCGCGTAGAAGGTCGAGTTCGGCCAGTAGGAATTGCTGCCGTAGAACTCGCGCTGTTCGGTGCCGTCGGGATTCATCGTGAAGAGGATGCGCGAGACGAAGTGCGGCAGGTCCGCATATTCCCAGCGCAGGTAGAGGAGCCGCCCGTCGCCCAGCACGTTCGGGCACCAGTTGTGATCCTGGTCGAACGTCAGCCGGCGGATCGTGCCGGGCTCGCGCTCCCAGCGGAACAGGTTGGCGACGTGCGCGCTGCCGCGGACGCACGGCACGCCCGCAAACGTCGCGCTGGAGGAGAAGATCACGTTGCCATCCGGCAGGAAGCAGCCGCCATAGTTGTCCACATCGGCGTCCGGGATCAGCGGCAGTTGCTTGAGCCCGCTGCCATCGGTCTGCATTTCCCAGACCTGCCAGCGCCCGTTCGCCGCCGGCATCGAGAACAGCAGGCGCGCCGCATCGAAATCCAGGTCCACATCGCCGACAAATTCGGTCTGGGGCGGCTGATAGAGCGTCCGCACCACCGCGTTCGAGTGGAGCCCGGAAAGCACGGCAAGGGAGTTGGCGTAGCCGCGCGGCGGCAACGAAGAATTGCCTTCCCAGTTCGCGGGCAGCCCCAGGCGCTTGGGGTCGCGTTGAACCACCAGCACCGCATCGAAATCCAGCAGGGGATTGGCCAGCAGCGCCGCCCGCACCCCGGCCACGAGCCGCTCCGCTTCCGCCGCCACGCCGGCCTCATTTTTCCCCAGCGCCGCGACGAGCGCATCGCGTCGCGTCGCAAAGGCGACGAGCGCCGCACGGTGCTGCGCCGCGTCGAACGTCCCCGGCCCCGCCGCCAGGTCCTCGATCGCCAGCGACGCCGCCTCGACGTTGATGGACTCGACGGCGCGCAGGATATCGCGACAGTCGGCCGCGCCGCCGGCCAAGGGCAACACGAGCGCGAGCAGCAGGGCAAGTTTCATGGGCGCACGATAGCAATTTTCCCCGAAAAAAGCAGCAGGGCGACCGCTGCCGGTCGCCCTGCCTGTGAACGATGAACGTCCGCTTACTTGGCCGGAGCCACGACCGCCGCCGCCGGCTTCGCGTCCGCCGGGCCCTTGACGTAGTGCAGGCTCACCGCCAGCACCGCGAGGATCACGCACGCGGGCAGGAGCAGCTTGAGCGCCTTCTGGACCGACGCGCCCTTGGCCATGTTGCCGATCGCCTTCGGCACGATCACCGCGCCGGCGAGGCCGACCGCGAAGATGATGCCGAAGAGGCTGCCGCTGCCGCCGCCGAACTTCGTGAACGTCACGCCGACCGTGGTCGGGAACGCCGGGGCGAAGACGAGGCCGGCGGCCAAGGCCAGCATATACGCCGCCGAGGAGCTCTTCACGCCCGTCATGATGATGATGATGACCGCGGCCACGACCGCGGCGCCGGCGATGAGCCAGCCGCCGAACTGCGTGATGCCCGAGAAGCTCGTGATCAACCGGCCGGCCATCATCGCGATGGCGAACGCGGAGAGCAGGCGCGCGGCGGAAGCATCCACCTTGTCGCCGGCCATTTCAGGATGCTGCTTCTGGAGGACTTCCTTGCCGAAGGGCGCGAGCCAGTTGCAGAAGCTGGACTCGAGCGCGATGTAGCAGAAGAGCACGAACGCCGCGAGGATCGTCACCGGCTCCTTGAGGAGCAGCACCGCGTCCATCAGCTTGAAGCCGGCGGGCGTGGGCGGATAGACGGCCAGGAACACGGCAATCAACGGCAGAAGGATGATGGCGCCGAGCGCCGAAACGGCTTTCTCGTAGGAAACCTTCTGGAAGAGGAAGCTGACCACGAACGGGGTCAGGAACAGCCCGAGGCCGAAGAAAACGTTGACCAAGTTGTTGGCCGCGGCCGCCGCGCCCTCGCCGTGGAACATCTTCTGGACGACCTGCGTGCCGAGCACGTTGCCGGTCGTATTGCACGCCATCGCGCCTACGCCCAGCAGGATGCAGGCGATCACGCCTGCGCCGAAAGTCTTGGCGTTGGCGAGCATCAGGATGGCCACGGCCGCCGCGGCAAAGCCGACGATCGCGACGAGCTGGTAACCGAGCGAATCCATCATCACGCCCACCACCAGCTGCGCGATGAGGCAGGCAAACATGAACGCCGAGATCATCGTGCCGAACTTCGACTGGTCAATGCCCATGCGCGGCATCATCTTGACCGCGATGGAACCCAGCACGGCGAAACACATGCCCAATCCGAATGCACCGCTCAACCCCACAATTTGAATACAGTCCATACCTTCTTCTCCCTTCAGTTTCCTGATTGCCGCCCGCCATGGCCCACAGAACCCATCTGTGGCACCGCACATTGGGGCGCACAATAAAAAACCCCGCCAGCCGAGTCAAGCGCCGTCTCGTGCGCCGCGGCACGACTTACTTTTCGACCAGATTCGTCACCGCGCCGGCGCCCCACGCGCGGCTGATGACCTGCGGCGCGGCGCCCGGCGACCAGCGCAGCCATTCCGGGCGCGTGGCCTCGGCGGCGGGATAGGCGGCAAAATACAGCGCGTTGGTCCCGCGCCAGGCCGGCAACGTCCGGCTCTTGCCGATACGCGGCGGCGCGACGGTCTCTACCGCGCCGCTGGCAACATCCACCACGCTCACTTTGTCGTCGCCGGAGCTGACCAGGGCGATGCGCCGTCCGTCCGGGCTGGGCGCAAAGGCCCCGAGATCCTGCGGCAGCGCCTCGGCGGGCGTCGGGATGACGGTTGGCGCGCTGGCGGCATCGCGGACCAGATAGAAATGTGCTGCAGGTTTTGCATCGCTGGACGCGGGCAGCTGCATCGCCAGGCTGGCGAACAGAACACGGCCATCCGGCAGGCACTGCACGCGTGGCTCAAAATTGGCCGCCGCCTGTGCCAGTGGCTGAACCGCTCCACCCACCAGCGCGCCATGTTCATCCAAGACGGTGCGGCGCTCGATCCGGTACAGGTTGACCGCGCTCGCCTCCCACTTGTCGGCGACCTGCGCGGCATAGACCAGCGCCTTGCCCTCGCCGGCCCAATCGAAACTGCCGACAACTTTGTCCGCCGCTACGAGGCGGTTGGTGCCGCCCACCAGCGGCGCGACGACGAGTTCCGCACCGCGCAAAAACGCCACGACGGGCGCAGCCGGAGCGGGACGCGGTGCGCTCAAGCCCAGCAACGTGCGCTCCAGCACCAGCGGCGCGCCACCAGTCAGGGGATAGACCGTCAGCTCGTGGACCGTGATCTCGTGCGGACCCGTCAGCGCCTTTTCCATCTCCGCATTGTTCTTGGCACTGCGGACCAATTGGCGCAGGGCCTCGGTATGGGTGTCATGGAGGCAGACAAGCGCCGGCATGAGATAGTCCCCCGGCGAAAGGCTCAACGGCTTGATGAAATTCTTCTCGACGGCATCGGCATCGCCATCGGCGGCGGCCAACGCGCCCTTCACCGTGTCCAACAGGCCGCGCGCGAGGGCCTCGACGGTGGCCACCTCGTTCGAGGGCAGCAAGCGCGCGCCTGCGGCCCACGTCGTCACGGGGAGCGCACGCACGAGCACGAGGCCTTGGCCGTCCGGCAGCCAGGCGGCCGCCGTGACGTCACTCGCCCATGGTGCGGAAAGTTTGCCGGCAGGATCCATCAGGCACAGCCCCTCCGGCAACCGGATCGCCGCGCGCGTGCCGTCCGGCGACCAGGCCAACCGCTCCTCGACGCGGCAGCCGCCCGCCAGCAGCAGTGTGGCCACCACCCAGCCCAGCGGCAACAACCTATAATTCTTCATCAGCATTCCTCCGGACCGAAGCTGATGAATGCTAGCCGAAAGCCGGTCAGTTCGCGAGCGCTTCGTTGAGGCTGCCCATGCGGTAGCCGGCGAGGTCGAGCGTGACGTAGCGGATGCCGGCGGCCTTGAGCAGCGTCAGGATTTTCTCGCGCAGCTTGAGCGCGCGGGCCAGTTCGGAGGAGGCGAGCTCGACGCGGCCGACGTCGCCGTGCAGGCGGACCCGGAGTTGCTTGAAGCCCAGCGCGCGCAGCGCCAGCTCGGCGCGTTCGACGGTCGTCAGGCCGCGCTGCGTGATCTGCGCGCCGTAGGGAAAGCGCGAGGCCAGGCACGCCATCGCCGGCTTGTCCGCCGTCGGCAGGCCGAACTGGCGCGACGCCGCGCGGATATCGGCCTTGCTGAACCCGCACAGCTTGAGCGGGCTTTGCGAGCCGACCTCAGCGAGCGCTTTGCTGCCGGGCCGGTAATCGCCCAGGTCGTCCACGTTGGAGCCGTCGCAGATGCACGCGATGCCCGCGGCCTGGGCGACTTCGCGGATGCGCGTGAAGTCGATCTTCTTGCAGTGGTAGCAGCGGTCGGGCGGATTGCCGGCGATGCTCTGTTCGGTCAGCACATTGATGCGCTCGACGCGCAGCCGGATGCCAATCTGCCGCGCCAGCGCGCGCGCCTCGCGCAGCTCGGACCGCGCCAGCAGCGGCGTATCGATCGTCACCGCGAGCGCCTTCTTGCCCAGCACCAGCTGCGCGACGGCCGCGAGAAACGTGCTGTCCACGCCACCGCTGAAACCAATCGCCACGCTCCCCTGCCCCCGCAGCCAATCCATCAGGGCCAGAACTTTCTTCCCCACCGCGCCGCGCCAGATGATTTTTTTCGTTTTCATGTTTAAGCACTAACCACAAAGGTCACAGAGGCAGAAAGAGGTTCGCAGAGGTTTTCCCTCTGTGACCTCCGCGTTCCTCCGCGACCTCTGTGGTAAAAGTTTTCATCCACCATTGCCCATCAACCATCGTTCTTCATGATCCACCCGCCGCCGAGGACCTCGTCGCCGATATAGAAGACGGCGGCCTGGCCGGGCGTGACGGCAAACTGCGGTTCGGCGAAAGCCGCGCGCCACACGCCGCCGGGCTCGGCGGTGAGTTTGGCGGCGGCGCCTGTGTGGCGGTAGCGCAGGCGCGCGAGGCACTCGGTGCCGTCGGGCGGCGGCGCGCCGCTGATCCAGTTCACATCGGCCACCCGGCAGAAATCGTTCAGGACCTCGTCGCGCCGGCCGAGGATAAGCGTATTGGTGGCGGCGCGGATTTCTTTCACATAAAGGCGCTGCGGGGACGCAACACCGAGGCCTTCGCGCTGGCCGACCGTGTAGTGGATGATGCCGCGGTGCTTCCCGAGCACCTTGCCGGCGGTATCCATGATCGGGCCGGGCCGGCTTTCGCCAGCCTTGAAGAGCGGCGAATAGTCCTCGCTCTCGATGAAGTCCTGGCTCTCTTCCTTCGCCGCCACCTCGGCGAAGCCGTTCGCGCGGGCAAGCTGGAGCACCTCGCTCTTGAGCATACCCCCGAGCGGGAAGACCAGCCCGCGGAGTTGCGCCTGCGTGAGGCGGGCGATGAAGTAGGACTGGTCCTTCTTCGGGTCCACACCGCGCAGCAGCCGCACCTGGCCGGTGGCGGCAGCGGGCTCGACGCGGGCGTAGTGGCCGGTGGCGAATTTATCGAAGACGACGCCGCTCGCCCGCGCCCGCTCGAGCAGCAGGCCGAATTTGAGGCGGTGGTTGCAGACGACGCACGGGTTCGGCGTGCGGCCGGCGCGATATTCGGAGCGGAAATAGTCCAGCACCCACTCCTTGTATTCCTCGGTCAGGCCGATGACGTGGTGCGGGATGCCCAATTGCGCGGCGGCAGCCTGCGCGTCGGCGATGTCGCGCGCCTCGCCGGGGCCGTAGCAGCCGGAGCGTCCGGCGTCGGGCAGGCTGATCGAGCCGTCCCAGATCTGCATGGTCAGGCCGAGGACCTGGTGGCCCTGCTGCTTGAGCAGCCACGCGGCCATGGTCGAATCGACGCCGCCGCTCATGCCGACGGCAATGGTCAGAGATGTAGACATAAATTTGGTGCGGGAGAATAGCCTATGCCCCGCCGAAGTCCAATCACCCGGCCGGCGCCAGCGCCTGGGCGAGGTCGGCGGTGAGGTCGTCGCCATCTTCGAGGCCGACGGAGAGGCGGACGAGGCCGTCGTTGATCCCGCGGGCGTGGCGCTCGGCGGGCGGCATCGCCGCGTGCGACATCATGGGCGGATAGGACAGGATGCTCTCGACGCCGCCGAGGCTGACAGCGGGCAGCATCAGCTCGACGCGCTTGAGCAGCGCCTTGGCGGCCGCGCCGCCGCCGGCCAGTTCGAACGAGATCACCGCGCCGCCGCCGGAGGCCTGTCGCAGGTGGATTTCGCGGCCGGGATGCGCGGGCAGCGTGGGGTAGAAGATCTGTTTTACTTCCGCGCACGTCTGCAGCCAGCTCGCGACGCGCTCGGCGGTCTGTTGTTGTGCGGCGAAGCGTACGCCCAGCGTCTTGAGTCCGCGCAACGTCAGCCACGAGTCCTGCGGGCCGAGGATCGCGCCGAAATTATTCTGCAGGCTCTTCAGGCGCTTGCCGAGCGCGGCGTCGCGCGCGACGGCGAGGCCGGCGACCACATCGCTGTGGCCGCTGATGAACTTGGTGGCGCTGTGCACGACGATGTCGAAGCCGAGCTCCAGCGGCCGCTGGGCGACGGGCGTCATGAAGGTGTTGTCGGTGATCGCCAGCAAATTGAGCTCGTGGGCGAGCCGGGCGACGGCGGCGAGGTCGGTGATCTTGAGCAGCGGATTGCTCGGCGTCTCGACGAAGATCGCGCGCGTCGCCGGGCGTATGGCGGCGCGGATTTTTTCGATGTCGGTCGCATCCACGAACGTCACGTCGAGCTGCCACTGCTTGAAGACCGTGGTCAGCACGCGATAGGTGCCGCCGTAGATGTCCTCGCCGGCGATGATGTGGTCGCCGGGTTTGAAGAGCAGCAGCACGGTGGAGGTCGCCGCCATGCCGGAGGCAAAGGCGAGGCCCACCGCACCGCTTTCGAGATCGGCGATGGCGAGCTCCAGCGCCTCGCGCGTCGGGTTGTCGCTGCGCGAATAGTCATAGGCCTGGCGCTGCTCGACATCTTTTTGCGCGAAGGTGGAGCACTGGTAGATCGGCACGCTGGAGGCGCCGGTGTAGGGGTCGCGGTCGCGGCCGGCATGCAGCAGACGGGTGGCGAGTTTCATAGGACGGCGTCCAGGTCGGCGATCAGGTCGGCGGCGTTCTCGATGCCCACGGAGAGGCGCAGCAGCCGGTCGTGGATGCCAAGCCGGTCGCGGGTCTCCGTGGGGATGTCGGCGTGGGTCTGCGCGATCGGATAGGTGATCAGCGACTCGACGCCGCCGAGGCTTTCGGCGAAGCGGAACACTTTCACGCCCTTCAAAATCTCCGGCACGCGCGCGGGGGAAGCGACGCTGAAGGCGATCATCGCGCCGCAGCCGGCGCTCTCGCGCAAGAGCACGTCGCGGCCCGGGTGCGCGGGCAGGCCGGGATACCAGACCTGCGGCACGCGCGGATGCTGCGCGAGGAAGGTGGCGATGCGCTGCGCGTTCTCCTGCTGCTGGCGCAGGCGCAGCGGCAGCGTCTTGAGCCCGCGCAGCAGCAGCCATGAATCCTGCGGGCCGAGCACGCCGCCGACCGAGTTCTGAAAAAAGCCCAGGCGCTCCGCCAGTTCCGGCGTGCGCGCCACCAGCGCGCCGGCGACCACGTCGTTGTGGCCGCCGAGATATTTGCTCGCGCTGTAGACCACGATGTCCGCGCCCAGCTCGAGCGGGCGCTGCAGATAAAAGGTCAGGAAGGTATTGTCCACGATCGTCAGCAGCCCGCGCGCCCGGGCGAGCGCCGCGACGGCGCGGATGTCGGCGATCTTGAGCAGCGGATTGCTCGGCGTCTCCAGCAGCACCGCGCGCACGCCCGGCTGCGCCAGCGCGGCGGCGACGAGCTCGACGCGCGAGGTGTCCACATAGATCGCTTCGATGCCGACGGGCCGGAAAACTTTTTCGAGGAGGCGGAACGTGCCGCCGTACAGATCCTCGGTGACCACCAGGCGGTCGCCGGGCTGGAAGAGCCGCAGCACGCAGTCGATCGCCGCCAGCCCCGAGCCGAACGCGAAGCCGCGCGCGCCGCCCTCGGCGGCGGCCAGCGTCTCCTCCAGCGCGAGGCGCGTGGGGTTCGAGGTGCGCGAATAGTCGAAGCCCGTGCTGCGCCCGAGCTCGGGATGCTCGAACGTCGCGGTCTGGTAGATCGGCGTGGAGAGCGCGCCCGTCCGGGCATCGCGCCCGCAGCCGGCCTGCGCCAACAGCGTTTCGATTTTGAGGCTCATGGCTTGTACCACGGCTGATGTTCCAAGGCTTGGAAACCCTTGGCGTCGTTTCCCCAAGGCTTGAAAAGCATCCGAGCAGCGCAGCGGCTACTCCATCATCTTGTCGTAGAAGGCGAGGAACTCTTCCTTGCGCGCGCCTTCGCGCAGCTCCATCGCGTCGCGCGGATGGAGGTTGAGCTGGCCGGAGATCATGTAGGGGATGCTGTAGCCCCAGTCGATCTGCCTGGAGAGCGGCAGCAGGTACTGCTGGATGCACTCGATCAGCGGGCGCTGGTCGAACTTCGGGTTTTTCAGGAAGCCGAGCAGCAGCTCCATCGGGCAGTTGCCCGCGCCGCGGCCCAAGCCGTAGACGGTGGCATCCAACAGGGTGACGCCATGGATCACAGCCTCGATGCTGTTGGCGAAGGCGAGCTGCTGGTTGTTGTGGGTGTGGATGCCGATCTTCTTGCCGGAATCGCCGAGGCCATGCATGAAGGAGCGGATGTAGTCGCGCACCTGCTCGGAATAGAGCGAGCCGAAGCTGTCGACCACATAGACATAGTCCACCGGCGTCTTGGCCAGCAGCTTGAGCGCGGCGCGGAGCTCGTTCTCCTGGATGGTGGAGAGCGCCATGATGTTGCAGGTGGTCTCATAGCCCTTGTCGTGCGCATCCTGGATCATCTCGATCGCGGTCGGGATCTGGTGGATGTAGCAGGCGACGCGGATCATGCTCAGGACGCTCTCGCTCTTGGGCAGGATGTCGGTGTGGTAGTCGGTGCGCTCGGCGTCGGCCATGACGGAGAGCTTCATCTTCGGATCAGGCTCGTCGCCAAAGACGCGGCGCAGGTCGGCCTCGTCGCAGAACTTCCAAGGGCCGAAATCCTCGCGCTTGGCGAGGCGCTTGGAGCCCTTGTAGCCGACCTCAAAATAGTCCACGCCCGCCGCCAGCGCCGCGGCATAGACCGCGCGCACAAACTCGTCGCTGAACTTGTGCTCGTTGATCAGCCCGCCGTCGCGGATGGTGCAGTCGAGCACCTTCAGCTCCGGCCGGTACGTCAGCCAGCCGCCGGCGCCCGTCGCCTCGGCAGCAGATTTCTTCTTTATTATTTTCGGCATGGTGTGTCCTTCATGTCGCGCTGCGGTTGAGCGCATAAATGCGGCCTAATCCGTACAAGGTCAAGTCAGAATCCACCGTCAAGCCCAGCCGTGCGCCGCGCACGATGCGTTTCGCGTGTCCGCCGGTGGCGACCAGGCGCACCCGTTTTTCGCCCAGCCCGCGCACCAGTTCGGCCAGGATTTCGCGCGTCAGCCCGCGGTAGCCCCAGCGCGCGCCGAGCTGCATCGCCTGCGCCGTGCTGCGCCCCACGCTCCCGCGCGTCGCCTGCAGTTGCAGGTGCGGCAGCAGCGCCGTGCGCTCCGCCAAATAGTCGAACATCAGCGCCAGCCCGGGCGCGATGATGCCGCCGATATAGCCGCGCCGGGCGCTGATCACGTTGAAGGTTGTCGCCGTGCCGAAGTCCACGACGATCGCCGGCGCGCCGTAGCGCGCGACCACCGCGGCGGCGTCGGCCAGCCGGTCGGCCCCGATGCCCTCCGGGTGCGGATAGGACAGCTGCACGCCGAGCTTGAGCTTGTGGTTCACGTCGAGCGGCTGCCGCACGCCCAGCGCGCCGCAGACCTTGCGCCACAGCGGCCGCACAGCCGGCACCACCGTGCTCACGACCGCATCGCCCACCGCGCGCCGGCCCAGCCAGCGCCGCACCTCGGCCAGCACGACCGCGGCCTCGCGTTGCGCGGTCGGCACACGCCCGGAGCGGACGACCCGCGCGCCGTCCCACAGGCCCAGCGTCGTGCTCGTGTTACCCACATCAACCAATAAAATCATGGACAGCTTTTTGCTCATGCGCGGCGCGTATAATCGTCCAAGTCGGCGGATTTTTCAACCCAGACGGCGGCGGGCGCCCACTTTCCCCCGGCCAGGGAAACCGGACCGGTTGCTTCCCACCAACCCTGGCGAGCGACCGGCCGCGCGGGGCCGGCTTCAATCCTGTTTGATGCGCACACCCGGCGCGGTGGCGGCCGGCGGCGGCTGGCGCAGGAACGTGCCCTTGCCGGTGACCTCGCGGATGCGCGCGCTATGGAACTCCACATGCGACTGGCAGCCCAGCCCCAGCAGCGCCGCATCGCGCAGCTTCCAGCGTTCGCTGGCCTGGAGGTCGGAGTAATCGGTTTTCCAGGCGGTGACGAAGCAGGCGTTCAGGAACGCGCGCACTTCGCTGTTGCGCACTTCCACGAGCACGACGTAGCGCTTGCCGGCTTCCACCGGAACCATGCGTTTGGCGGTCGGATTGCCCTGCAGGGGGTCGCCCTTGACGCTTTCGAAGCCGAACAGCGCGCCGCCGGCCCCGAAGAAGGTGAAGGTGAAAGCATGCTCCGCTTTCGCCAGGTGCAGGGCCCCGATGTTGCCATGTTTCGCGGGCGTGAACTCCACGCGGTAATCGTACTCCTCTGGCGGACGATACGGGATTTCGATCGTGGCAAAGGCGTCACGGTCGCCCACCAGCTTGTCGAAATCGCGCACCCACTCGCCGCGCACCGTATCGCGCTCCGGCTCGATCAACGGCAGGAGGCTGACGGAGTTTTGCCAGGCCGCTTCGTTCGCTTCGGGAGCCCGATCCACCGCGCTGATCCTGGCGGATTTAGCCCGTCGGGGAACAGGGTTGGTTGGCGCGGGTGCAGCGCTCACCGCTTGGGCCTGGTCGGCACCCGGCATCTGGCCCGCTTCCACCTGCTTCCAGAACTCGGCGGCGGGCTTGCCCTGGATCCTCTCCAGCGTCTTGACGGAACGCAGCACGTCCAGATTCTGTGGATCGCTGAGCAGCCCGGCATCGCCCTCGTAGTCCTTCAAGGGCGCGCCGCGCAGCGGCGACAAATCGCGCACTTCGGTCATGAAGAAGCGCACCCTTTGCAGCGGCGCGCCGCGCACCACTTCCAGGTCGCGCATCCGGGTCTGGATGAACTCGAACGATTCCAGCGGCATCCCTTGCAGCGCCGAAAAATCAGACAGGGCCATGTTGTTGCTGATGTTCAGCCGGCGCAGCTTCATCCCCTTGAGGGGCTCCAGGCTGGTCAGTTTGTGGCACGCCCGCACATTCAAATCCTCCAGCGGCTGGCCGCGGAGCGGCGACAAGTCGGCGACCTGGGTCGAGTTGCAATCCAGCACGGTCAGCTGCAAGCCGGCCAGCGCACTCACATCGGCCAGCGCCGCCTGCCGGTCGCGCGTTGCCGTCAAATGGAGTCGCTGCAGTTTGCGCAACGCCGCCACCGGCGCAAGCCGGCGGATGCTTTCCGCGTCGAGCCTGAGTTCCACCACCGCCCCGTTTTCAATCTGATGCGACTCCTTGCCGGTGTAGTCGAGGTTCAGGTCCTGCAACCGCGCCACGACGCGCGCGACCTGCTGCTCCGGCGGCAGCGCGGCGACCTCCTGCACGAACGCCGCATCGCTTTGCGGCGCTGCCGGACGGGGCGCGGCACCGCTGCCAGGCTTGTCAAGCGAGACATAGACGATGCTGCGAAAATACCCCTGGGACTGGGCATAGAGCCCCACCCCGCCGGGCCCGGACAACGAAGCATCCTGCGTGGTGCCCAGCAGGTGGCCATCCGCTATGGCCCCGATCTTGTCGCCGATGACCCGCAGTTCCAGTTGCATCCATTCAGCGGGGCCATAGGTGCGCGGCAAGGGCCAGGAACAAAGCAGGGTCTCTTTGTCCCGATATACGGACTTCAAATCTACCTTGTCATGAGCCAGCACGAGCCGATAGCAGGTGCCCTCGAGATTGTTGCGCAACACCATCAGCTGCACTTTGGCCGCATCGGGGTTCATCAGCACTTCGGCGCGGATGGCGGTGTCGCAGCTCGTCCGCAGGGAGTAGCACAGCAGACCGGCCATCCCGCTATGCCCCAGCAACAACGCAGAGTTTTCCCAGCGGACGCCGGCTTGCGCGGGGATTTTATCCGGTGCATCCCAGAGCTTGAGGGCGCCGGCTTCCACCCCGGGGGCGGCCGGCGGCCGGGCGACGGCGGGCGGCGTGGCCGCATCCCGAGACTTCCACGGCGCCCACAGAAACACACCCAGCGCCAACAAACTGACCACGGCCGTGCCGATCATGATCAACCCGAAGGGGGTCTCCCGGGGCTC
Source organism: uncultured Lentisphaerota bacterium (assembly GCA_903912445.1). Classification (GTDB taxonomy): domain Bacteria; phylum Verrucomicrobiota; class Kiritimatiellia; order CAIQIC01; family CAIQIC01; genus DP16D-bin41. The sequence goes on from CAIWHP010000115.1 coordinate 19,685, forward strand.
CACCGCGGGCGGCTTCGGCAGTACCGGCGTAGTCTGCGGCGGCTTGGCAACTTTCGCCGGCGCTGCCTTGGGCGTTTGTTTTTTCTCCGGCGGCGTCGCGTTGGCGGAAGCTTTTTTCTCCGGCGGTGGCGGCGATTTGCTCGGCGGTTTCTTCTCCGGTGTCCCGGGCGTCAACGGCTTCGGCCAGTTGGCCGCCGGCGAAACGGGCACGACCACGTGCGGCTTCCAGTTGTGCAACTCCGCCGACACCGTCTTGATCTCCGCCAACAGCTCTTCATAGCTCTGGAAACGGTCTTCCGGTTTCTTCTGCACCATCTTCGCAATCAGCGCCGCCAACACCTGGGGACATTGCGGCCAGACCTGCAGCACGTCCGGCGGCGGCTCGCTGACATGTTTGAACATGATCTGGAGCGGATTGCAGCCTGCGCTCTCGTAGGGCATATGACCGCTGACCATGAAGTAGAGCGAGCAGCCGAGGCTATAAATATCGGCGCGGAAATCGATGTCCGGCAAACCGCGCGCCTGCTCCGGGCTGGTGAAGTAGGGCGTGCCCATGGAGGAACCGCTGATCGTCAGGCCGGAGCCCGCCGCGTTCGCGCTCTTCGCCAGACCGAGGTCGCCGATCTTCACCTCGCCATCGGCGGAAAGGAACATGTTGTCCGGCTTGATGTCGCGATGGATCAGCTTGTTCCGCTTCCACGCGTAGTCGAGCCCCTGCGCCACATACACGCAGATGGCCAGCGCCTCCGCCGGCGCGATTTTCCCCTTGCGCAGGATCCGCTGCTGGACGCTTTCGCCGTCCACAAACTCCATGACGAAATAGTGCGTATCCGCCTGCTTGCCGGCGGAATAGACCTGGACAATGTTGGGATGCGTCAGCCGCGCCGCGGCGGCGGCCTCGCGCTTGAAACGGGCGAGGAAATCTTCGTCGTCGCTGAACTGCGGGGGCAACACCTTGATGGCCACGAAACGGTCGAGCGCCGTCTGCTTGGCCTTATAGACAGCACCCATCCCGCCCTGCCCCAGTTTGGCAAGGATTTCGCAGTCTCCCAGTTGTGTGCCTTCCAACCCAGCCATAAGCCCCCGAAAATGCGCGCGGAGTCTTAAATTGCAACCGGAGACAGGTCAAGACGAAACCGCCGCGGGGTGCGGTTGCAGCCCAAGCGACGGCTTGGACAGGGCGTCCGGCAGCGGGCAGGAATACGGCGGGGACAGCCACCGCGCACCAGGGATCAATCCCGCTTGATCCGTACGCCTGGCAAAGCGGCGGGCGCGGCCGAAGCGGACGGCGACGGGCAGCCGGTCGGCCCCGATGCCCTCCGGGTGCGGATAGGAAATCTTCACACCGAGCTTCAGTTTGTGGTTCACATCGAGCGGATGCGGCGCGCCCAGCGCACCGCACACCTTGCCCCACAGTGGGCGCACCGCCGGCACCACCGTACTTAACACGGCATCGGCAACCACGCGGTGGCCCAGCCAGTGCCGCACCTCGGCCAGCACCACGGCGGCCTCGCGCGTCGAGGTGGGCGCGCGCCCGGTCTTCACCACGCGTGAGCCGTTCCAAAGGCCAAGCGTCGTGCTGGTGTTTCCGACGTCGATCAGCAAAATCATGGACTGCTTATTGGTCATGAACGCGGCGCATCATCCTTCAGATGGCCGTTTTTTCAACCCTGTCCGTCCGCGGGATGCCCCCAAGGGGAGGAAACGAGAAAGGCAGTTTTTTCCAAGCTTTGGGGAATTATCATTCAGTCGCGGCGGATTTGCACACCGCTATTGGTCGGCAGCGGGGCTGACCTTGTGAATGTGCCTTTGCCGGTGACTTCGCGCACACGAATGCCGTGGAACACCACGCGCGTTTCGCAGCCGATACCCAACAACGTCTCGTCCCGGAGGCGCCAATAGGAAAGGGTCTTGAGATCAGAGTAGTCGGTTTTCCAGGCGGTTATCAGTTCGCCGTCTAAAAATGCGCGAACCTCACCATCGCGCACCTCAACTGTCGAGGTGTAGCGTTGTCCGACGATTGCCCCGCTACCTCGCACCTTCACTGTGAGATTACTTGAAACACCCCGGCCTACCGTCAAGGGCTCGCCGCGGACCGACTCGAAACCGAACATACGACCGCCCCCCCCATAGAAATTCCAAGTAAAGCTCTGCCCGGCCTTCGCAAGGTGCTGGGCACCGACATTACCACCCCGCTGAACAGTGAACTCGATCCGAAAATCGTATTCTGCAGGTGGCCGGTAAGGGATTTCGATTGTGGCACAACCATTTTGACCGGGGCGATCACCCACCAGCGATTCTTGCTCGCGCGTCCAGTTACCGCGAACCGCATCCCTCTTCGGATCAATCAGCGGCAGCAAGTTAATGGCGTTCTGCCATGTGTCCTGTTCCAGTTTTTCCCCAGTCGGTTCGCGAAGTACCTTCGCCTCGCCGTCGAAGATACGCAGCGTCCACGCATTGATCTTGTAGCTGTCCTTGTGGGAGTACAAAGAGGTGACAGGCTGGCCGGGAAAACCGGGGTGTGGTTCGCCGTTGGCGTGGAGAACCGTCCGCAGGTCGCCCGTCCAGTCGAGGAGCACTTCGCTATTCAGGCGGACAGTGATGTGGTCGGATACGCCATCGGCGCTACGGTCAAGGCGAATGATGCCGCGTCCCTGTTGGCCTTTACCCGAGGGCCAATTCTGGCCGGCCTTCATGTTGATAACCTTGAATCCCGGCGCGTCCAGATAAACGGGGATGATTTTCTTTCCCTCGAAGGGGAAATCCACATGGAGCCGGCCCGTCCCAGACAGGCGTTCATACCCGACCTCGAGTTCATAACTACGAGCGTTGATAGCTACGGGTGGCGCAAGTTTTCCGGAATAGCCGTCGCTCTCATAGACCAAGGCGCCATCACGTCGCGCCCAGCGGTTAGCCTTGGTCGGGCTCGCTCCTCCGACCGACCAAACCCTATCCTTTACCGGGTCGGTCAGCGCCAGCAGGTCAATGGTCTGGCGCGGCTGCTCGGTAGCGGCTGGCGTCGTGCCTGCATCCACCTGTTTCCAGAACTCAGCAGCGGGCTTGTTATTGATCGTCGTCAGCGTCTTGATGGAACGCAGGATTTTCGTATCACGTTCGGGCTTGAAATCGCAACTGAGTGATTCCAAGGGCAGGTTTTGCAGAGGCGACAAATCGTTAACTTTGGTGGTGCCGCATCCCAGAATCTTCAATGACATACCCTGCAATGGCGAGAGATCGTTCACTTGCGTTATCTGGCAAGCGAGTTGTTTCAGGCGGAGGCCTTTCAGCGGCGACAGGTCCGCCACGGCTGTTGTGTGCATAAACAACTCATCCAGCTTCGTCAGGTCGCGCAAGGGCGAAATGTCTGTCACGGGCGTCCGGGATATGTTGAGGCTTCTCATCGGCATGCCGCGCAGGGGCGTGAGGTCGGTTACTTGTGTTTGCTCGGCATCGAGGAATTCCATCGGCATGCCGTTCAAAGGCGAGAGTTCGCGAACCTGTGTTTTCGAGATCGCCAACTGAGTCAACTTCATGCCGCGTAACGGGGACAGATCGGTCAATGGGTTGCGTTTGTCTTTGGTTCCTTTGACCCATAGCGTCGTCAAATGCGGCAACGTGCGCAATGGTGAAATATCCTTGATGGACTCGCTGGAGCATTTGAAGGATATAACCTGCCCGCCGAGGATTTCGTGCGTCTCCCATCCCTCGGGGCCGGGATTCAGTTTTTTCAATTCCGCCACCACGCGCTTGACCTGTTCCTCCGCCGGTAGCGCGGCGACTTCCTTCACGAAGGCGGCGTCCGCGCCACCCGCTGAGGCGTTCTGCGTGGCGGAACTGTCAACATCATCTATTAAAGGTTTCTTCGTAGGGAACTCACCGGCGTCCACCCGTTTCCAGTACTCCGCCACTGGAATCCCCTTGCCGGTCACGTTGATACGTTCCAGTGTGCTGTTCCCACGTAACGGGCTTAGATCGAGCGAGCTGTCACAAGCGAGTGACTTGATCCGGTAATTGCGGATTGGCGATACGTCTGTGACCTTCGTGCGTTGAATCTCCAGGTAATCCAGCGACAGGTCCGCAAGCGGTGAGAGATCGGTGACTTCGCAATAGGCCAGACGAAGATCCTTCAACGGCATTCCACGTAACGGAGAGAGAGCCTTGAACGGCGAGCCGACGAGCGTGAGTTCCGTCAGGCTCATGCCTTGCAATGGCGACAGGTTGGTTATTCTCGTGAACTTACATTCCAGTCGAGTTAGCGGCAGACCGCGCAAGGGCGAGAGGTCGGACAATTTCGAGCGGCCTCTGTTGCCTTCCGTTTTGAACTTGATCGCCTGCAGTTTGGTGAACGCAGCCAGCGGCGAGACATCGGCGATATTGCGCACGAAAACCGACAACTCAGTTACCTGGCCGTTCTTGATAATCGGTTGCCACTCATCGGCAGCGGGATCAAAAAGAGGATTGAGTTCCTTCAACTTCACCACCACGCGCTTGACCTGCTCCTCCGCCGGCAGCGCGGCGATTTCCTTGATAAAGGCGACGTCTACACCAGCCAATACCGGTTGGGTAACGGGAGTTACCGAAGAACGCGAAGGCTTCCACGGCGACCAGAGGAACAGTCCCAGTACCAGCAGGCTGGAGACCACCGTTCCGGTCATGATCAGCGCGAACGAGGGGGCCTTCAATTCCGCCTTCTTGGCAGGCGTATTGGGCTCGGCTGGCGGCACCGACTCGACAAGTTGCGTCTTGTCCACTTTCGCTGGCGATATGGACTTGGGCTGCGGTGTTTTCTTGGATACTGCTGAGGCTGGAGCAGGGACTGGCGCCGCGGGCAGTGTGGCCGCCAAAACCGGGGTGATGGGCAACGCTTCGGCTGCCTCCGACACCGCTTTCTTGTGCACCACCACCTGCGCTTGCGATCCGCTGCGTAGTTCCGCCACCACCTGTTTCATGTGCGCAATCAGTTCTTCGTAGCTCTGATAGCGGTCGTCCGGCTTCTTCTGGATCATCGCCGTGATGAGTTCGGCCAGTGGGGCGGGGCACTCCGGCCAGACCTGCAAAATTTCCGGCGGCGGCTCGTTCACATGCTTGAACATCAACTGGAGCGCATCGCAGCCTTCGCCCTCATAGGGCATGTGTCCACTCACCATGAAGTAGAGCGTGCAGCCGAGGCTGTAGATATCAGCCCGGAAATCAATCTCCTTCAAACCACGCGCCTGCTCCGGGCTGACGAAATAGGGCGTGCCCATGTAGGCGCCGGTCATCGTCAGGCCGGAACCCGGTCCGCCTGCGCTCTTGGCCAAGCCGAGGTCGCCGAGCTTTACTTCACCATCGGTGGAAAGAAAGATGTTGTCCGGCTTGATGTCGCGGTGAATCAGTTTGGTCCGCTTCCACGCGTAGTCCAAGCCCTGCGCCACATAGACGCAGATCGCCAGCGCCTCCGCCGGTGCGATTTTCCCCTTGCGCTTCAGCCGCTGCTGGACGCTTTCGCCATCCACGAACTCCATGACAAAGTAGTTCGTGTCCTCCTGCTTGCCGGCGGAATAGACTTGCACGATGTTCGGATGCGTCAGCCGCGCCGCGGCGGCGGCCTCGCGTTTGAAGCGCGCAATAAACTCGTCATCGGTGCTGAACTGCGCCGGCAACACCTTGATGGCCACCATCCGGTCGAGGGCCGTCTGCCTGGCCTTATAGACCGCGCCCATCCCGCCCTGCCCCAGCTTGGCGACAATTTCACAGTCCCCCAGTTGTTTTCCTTCCAACCCAGCCATAGTGCGCCTCAAGGAATATATGGACACTCTAAGTTTCAGCCCGTCAAGGTCAAGACGAAACCGCCACTACACCGCCACTACAGCCTCCTGTACCTCGACACGCATTGATACAGGTTGGACGACCGTCAAACGCCAGCCCTAGCCCGTGGTCTCCGCAAAAGGTTCTAAGACCAGCAATGCTTTCGCATCGCTCACTTTGCTCGCAGCCGAAGAATCAGGTTGGCGATGCGGAAGCGGGCAACATCGAGGCCCTCCGGGCCAACCTCGCGCATCAGTTGGGAGACACAGTTTGTACCCCGGCCATCGAATGGTGAGAGAGCAGCCAAAACAGCCTGAAACTCCTCACGGGGCGCTTTGGCACGTTGGCGGACATCAGCCGAACCATTGCGTTCGGCTACCGCCAAAAGGTTCCGAAGCGTTTCGATATAGCGGCTGTCATCCACTCCCTCGCGCATAGCCTCAATCGCAGGCGAATTGAGCAGACCATCCTTGGTCGGAAAGATGTAGGTGTAGAAAGCGGTATCGTCTTTGCCATCGTAACCGCCCTTCGGATACCAGCGGTAGGAGTCGGCCAGCTTGCCATCCTTGCGGATAATCATTTGCCGGAACTGCTGATGCCCGAGGAATCCCGTTGTCTCCAGCAGAAAGCCCTGCGAGTAGCGACAATGCGGTCGGTTGTTGGGCCTGGCCTGATTGTAGGTCATGTGCTTTTTGCCGAGGACCTTCACCTTATCGAGATAGGTCTGGCTGTAAGGCCCGTCGAGCACATAGTCCAGCAACTTGCCGTAGGCCCCCAAATCGTCGTCGCCGTTGAACTGGCCAATGCAAAAGGCCGAAGTCGCCAACTGTGGACAGCCTTCTTTGAGCAAGCCGGCCAGCCGCACCGCCACCTTCAAGTCGCCGCTAACCGCTCGCGCTTCGTCGGCAATGTTGTAGATGATCGGCGGCCAATTACGCTTCTTGCCCTCCTCCCACCAAGCCTTGAAATACTCACGGTAGAACTGGTCTGCTTCCGGAGTATTCCACTCAAAACCGCACGCCAGAGCCGTGTATTTATTGGCCCCATGCAGGTTGGGGAAGTAGGCACGGTCTAGACCACAAGCAACTCCGGTCCGGATGAGTTGTCCGACCGGCATCCGGCCCCGATAGGAATTTTTATGCGACTCAGTGAACGACGGCAGTGAGTCAAAATCGAAGACGTATTTGCCATCTGCGAAGCGGCGGTGATCCGGCATCATCTGGCAATACGCCATGTGGTTCATGCCGTGTTCACGGAAATTGATAAACTCTTCGCGGAAATGATAAGGATCGCCTTGCGCGGGCTGGCCGCTGTTTCCTAAGGTGAAACTCATCGCAAACCACTTCTTTGTTTCATCGAGGGCAAACGGCAGGACCGCAACACTCACCGGCACTCGCTGTTCGGGGAAGCCGTCCACCTTCAAGACCACTTGTCCACGGTAGAGCTTGCCCGGAGTTTGCGGCGGAACATAGACAGTCAACCAGAAGAACACGCTCTCTCCGGCAGGCACAATCAGCGTCGGCTTCTTTTCAAGAATGTAGGCCTCGCGATACCAGGCATTGCGACCGAGGATGACAGGCATGTAGCGCACCGACCGCAGGTCCAGACAGGTGGCGGGAATCTTGTGGCCCTCGGTATCAACAAGATCCCCGACCGTTGCCGTAAGGGCTTGAAGTGGCCGCAGAGCATAGACACCAACAAGCATCGGTTCGTATTCCCCCCAAGTGGCGAAAGACGACATTTCGGGTGCTGCCAGTGCCGCTGGTGATGGACGGAGATGCGGATGCATGGCTGCCAGATAATGCCGCCGGTAAGGCCGGAAACCTGTCCGCGCATCGTCCGCACGTGGCGCATAGAGCGGCCCCAAATCCAGCTTCGGTGGATCTGACTCACTGTACCCCTCCATTACAAGAGTCTCGACTTCTGCCGGGATGGTGGTTCCCAGCACCTTATATTGCGCAGGTACGAAACTGCTCGCCAGTTCGTCGCCGCGGAGCACAACCCGCGATAAAAGTGCCATGGTCAACAAAATGAAACAATGAAACCCATTCATGATGCTTGAGACCCCATAACCGCTATTTAATTACCAACCACGCTAAAGCGACAGAACGACTTGCACGGGATGGGTAACTTGCCCATCCCTTCCAACGAGAACACATATGCTCCTGCCTGAAGAGCTGATGTATCAAGGGCCAACACACCGCTGCGGCCTGCCAAAACAAGGGACGTCTCTGCGACACTGCGTCCTGTAGAAGCATTGCGCAAACATAGAGCAACCCTGGTCTTGGATAGCTGTTCATCATCTATGGGCAAGTCGAAGTGGATCGCCAGCGCACATCGGCCTGACATGAAAATTCTGGCTTCCGGCACGAGCAACCCGTTTTCGTCATCCGTGGAGACTCCGCTTATCCCATTCGAACCACTTGGTCCCAGAAGGCTGAAAGGGGACCTTTGTCTTTCTATGGGGAGGGCCTCCATGACTGCTAAAGCTAGCTCCGCTGATCGGCCCGACCCAAAGTATATGCTGTGCGAAATACGCGGGGAAGCAGTCGCGCCAGATTCGGTATCGCGGCTTGGTTCCTTACGGTCCACCTTCCACGGGAAAAATACGACCGCAAGCGGTTTGACCAAGGAGACAGGAAGTGATGATTCATGCATCTTATTGATGGTGAGCACGGCGCTCTGCTTCCCACTCCCGAGTTTGCGGATGATAGCCTCGATCGCATAGGTATCCTTGGCCAACCTCAGGAGCCTCTGACATTCGACATAAAGTGACTTGGCGCGAGCGAGAAAAAGGATTCCGAAATGATCAGGACCATGCGGGAAACGTGCTCCTGGATTCCATGCTGATGTTTCACCATGCGGTCGTTCACAGCGGACAATTTGCAGCGTCCAAGGTGCGTCTACAGCATCGCCCCCATAAGTTCCCAGCGTGCTGAAGGGGATGCTCATCTCCAACTGCCAACCGGTAGCATCGCGTGCTGTTTGTACTTGCACGCCGTTGAATAGTGCACCGCGATGGTACCAACCAAACTGCCCTGGTTTCCAATTCATGAGTATGTCAGCAACCTCTCCGGCCGCATTCACACAAAAATGCGCGAAATGACTGTTGCGTTCGTGTGGCGAGGCAAGCAGGATGTGCAGGACATCTTGATCCTCGATCGGTAAATCCCGTATTTCCGGTTGAGGCTTTGCTGAGACGACCAGCCGTGACATGGAGGATTCATCACAGCGTACGGCCAAATACAGGTGGTCCTTGTCATAACCTATACGGAAGGCCGTCTTTTGGCTGGCTCCCCTCCGCGACTGCATATCACCTACCAGCGAAAAATTGCCAAATACCTTACACTTGCCCCAGCCTAAATCGTTCAATTGACCATCAATAAGCGGGGGTGCTTTGAACTCGCTTGCCTGCGCAATCGCTTTCTCAGCAGCGAAAAACGTGGTCTTATCAGGATCGTAAGCTGGAGGTGCAATCAGCAGGGGGCGACCTTGGGCCTGTACGGGGGTAGAAGCCCCGAGAAAAACCGTCAAAAACACGAGCAGGAGGAACAGATCGGCGATTATATTTTGGTGCTTCACTGGCTAATTTATTCTGTGTTATTTGGGGCCAGTCACTAGTTTCGCACCATTTCTTGGACAACAAATCCAATAGTGGTGTCACTACACTACAACGCTTCGCAAAAGCAAGCTTTTTGAGGGTGATTTTTCGCGTGAGAGAGAGCTTGGAACGGTGCGGCGGCGCGACAGGACAAGGCGGGTGCATGGTGTTGGGCAACTCAATCGCAAACGGGGCAGAATCGACGCCGACGGTCACCCAAGCCAAGCGGCGAATCGGGCGGCAAATCAGCGGCAGCTGGAGCGAGGGCATGGTGCGCGAGGCCGGACGAGCGCCGAAGTGGCGGGCGGGGCTGCGGATGGCGCTGGCGATGTAGGGAGCGAATCATCCGTCGACCATCATGCGGGTGGCGGTCTCTGGGTAGCCCTGCATCGTATGCGCCACATCCCGGCCAATTCTATTTGCGCATTCCATCGCCGACCGAACTGACGACAAGCGCCACGTATGCGGTGCTTGCCATCGAGTGGATGCTGATCGCCGCTTACCCGCGGCACACCGGAACGGGTGATCGATGGAGAGGGGGGCTATGGTGCAGAGTACTCAGACTGGAATTACGCCGCGGAATGCAACCTGATGCGAGATGAGTCTTCAGTGAATCAGAAGCATGCCGCGCTTGGGGCGCAGCGCCCGGACGAGCCAGGCCGCACGATGCAAGGACGCTGAAAAAAATGGGCAGCCTTGCCGTAAAGAGTCCGCATCCCTCGGATGACGAGACCGCGCGCTGTGCGCCTTTCCAAGCCATGCCCGCCACCAGCGCCAGCAGCAAAATCGTTCGACATCAATCTTTTTTCCATTCAGGAAAAACTGAAGACTCACATCTTTCAGCGGTTTTCCTTGATCGTTGGTGATGGTTCCGGACACCACCAGAACATCGGAAGGGCCGCCGCCGGCATATACCTGGGCCATGGGC
>CAIWHP010000116.1 GCA_903912445.1 uncultured Lentisphaerota bacterium
CCATCAGAAAAAGATGGTAAGGATCGATCGGCGAGGGCGCAAAGCCGAAATGCCGATAGAACGCGCTTGCGTGATCGTCTTTGGCGTGAACCACGATGGCGCGCGCGCCGATGATGGCCTGGGCTTGAAGAAATCGTCGGATCGCATCCTTCAATAGACCCGCACCAATGCCTGACCCCTGCTCCGTAAGGTCGACGCCGATCCGAGCCAGCAGGGTCAACGGGATCGGGTGATGTGCGAGCCCCTTGGCAATGCGTGCGGGAACGAAATCAAATTCGGCGGACGCCGCCGCCAGCGTGTAGTAGGCAACGACTTGTGCCTCGCCGCGCAGTGCAACGTAAGTGCGCGCGCTTTGATTGCGCTGGTTGTTCAATGCGTGCCGCTGAAGAAACCGGTTCAGCTCGTCGCTACCGCAGTCAAACAAAGAGAGGTCGTGGGCCTCGGTGAATAGTTCCGGCCCTTGCAGCGGCAGCTTCATTTCTTATCGAAAACGCCCGGCTGCTCCAGCAATTGTTTCAGCCGCGGAATCGATTTTGCAGGTTGATCGAGCGCCGCGTAGAACGCGAGCATCTGATCTTCGGGCAGCACAAAGCGGGTCTGCTCGGCCAAGGTCTCGGCCGCCGCGGTGCGTACCGCCCGGAGAACAAATTCGCTGACATTCTGGTGGCAAAGAACCGCCGCTTGCCGAATGCGCTCCTTCTCGGCTGATGCGAGACGAATCTCTATGCGCTCTTCCTTGATTGTGGCACCCATGGTGGCCTCCATAAACTGTACGGACAGTATACGGAAATCGCCTGAGTTTGCAATTCCCGATGCCCTGAAATCGATCCCGATGTCTGAAGTGGAGCCCAGGTTAAGGTTGACCGCGCTTGGTATTAGCGGTGAGCGGTGCCGTGTATGACCGGGCAGGGCCTGATCATGCCGCTTTATATTTAACGTTGAACGTTATATATTAGCTCATGACGATACGATCATTTCTGTGCGCCGATACCGAAGCACTCTTCGAGAAAAGAAGTCCAAAGCGGTTTAGGAACATCGAGAATGTAGCGCAGAGGAAGTTGCAAATGCTGGACGACGCCGTAGAGCTTCGAGACTTGAAATCGCCGCCGGGCAATCGGCTGGAAGCTTTAATCGGTAATCGAGCAGGGCAACACAGCATTCGCATTAACGACCAATGGCGCGTGTGCTTCGTTTGGACCAAGACGGGACCGGAGAGCGTTGAAATTGCGGATTACCACTGAGAGGCAGAACATGGCGATAAACAGAATGCGGCCGATTCACCCCGGAGAGATTATCCGGGAAGAGTATCTTGCCCCGTTGCAAATGAGCCCGCACGCTCTAGCGATGGCCTTGCATGTCCCTGCGCCGCGGATCAATGACATTGTGCGCGAGCGGCGCGCTATTTCCCCGGATACCGCCTTGCGCCTGGCGCGTTATTTCGACACTACCGCGCAATTCTGGCTAAACCTGCAAAGTTCTTTCGATTTGAAGCAGGCCGAAGCCGAAGCGGGGCGCAAGATTGCGGAGGAAATTCGCCCGATGGTAAGGGCCGCATAGATTTCAGCCGTCCCCGGTGCTCGATCGTCACTGCACAATCCGCTACAACGCTTGACGATCAGCATTTGCTTGACTCGCCCCCCGCGAGTTCATGTACAATCCCCATTCACTTTTTGAACAGTCCCTCCCTGGGCAAAATCTGGCATGCCGGTTCTGACCGATCCTCAACGCCTGGAAATCCTCAAGCTGCTGCAAGACCAGCCGCAGATGAGCCAGCGCGACCTGGCGCAGGCCATGGGCGTGAGCCTGGGCAAGGCCAACTATTGCCTCAAAGCGCTGATGGACAAGGGCCTGGTCAAGCTGGAGAACTTTCGCAACAACCCGGACAAGCGCCAATACGCCTACCTGCTTACCCCGGCCGGCATAGAAGAAAGAACCCGCATCACCCTGGCCTTCCTCCGGCGCAAAGTCGTCGAATACGAAGCCCTGGAGCGCGAAATCGAGCAGCTGCGCGGCGACCTCAACACCGGCCGGCTACGGCCCGAAGCGCTGCCCCAAGGGCAAGCGGAGAGCCAGTGATGAAGATCTCAATGAACCAAAAAAATGTCATCCCTAGCGTAGCGACGCCCCGAAGGAAGTCCCCTTGGGGGAGCGATCTGCTTTTGACCGAGAAGAAAAAGCAGATTCCTCGGCCCTACGGGCCTCGGAATGACAGTTTATTGGCAGTGTTGGCAGTCGCCTAATGCAAACCCCA
>CAIWHP010000117.1 GCA_903912445.1 uncultured Lentisphaerota bacterium
CGCGCTGCTGCTCGCCGCCGGAGAGCTCCGCCGGCCGGTGGGCCGTGCGCGCCGCCAGCCCGACGCTGGCCAGCAGGCTGCGGCCCCGCTCCTCCAGCGCCGCGCGCCGGGCGAGCGCGCCGCGCCGCGCCAGCGCCGGCAGCATGACGTTCTCCAGGAGGTCCAGCTCCGGCAGCAGATGGTAGGCCTGGAAGACGAAACCGAGCTTGGTCGCGCGCAGCTCCGTGCGGGCGCCGGCGCCCAGCGCGAAGAGATCTCCCTGGTTGAAGAAGACCTGGCCGCTGGTCGGGCGATCCAGTCCGCCGAGGCAGTGCAACAGCGTGGACTTGCCCGAGCCGCTCGCGCCCATCACCGCCAGCGTCTCGCCCGCGCGCACCGCCAGCGTCACGCCCTTGAGCACCTCGACCGGCGCGCCCTCCAGCGCAAAGGTCTTGCGCAGCTCCCGCGCCTCCAAAACGACCGGCTGGGGTTCTGTGCTCATCGGCGGGTTCCGTTCGCGGGGGGGGGCGGCGGCGCGCTCAGCAGGCGCTGCAGCTCGCTGTTGAAGGCCTTGTCGTCCTCGGCGGTGGGGGCGGTGGCGCGGACCTTGATCTGCAGCAAGGTGGCCAGCTCGCCGGCCAGGGCCTGGAGATTGAACGGCTTGGTGAGCACGCCGCGGATGGCCGGCCGGCCCAGGCGCGCCGCGTCGGCGGCCTCCGCGGCGGGCGCGGTCAGCACGAGGGCGGTCCGGGCGGGATCCAGCGCGGACTGCAGCTGCTGGAGCAGCTCCGGCTCATGCAGGCCGGGCAGGGTGCAGGCCGCGCAGATGGCGTCGGGCGTGTCCTCGGCCACGCGGCCGAGGGCGTCGGCGAGCGTCCGGGCGAAGCGGATGCGGAAGCCGCCGCTCTTGTGCAGCACGGTGCCGGCGATGATCAGCGCGGCGGTGTCGGCATCCAGCAGCAGCAGGTTGCGCGCCGGGTGGGCCGCCTGCACGCCGCGGGTCAGCAGATGGCGCGCGCGGGTGATGAAGACGAAGGGCGACAGCGGCTTGAGCAGGTAGTCGTTCGCCCCGAGGGCGAGCGCGCGGGCGGCGCTCTGCTCGTTGGCGGCGAGCATGAAGACGGGGACGCGGTGGCACAGCGGGCTTTCGCGGATCTTGCGCAGCAGGGCGAAGCCGCTCTCCCCGTCATCGCCCTCTTCCAGGATGATCAGCCGGAAATGGCCATAGGCCTGCACGTCGGGTGTTGTGCCGCGGGCCGGGTGGACGAGGACCACATCAAGCCCGTTGATTTCGAGGATTTTTTTGAAGACGGCGGCGATGTCCGCGCGGGCCGCCACCAGCACCGTGTCCTTGCGCGGCGGCATGGTGGTCTCGGCGCTGACCACGCGGTTGCCGCCGTGGGCCTTGGCCAGGTACAGGAACTTGTCCGCCTGCTCCACGGCCTTTTCCAGCAAGACCTTTTCGGTCAGGACGGTGAGGCCCGCGGAGAAGGTGAGGTCGAGCTTCCGGCCGTCGGGCAGCGCGAGCTGTCGCCGGCGCAGCAGGTCCAGGGCCTTCTCGGTGGCGCGCATCCCGCCGGACTGCTCCTCGCCGGGGAACAGGAGGGCGAATTGCGACGGGCTCCAGCGCGCGACGATGTCGGTCGCGCGGGACGAGCTCGCCAGCACCTGCCCCACGTGCTGCAGGGCGAGTTCGGCGGCGGGCAGGCCGTAGTCCGCCTCGACGCCGGCGAGGTGATCGACCTCCAGCAGCACCAGCGTGAGCGGCGCGTGGGCCTGCACGCTCAGGGCGAGGGTGTGGTCATAGAGCGCGCAGAAGGCCGCCCGGGTATGCAGGCCGGTGAGCCGGTCGCGGCGCGCATCGCGCTCGGTATCGCGGGCCTGGCGCAGGCGCGTGTGGATGAAGGCGGCAATCTGGCGCGGGTCGTCCGTCTTGCCAAAATAACCGTCCACGTCCGGCGCCCGTCGCCGGTCGATGACGTCCTCGCTGGCCTTCGGCGCGATGACCACCATGGGGATGGAGGCGGTGAGCGGCTGCGAGCGGAGGATTTCCAGCAGATAGCGGCCGTCCTGGTCGGGCAGCATGACATCGAGCACCATGAAGGCGACTTCGTGCGTGGCGAGCAATTGCTGCGCCTCCGCGGCGCTGCTGGCGTGCAGCACCTCCTGGCCGGGCGTGCCCAGCTCCCGGCGCAAGGTGTCCATGAAGGCCGAAGCTTCGCCGATCAGCAGGATGGCCGCCCGCGCTCCCGCCTGGCCCGCCAGCTCCTGGCGCAGGACCGCGATGAGGGCGCGGGTCTGCTCCGGCAGCTGCGGCGTGGCGGCCTCCACCACGTGGCGCGCGGCCTCCACGATGTCCGTGAAGCCATGCGCGGCCCCCGAGGCGCGCAACGATTCGGCGATCAGCCGGATTTTTTTGGCCGCACCGGTGTCGCGGCCCAGCGCAGGCAGCGCGGCTTCGAGCGCGTCCACCCGCGGGCCCAGCCCTTGCCGGTATTGTTGTTGGCGTTGCTTGTCCATATCGGGCACGCGGCAGTCTAGGTCAAAACTCTCCGAAGAAAAGCCGGAATATTGCCGGCCCGGCTCACCGCGCCTGGAGGCGCGCGGCGAAACCGCCGAACGGGAGCAGTTCCACCGTCAGCGTGTCGCCGCGGCCGACCTGGGCGGGCGCGGCGTGCGCGAAGGCGCGCGGGCCGGCGCCATCGCCGATGCGGTCGAGCGTGAACGCGCCCTTGGGCAGGAAGTCGAGCGCGACGGCGATCGTCTTCGGCTGGGCGGTGCCGTTGATGCCGCCGAGGTACCATTCCTTGCCGTGGCGCCGCGCGAGTACGACGGAGTCGCCGGGCGTGCCGGCGAGATATTTCACCTCGTCCCAGACCACCGGCATGTGCCGCAGGAAGTCCTGCACGAAGTCCGGCGTGGCGCGGTAGCTGGCGACGCCGTCGCCAAAATGGAGCCAGCCGGACTCGAAGACCACCGCGAGCGCCAGCTCGTGGCCCCACGTGGTGAGGTGCTTGTGCTTGTTGTCAGCGAACGTCACCGGCGTGTAATCCATCGAGCCAACCACATTGCGCGTGAAAGCGAGGATCGTGTTGTGGCTGGGGGCGGCCGCGGGGAAGCGGGAGTCGAAGATGTAGCACTCGGCGCCGCGCACGCCCTCCATCGTCATCAGGTGCGGGAACGTCCGCGCCCAGCCGCGCTGCATGGTGCAGCCGTGGAAGTTCACCATGATGCCGAAGTCCGCCGCATCGCGCAGGATGTCCACGTAGTGCTGGACGATGTCCTGCTTGTCGCTCTGGAAGAAGTCCACCTTTACGCCCTTGACGCCGAGGCGCTGGAGCTTGGCGAACTCCGCGCGGCGCACGTCGCGCGGCATCATCCGGTCGCGCGGCGCCTCGGTGACGGAGTTGTGCGGGCCGCCGGAGTTGTACCAGAGCAACAGGCCGACCTGCTTCTGCTTCGCATAGTCGAGCAGCGCGAGGAAGTCCGCTTCCGGGATGAAATTCCAGTTCGCGTCCACGAGGAAATATTCCCAGCCCAGGTCCGCCGCGAGGTCGATGAACGCCTTCATCCGCTCCGGCTGGCGCGGGCTGTTCTGCTCCGACCACCAGCTCCACGCCACGCGGCCGGGCTTGACCCAGTCCGCCGCCGCGGCCGGCGGCGGATTCAGGTCGTCCACCAGCGTGGACTCGATGAGCGCGCCCGGCGTCGCGCCGATGATCGCCACGCGCCACGGCGTGGTC
Organism: uncultured Lentisphaerota bacterium; assembly: GCA_903912445.1. GTDB lineage: Bacteria > Verrucomicrobiota > Kiritimatiellia > CAIQIC01 > CAIQIC01 > DP16D-bin41. Next base: position 3,723 of record CAIWHP010000117.1, read on the forward strand.
CACGGCAGCGCGTGCGTCGGCGCGACCTGCCCTGTGCCGTTGCCCTCGTTCGCCTCCGGGAAGCGCAGGCGATACAACCCGTTCGGCGCATCGGACTCCAGCCGGCCGGCGCAGTAGGAACCATCGAGCAGGGCCTCGGTCAGCAGCACCCAGGGCCCGCCAGCGCGCACCTGGCCCAGCAGCGGGAAGCACCAGCCCACCCGGTTCGTCGTCGCCGCCTCCGCCGCCACGCCGTTCTCGAAGAACCGCTCGTAGCCCGGCGCATACATCGTCGCCGGATCGTAGGGCTGCCGCCAGACCTTCGTCCCCGCCGGCCACTGGAAACCGGTCACTTCCTGCTGCATGGTCTTCGCCGCCGGATCGGTCTCCGGGAAGCGATAGCGGAACGCGACGCCGTCGTTGCTCACGCGGAAAATCACCTGCAGAAAACCGCCCTGCGCGCCGCGGAACGCCAGCGTCAGCTCATGCGCCTCCACATGCCGGCGCAGGCGCTTGCCGTGCGTCACGGTGTAGTCCTCGGAAAGCTTGTCGCGCCGGATGGCGTCGAACTTCAGCCCTTCGGTGAACGCCTGGTCGTTGCGCACCAGACCCAGCGGCGACCGGGCGATGGCGCTCGCGCCGTTGAACTGCACCTGATAGCTCAGCTGCCCCTGCGCATCCAGCTGCACTTGCGCCGCGAGCTGGCCGTCCGGCGAATGCGCTTCCCACGCCTGCTCCTTGGCCCCCGCGCCCACGAGCAGCCCCGCCCACAAAATGAAGCCGAACCGTTTCATGCTGTTTCCCTTTCGTTGCCGGCCGCGGAGCATAGCCGCCGCCCGGGGAATTGCCAAACCAGGAAATAGACACGGCCCGCCGGTTGGCGGGCCGTGTGCGCGGACGCAGGGTCGCCCTCAGGGCGCGAGTTCCGCTGCTCAGATGTCACCGCAGCGGGCAGCCTGAGCCCTCACCGTTGTCCTTTATACAAACGGTCTCTGTCATCCTGCGGCGCTTCCGCATAAAGACAACTGCGTCTGCCAGCGCCCCTCCCCACGCGCACCTAACTGCTTCTAAAGTAAGTTGTATTCCCACTTGTCAAGACGTCGCAGCCTTCATATCGTGCGGCCGTGAGGAAAAAAGCTGCATAAACACAACTTTTCGTTCGTTCCATAACACCGTGCGCCGCGACAAGGAAGATGGAGTCACGCCATTATGAAGACGCTCTTTGTTTCTCATGTTCAAGAGGATGAGGTCTTGGCTCTCGCCCTTGCGAATGAACTAGGCCTCGCGGGTTACAGTACATGGTGCTATGAATCGGACTCGCTTCCTGGCACGTCGTATCTCCTGAATACTCGCGCGGGTATTGATGCCTGCAAGGCGTTTGTTCTGCTTGTATCAGCACATTCCATGGGATCGCATCAGGTGGACGTGGAAGTTGAGCGCGCTCACGAACTAGCCAGGCCGATCATACCTGTGTTGTTTGAAGTGACGGATGCGGACTACAAGAAGAGGAAGCCGCTCTGGGCGCAGATCATAGGGACGGCCACCTCCGTCGCGGTCGATCTCAACTCGGTTCGTTCTGTTGCACGGCGAATAGCGGCCGGACTTGGAGCGCTGTCTGTCCAACCGGCGGTAATGCCCACACCACAGTCTATAGGCGATAAACCGACGACAGCGAAAACGACGGCAACACCCCTGGACTCACAGTTATCAGGTGCCGACGCGGGGGCCAAACGGCTCAAGCCATGCGCGATGGCCTTCATGAGCGTGGCTTGTCTGTCAGTTCTGCTCCAGTGCTTTGGCCTTTTCGGCTACGCCAATCCCGCACGTATCGCCATGGAGGGCGACACGGTCGCTCTTGCGCTGATCGCCTTCTGTCTGCCCTGCTCGTTTCTGGCCGCGTGGGCCGGGATCAATATGCTGCGGTTCAAGCGTTATAGATTGTGTGTCGTCGCAGCGTGGTTGTTCATACCGGGAACGCTTATCTTGGTATTCGCTGGTTTGCCCTTCTCGATCTGGGCCTTGTTGACTCTCCGCCGACCGGATGTCCGTGCGGGATTCGAGCGCGCGACGATATGACTCGCGCGATGGTTTTCACGCGGTGGCTCGAACCTGCTGCCACCGAGTGCTCGCGAGGGTGGGGTGACACACTGCGAACCACCGTGTCCAGGCCACGTGGTACCTGCGCGCATGTTGCGGGGCGTTCGCGTAGTCGCTAGCTCCCCCTTTCGGTTCACTTCCGTTCAACCGTAAGCTGTCGTACGGCCGTGGCTGAAGGTGAGGGTGGCACCGCCGTTCCAGTCTGGCCGTTGAAGAAGAAGAGGTCTGAGAGCAGCGGTCAGAAGTCAGCCGGAAAAAACAGACAAGCTGCTTTGCATCTGTCGCTCGGTGCGCATCCGTGTTGTTCCGTGGCTGCTTCTGCTTGGCGTTTGGGCTGTTCATTCATCGCAGAGGCGCTCCACCTGAATCGTCCCATTCCGAAAGCAGATGTGTCGCCGGATGTGTTGATCTGAACGGCGCGCACACAGCCTTCCCGCCGGTTTGATGCCGTGGTCGGCGCGAGATAGACAAACGCCGCGTCGGTGACGCGGCCTATAACGGCGTCTGCTGTAGGCCCGGTCACCGACCGGGCAGGATTAATCGCACGTGTATCCCCGCACTCACCGCCGCAACGCGGCGATCCATCCATCCAGTTGCTTTGCGTTGGCCTGCCTTTCGTTTTGCGAGGGCGGGTTGCTGATGGTCATTGGCGCAGCGACGCTGCGCCCTCTACGTTGAATCTATAGGGAGGGCGGCGTGTCACGCCGCCGCTTTCGTTTCGGCGGGGTTGTCTGGCGGACGCCGCAGCGCGGCGTCCCTACCTTCCGTGAAATCCGTGTCGTTCCGTGGCTCATGCTGCTTGGCGCTTTTTCCAAGGCTTGGAACGGCCGAGGGGCGTTTTTTCCAGACCTTGGACAACGCCGGCGGGGCGGTTTCCAGGCCTTGGAAAATACTGTGCGGCGGCGGGATTGGTCTTGCTTCCGGTGGCGGCGTTTTGGATTATGCCGTCGTCACGGTAGGGCGTTGCCGGCGGGAGGCATGATGAAGGTGCGATTTGAGCAGGTGGTGTGCGGGGCGGCGCTGGCGCTGTGGCTGGCGGGGTGTGCCACGACCGAGGACGAGGCCTATTTCGGGGACGTGACGTCCCGCGCGAATGTCTATGTGGCCCCGACGCCTTCCTCCATCAAGAAGATCGCCATCATGCCGTTCAAGGCGCAGACGGAGCTGATCGGCACCTCGATCTCCGACCTGTTCGTCACGGAGATGCTGCGGGCGGGGCGCTACGAGCTGGTCGAGCGCGGCCAGATGGCGAAGGTGCTGAGCGAGTCGGAGCTGGCGCTGGCGGGGCTGTCGGCGTCGCGCGCGGCCGAGGTGGGCAACATGCTCGGCGCCGATGGCGTGGTCATCGGCACGGTGGATGAATATGCAACCGTGGCGCAGAGCGGCCATCCCTTTCCCGTGGTCGGCATCACGGCGCGGCTGATCGACTGCGGCAGCGGCAAGGTGATGTGGAGCTCGGACCTGGCGAAGCGCGCCGAGACCAAGGCCCTGACGCTGCCGGAGCAGGCGCGCGCCGTGGCGCACGAGATGGTCGCGGGGCTCTATCAACGCTGGCGCGTGCAGCCGGTGGTGGCCTATGCCGCACGCAAGGGCGACCGGGCGCCGCTGCCCCGGCCGGACCAGCCGGTCGGCCGCAACGCCGAGCCCCCGCCCGCCGTCATCGAGCGGGCCGCGGCCCCCGCCGCACCGCTGCTTTCCCCGCCGGATTTCAAGCTGTCGGACATGGGCCTGCGCGAGGTCGTCCTGACCTGGGGCGCGCCGAAGGAGCGCGGGCTGGAGTACCGCATCGAGCGCGCGACGGCGGTCAGGGGCCCGTTCACGGTGCTGGGGACGGTGGCCGCCAAGAAGCTCGCTTTCCACGATACCGGCACGGGCGGGCAGCCGCTCAAGGACAGCACGGCCTATTTCTACCGGGTGGTGGCCCTGTCGGATCGCGTCGAGAGCGCGGCGTCGGCGGTCAAGGAGAGCCTGACCGCGCCGCCGCCGGAGCCGCCCGCCAACCTGCGCGTGACGGCGCCCGCCGCGCGCGTGGTCCAGCTCGTCTGGCAGCCCGCGGTCGCGGAAGGCATCGCGCACTATGTCGTCGAGCGCGCCGGCCCGGGTGCGAAGGCGGCCTTCGAGAAGCTCGGGACCACGGAGAAGGCGGAGTATCGCGACACGACCGCGACGGTGGACGGCGCGACCTATGCCTACCGCGTGACGACGGTCAACCGGGCCGCTGCGCAGAGCGCGCCGGGCCCGGCGCTGCCGGTGACGACGCGGCCGCCGCCGCTGCCGGTGCAGGCCACTGCGACATCCGGCGAGCTGCATGCCGTGACCCTGGCCTGGAAGGCGAGCGCGGAGGAGGACGTGGTGCGCTACGACATCGTCCGCGCGACGGACCCGGGCGACAAGTTCGTGCCGCTCACCTCCGTGCAGGGGCGCAACACGACGACGTGGAAGGACGAGAAGCTCCCCGACGGCGCGGCCTATCGCTATCAGATCCGCGCGGTCAATGCGGCCGGCGTGGCCGGCGTGCTCGCGGCCACGGTGCCGGCGACGACGCGCGGGGCGCCGCCGGCCGTCACCGGCGTCCAGGTCGTCTCCGGCCTGCCCCGCGAGGTGCGGCTGACGTGGCAGGCCTCGCCGGATGCGACGGTGAGCGCCTACGAGATCCAGCGCAGCGAAGGCGCCGACGGGCCTTTCGCCGAATTCACCAAGGTCGAAGGGCGCGGGACGGCGGCCTACATGGATCGCGGCGACGCCAAGGACGCGGCCGGCCTGGGGGCGCTCAAGGACGATTTCACCTTCCGCTATCGCCTCCGCGCGCTCAACGACACGGCGCTGCCCGGCCCCTGGTCCGCGCCCGTCGCGGCGCACACCAAGCCGCTGCCGCCCGCGCCCGAGCAGGTCGCGGTGGATTATCGCTCCGGCGAAATCAAGCTCGCCTGGGCGCCCCCGCAGAAGGATGTCGCCACCTATCGCCTCTGGAAAAAAGGCGGCAAGGAGCCGCTCGCCGAAACCGTGAAGCCGGAATATGTCCTGCGCTTCGGCGAGGTCGGCAAGAAGCTGGTCCTGACCCTGACGCTGGTCGAGCAGGACGGGCTGGAGAGCCTGCCGGGCGTGCCGCTGGAGTTGGAGGAGCCGCCGCCGCCCGTGCCGCAGGCGCTGACCGCGACCACCAACGGGCTGCGCGAGGTGGTGCTGCGCTGGCAGCAGCCGGACGACAACGCGAAGTTCTACCGCGTCGAGCGCGCGGACGCGGCCGACGAGCCGTTCGGCATCGTGGCCAAGGTCGCGCCGGGCGACGGCGAGTATCGCGATGCCGGCCTGGAGCAGGCGCCGCTCGGCGACACCAAGACCTATTTCTACCGGCTCGTGGCGCTGGCGGCGAACGGCCGCGAGAGCGCCGCCAGCGCGGCGGCACAGGCGCTGACCGCGCCGCCGCCGGAACCGCCGGCCAATGTCCAGGCCGCGCCGAGCGCGCCGCGCAAGCTGAAGGTGACGTGGGACGCCTCGCCGAGCGCCGGCGCGGAAAAATACATCGTCGAGCGCACCACGGCCGCGGCGCCGGAGAAATTCACGAAGCTCGACGAGGTGAAGGAGCTGGGCTTCGAGGAAGGCGGCACGGCCAAGACCGACCTGCAGGACAGCACCGCCTATCTGTACCGCGTCACCACCGTCAACCGCGTCGGCTCGGTCGGCGCGCCCGGCCGGCCGGTCACGGTGACGACCCAGCCGCCGCCCGCCGCGCCGGTCAGCGTGGATGCGGATGCGTTCGCGTCGCGCGCGGTGCGCGTGACGTGGAAGGCCTCGCTGGCGGAGTGGGTGGTGAAGTACCTCGTCGAGCGGGCCGCCGCCGCCGCGCCGGAGCAGTTCAAGCAGGTGGCGGAGGTGAAGGGCACGACCTTCCAGGAGGGCGGCACGCCGCAGTCCGAGCTGCGCGACAGCACGAAATATTTCTACCGCGTCAGCGCGGTCAACAAGCTCGGCGCGGTCGGGCCGGCTTCCGCGCCGGCGGAGGTGACCACGCGGCCGCCGCCGGCGGTCGTGAGCAGCTTCGCCGCGAAGGGCGGCGAAGTGCGCTGCGTGCCGCTCGCGTGGTCGCCCAGCCCGGAAGCCGACGTGGCGCGCTACGACCTCTACCGCCGCGATGCCCCGGACCGCGCGTTCGAGAAGATCGCGAGCGTCGAAAACCGCACCAAGACGAGCTTCCGCGATGGCGGCGGCGACCCTGGCAACCTGGGCGACGAGCGCGTCTATGAATACCGGATTCGCGCGGTCAACGGCGTCACGGCGGAGAGCGCGGAGTCCGAGGTCGCGAAGGCGCAGACGCGCGGTGCGCCGCCGGCGGTGACGGGGCTCCAGGCGAAGAGCGGGCGGCCGCGCGAGATCCCCTTGGCGTGGGAGGCCTCGCCGGACGAAAAGGTCATCGGCTACGAAATCTTGCGGCAGGCGCCGGGCGCGCCGGGTTTCACGAACCTGGCCAGCGTGGCCGGGCGCGAGCTGGTGAACTACCTGGACCGCGGCGGCGCCAGCCGGGGCCTCGGCCAACTGCAGGACAAGGCGGAGTACCGCTATCAGGTCGTGGCGTTCAACACGGCCCATGTGCGCTCGGCGCCGTCGGAGGCCATCGCCGTGGTGACGAAGCCCGCGCCGGCCGCGCCGCGCGAACTGGCCGCCTCGGCCGGGGTGCCGAAGGCGGTGCGGCTGGCCTGGCATGCGAATGCGGAGAACGATATCGCCTGCTATGTGGTGGAGGCCGCCGCCACGGCTGGCAGCCGTTTCCGCGAGGTGGCGCGCGTCAGCGCCACGGCGGATGAACGGATGGGCGCCGTGGAAGCCGGGCTCGGCGATGGCGAGGCGCGCTGCTACCGCGTCAAGGCGGTGGATCGCGACGAGCTCGAAAGTGCCTGGTGCCCGGTCGTCGCGGGCGCGACGCGGCCCCTGCCGGTCGCGCCGCAAAATGTGGCGGCGCAGTGGCAGGGCAGCCAGGCCGCGCTGACGTGGACGCCCTCGCCCTCGCCGGACATCAAGGCGTATACGGTCTGGAAGAAAACCTTCTTTGGGGCCGAGCCCTTGATGAGCGTGGAGACCAACGCGTGCCTGCTGACGGCGGAGTGCATCGGCAAGGGCCTCCGGGTGCTGGTCAGCGCGGTGGATGCCGAGAAACTGGAGAGCGCGCGGAGCGCGCCGCTGGAGCTGGCGGCGCCGGCCGCGCCGGCGCCGGAACCCGGCAAGAAGGCGGAGTAAACATCATGAACAAATTCATTGCAGCGGCTGCGGTGCTGCTGGTTGGCGCCGGCTGCCAGACGCCGCTCCTCCGGCCGCCGGAGCCGAAGCTGCCCCAGCCGGCCGAGCGCGCGGCGATGCAGACGATGGTTTTCACCGGGAAGGTGGACACGGTGTTTTCCGCGACCATCGCCGTGCTGCAGGATACCGGCTGGAAGCTGGATGTGGTGGACAAGCCGGCGGGTCTGATCCGCGCGGTGACCGCGCGCAAGACCGAGTCGCTGGGGCCGGAGGACGAGCGCGAGCTGAACCTGCAGACACGGCAGGAGACGATCCGGCTGCATGCGGACATCACCCAGAAATGGGCGCGCTGGCAGGAGCTGGTCATCCATACCGAGCCGTGGAGCGGCGGGGCGCAGACACGCCAGCGGATCGTGCTGACGCTGCGCGGCACGCTGCCGGCGATGTCCTACTATGAAGAGCAAAACGGCACATGGTATCGCCGCGGTCGCAGTGTGCTGATCCATGCGCCGCCGGCGGAACAAGCCGTCGAGGTGGACCTGCCGGAAGCCTACCGCGATTTCTTTGAGCGCATCGAGAAGGCGCTCCGCCAGCGGCAATTGTAAGGCGAGGAAAACAGCCGCAAAAGGCTTGAGTATTGCAATAAGTCGGCAGACAGTTTCCGTGGTCTATTGGAAAAAATGGCGGCCGTATCGTCTTGGCAGGGTTGGGTCATGAAAAGGCTGTTGGGTCATGCCCTGTGGTGTGCTTTTTCCGTTCGCGGGAAAGTCGAGCTGCTGTTTTTCCAGGCCTTGGAACCCCTGTCCTGCTCCGCTGCCTGGCCTTGGAGAAACCCGGCGGACCAGCTAGCTGAACAAGCGTGGCGTGTGCGCCTGGCGGCGCATAAGGAGCGCGTGGTATGAAAACAATGTTCTGGCGCAAGCGCGGGTGCTGGCTCGCACTGCTCTGCGGCGGCCTGCTGTTGGGCGGCGGGAGCTTCGCCGCCAACGATAACAGCCCCGCGCTCGGCGAGCTGCTGAACCGGCAACAGCACGAACGGCAAAAACTCGTCGATGACTTCCAGGCCCGCGTCCGCGCCGGAGAGATCCGGGTCGGCACCAAGGCTTTTGAAACCCTGCGCACCGAGTTCCAGCAGCAGATGGCCGACCTGGCCGCCCAACATCTCGGCGAGCGCAACGCGTTCCAGGCGCCGGTCTCCCCGCCGCCGAAGACGGAGAGCGAATTGTTGCAACGTCAGCAGCAGGCGCGTGAGCAGGCGTTCACGTCCTATCAGCAGCAGACCGGCGCCCAGCCCGGCGAGGCGACGCGCAACGAGTTCAACCGGCAGTTGGCCGATCTGGCCGCCCAGCAAGCGGCGGAGCGCGCGGGTTTCCAGCAGGCCGCCCAACCCAAAGTTTTTCCCAAGGCAGGCACGCCGGAATTTGATGCACTGGGGCGCAAGGTGCAGGACTTGCGCAACCGCGCGCAAAGCCAGTCCGGCGGCCAACCAGCGAGCGCTGCCGGGGGGACCACGCCGGCCAGCGACGTGATCAACAATACCGCGCTCACCCGCAGCTCGCAGCAGGGGCAGGGGGCCCGGACCGAAGGGCAATTGACGGCGGACCTGAAGCGGAATCTGAAGCAGCCCCAGGTGGGGCCGACCGCGTCCGATCGCATCCTGGATCACGAAATCCAAAACATGCAGGATCGATCTGCAGCACAACGCCTGGCGCAAAACAGAACTTCCGCGCCGCGCATCAACCTGCTCAAAGGCATGGACGAGGCCAAGCCCATGGAAGGTTTTGAGCACGCTGAGCACGCCGGCTCGGTCGAGGCGGCCAACCGGTTGAAGCAGAAAGATTTTTATGTGCGCAGCCCGGATGGGAAAATCACCCGGATCAACAATGTGGATTCCATTGATCTCAACCGGGTCGGCCCCCGCGAGATGGTTTTTACGGTGGATCGCTTCGATGGTTCCGTGACTCCGCATGGCAGCGGCGCCAAGTTGTTGCCCTCGGAGAAGAAGGTCATCCTGCAGGATTTGAAAGCGGTGAAACCGTGGACGAGCTTGCCGCCGGCCAAACCAACGGCCGTGGCTGCCGGAGGCGCGCCGCCACCGGCCGGCCCCAACCGGCCCACCGGTGTGCCGCCGGATAATCTGCCGGTGCCGGTCACCAAGCCCTATCCAACCGGCACGATCCCGCCCGAGCGGGCGCTGGTGGTGCAAGGTCAGCCGGCCCCGGTCAAGGCGGCCCTGCCGCGCGGCAACACGGCGCTGCCCCGGACGCCAGAAGTCTTTTACCAGACCCCGGAGGGCATCGGCCTGACCAGCCGCGACCAGATTGTGCCGGCCCGTGAAAGGCCCATCCAGTTGCCTGACAGGTCGGTGAAGCCGGGCCCGCCGCCCTCCAACAAGGAATTGATCGCGCAGCAGCAGACCGAACTGGACGCGCTGTCCAAAGATTTCAATGCCTACGCCAAGGAAAAAAATGTCCGGCCGGGTACGGCTGAATATGACATGCTGCAGAAGTCCCACCAGCAGCGGGCGGATCAAATCCGGTCCAAGTATTCCAGCCAGGACACACGCCTGCAGGATCTGCAGGGCAGCGGGCGTCCCTTTGACAATACGGGCGGCAAGAAGACACCGACCAACGTCAAGGGCGATATTGACCTGACGGCTAAGGATGCCGGACAGGCCTATGAGCAGGGCCGGGATTGGATCAAGGGGGGCAAGCAGGTGGACATCCAGCCCCACAAGATCGTGAACAAGACAGACAACATCACGGTGTTTCAGCCGGAGCACCCGGCAGCGGAGCGCAATAAGGTGGGCGACCCCGATTCCTACTCCACCGAGGGCGGCCGGGCGCGGACCGGCGTCAAGGGGGCGGTCGACAACAAGCTGGGGTTCGTCACGGATAATCAGAAAAAGTTTACAGCGGCCGAGGGTTCCGGCGACCTGAAGGAGATGGCCAAGGCGGTATCGAAAGCCGGCACGGAACTGGGTTTGGAGAAACAGAACCCTCAGCTCTATGAGAAGCTGAAGAACCTGCGGGACTATCGCGGACCTGACGAAGCGGGCGCGACGAAATATGGCGACGATCCCGCCAAGGCCGCCAAGGAGCTGGCGGAGCTGAAGGCGCAGATGAAGGCCGAGATGGCCAAGGCGCAAGCCGTGGCCAAGGCCGGCAACAAGGCGGACATGTCCACGTTGACCCCCGAACAAAAAATCCGCGTGCAATCGTCCAACGCCCGCACCCAAGCGGAAGTCACGGCCTTGCAGGAAGGCTTGGACGCCAAGAAAACCGGCTGGCAAGGTTCCAAGGCGGAATTGCGCGACAAGGTGCGGGGCAACTTCCAGGACGCGTTGGCTAACAACAAGGGCGACCTCGCGAACCCGCAGAACAAGGGCTACAACCAGGAGAGTGTCGACGACTTGGCCCGCTCCCGACAGCGGGTGAAAGATATGGCAGGCTCCAAGGGGGACTATGTCGGGCCGGAGCCGCGCGGCGCCAAGTTTGACAACCTCACCAAGCCCACCGGACATACGGCCGATACCGTGTTGCCGGATGGCACGATCAAGCGGCCGGCTTCAACGCTCGATGGCGGTAAAGCTTCCTTTGCCAAACCCAAACTGACGGTTGGCAATGTGGCCGGCACGCTCGGCACCGTTGCCATGCTTGGCGCGGCCGGTCAAGCAGTGGTGGAGAAGCAAGGCGAGGTGGCCGACCAGGGGCGCAACCGCATGCGTCCCGATGAAATGGTGGACGTGGTCGACAAGGCCAGCGGGCTCCAGCATTGGCGTAATAACTATTACGATGAGCTGGAGAAGCAGGCCCAAGCTGCGGTCCGTTCCGGACAACCCTCTTCTGCCTTGGGCACCATGTCTGCCGTAGGCAAGGCCATGGGCAAGGGCACCTATAAAACCATGGAGCAGATGGGCGAGGGCATGATCAACGACCCTGCCCGTCAAGCTATCCAGGAGGAAGAGGAGGCCGCGCGGCGCGAAAAGCGGGATCCTAATTATCTCAAGAGCTATGGGAAAGGCGTGGGCAAAGTCATCGAGGGGACGCTCGTCACCCCCCTCACCACCGCCGTTGCCGATCACGGAACCTTGGAGGAACGCCGGGCGGCCGGGCAGATGGTCAACAAGCAGAAAGCACTGCTCCAGGATGGGCCCGGCTTCGTGGCGGAGGACATCAACAAATTGCGGAACGATTTGGCCAAGTTGAGCGACACGCGGAATCACGACCCGAACGATCCCTGGGTGAAAAACCAGATCAAGGAAACGCAGGCCGAACTGCAAAAGAAATACGGCGAGATGGAAACCTATGGCCGCATGACCCGCAATGTGTTGACCCATGAGCCTGCCGCGGGCGACACCTCGCTCAAAAACTCCCTGCCGACCATCAGCAGCACGCTGGCGCAACGGGATCTGGACGCGCTGGTGGGCTCAACCCAGCCCGGCTCCCAGCAACGCAAGGACATGGAGAAGGTCGCCGGCGGCTTGACGGCCGACTTGAACAGCCCCGATCCCGAGAAGCGGAAATGGGCCCAGGAGAGTCTGGCTTACTTGAAGCAAAACCCCGAGCTGGCGTCATCCAAACCCGGTTCACAAGGAAAGGCGTCCGGGGGAAGCTATATCGATCTATTACCGGAGTCCCTGCCCGGGGTGAAGACGGCCAAGGACTGGACCCAATCCGCAGGCCAGGCCGTGGATGGGTTGAACGAGAAGATGCAGTACGTAAAGGATATGAAAAAAGCCGGGCTTATGAACGATGCGGAAGCTTCCGCTTTCATCAATCAATATATTGCCGAAAAATATACGGACGCCACGGGTGGCAGCCAGGGCGGCAACACGGCTACAGCTGCGGCCCCCACAACCCGCAAGCTTACCCCGGAAGAGGCCGAAAAAATCGCCAACAAAGTCATGCAAAATATGGGGCTGGAAACCGCCCAGAACACAGGCCCGGACAGTCCCATCCAGCGGGCCCTGAATGCGTTCCCCGACAAGCCCGAACCGAAGGCACAACTCCCGCCAGAACCGCCGCCTGATCCGGATGCCGACAAGAAACGCCGGCTCCAGAATTATGGGGACAGCATGTCCGGCTGGAGCGACGAAACGCAGAAGAAGATGGACAAGTTGCAGCAGCAGATGGACGAGTCCCATAACAGTTCCGAGAAAAGAGACCTGCAAACGCAACTGGCGAACTTGCAGAAAGACAAGGACGACTACAACAGTCGTGTTAATCAGACACAGAAAGAATTGCGGGACTTGGGCGTGAATTACACTCCGGGCGTTACTCCGCCCAAGGTCACCTACGACGACAACGGCAAGCCCGTTACCGCCGATGGCTACAATGCCCCCCAGCTCAACAACAACAACTGGCAACTCTCGAATCAAGCCGGTGGCCTGGGCGACGACATCGCCAAATTGCAGGCGCAAATCTTCGCTTCGCACAACACACCGGAAAAAAATGAACTGTTGAAACAGTTGCAGGACAAGTTCAACAAGTTGAACGGCCTTGGCAACGACATGAACGATAACAACAAACTGCTCAATGCGCTGGGCCAGAACAATCCGACGCTTTCCGGCATGGAACCGAAAGCTGGCGATGGCAGCAAGATCAAGCTTCCGCAGGTCTCTGTGCTCGCGGGCGTCATGGGCAACTTTGATTCCGAGAAGGCCAAGAACACCACGTCGGCGTTGGCAAATTTGGATTTGCAGTCCAAAGATGTGAAAGCTGGCTGGGTTTCCCAGGACGCTTATAACCAGATCAAGAACACGCTGGAGGCCGCTGGTTATCAGGGCCGCCTGACCCGTTCCCAAGCGGCACAACTGCTTGCGCAGGCCCAGAACGCCAACAGTTGGGGCAATATCATCGGCAACTCCCTGGTGGATTCGCTCACTCAAGGTGGTACGGCATTTGGTCAGACGGTCGGAGGCGCCGGCGCGAATAGCGTCAACAACATCATCAAGAACGCGGTCACCGGCGGCCCCAAGAATCCTGATGGCGGGGGCGGCGGTGGCGGTGATGGCTCCGGCGGCAGCGGTAGTCCGGACGGGAGCGGGGGCAGTCCGGGTGGCGGCGGGGGCGGAAATGTCAGCGGGGGGCCGGGCAGTGTGAGTGATGGGCCCGGCGGTGGCAGCACGGGCAGCGGCAGCACTCCTGGCGGAGGCGGCGCTCCTGGTGGCGACGGCACACCCGGCGGCGGTGACACTCCTGGCGGAGGAGGCATGCCTGGTGGAACGCCTGCCAATCAAGGCGTTGTCGGCAGCCAGACCAATCCAGACGGCACCATCACGGTGGTTTATTCCTGCCGCAACACGTGGACCGGCAAACCGCCGGCGCCCTCGAAATGCCCGAAATGCAATGATGGCGATCCGACCTCCACCACGGCGAACAGCGGTGGCTCGGGCGGTGGCGGGAGTGGCGGTGGAACGGGTGGAGGAGGCGGTGGGACAGGTGGCGGCGGACAAGCGCTGCAAAAAGTTGTCGCCAGCGGCGGCACGGGCGGCGGCGGCGGCAAACCAACAGCCCCTAATATCCAGACTGTAAAGCCTAAACCCGCGCCCAGCGCACAAAGCGGCGCCACTTCTTATGCCGGCTCTTATCATCATCACTATAAATGTCATAAGTGCGATGCTGCAGGGGACCTGCGCGATGGGAACAAGGACAGTCCCGGTTCATGGAAGAGCGGGTGTCCCAAATGTGGCAATACATTGGCGGGCAGTGCTACGTATGGTTATGTTGTTTTTACTATTGCTGAAAGTGGTGTGCTTAGCGGCATGACCATTTACGAACATTAATAACCTCGTCTGGGGGCAGTGTCAGGCGGCATGGATGCACGCATAAGTGGGGCTAGGAGTTGATGCCTGTGAATTGCTGTAGGTCCGAACAGATCGGAAAACGGAGTCGGGGCATGAAGATGAAAGGTTTGGGTGTGTTCACGGTGGTGGCGGGGCTGTGCCTCGTCGGTGTGCTCCGAGCGCAAACCGGCACCGAGTCCCCCGGCGTGGCCACACGTGTCGAGCAACTGGCGGCCGAGCGCAACGCCTTGCAGGCCATGCTGGCTGACGCCAATACATTGCAGGGAAAACGAGCGCTTATCCAGCAACTGCTGGAGTGGAACGCGCGCGGTGTGACCATCGACGAGGCCAGACAGGTGCCGGCGCAGCCGGTGGCCGCGACCACACCGTCGCCGGCGAACAATCTGGCAGAGGCCGAGGCCGCGCCGCTGCCGGCGCATGTCAGCGTGGGCGGCGGCGCGATGCTCCAGAATTTTTCAAGAGGACGCGACGCCGAAGCGTCCGCCAAAGCGGCCTCCTCGCTCGGCCTGGTCAAGGCACAGCAGGAGTTGGAGGGCGTAACGCGCGAGAGCGAGGCCAAGCTGCGGGAAGCGCAGCAAATCCGTAATGCTGCGGGGGCGACGGCCTTGGCCCAGCGCCAACAGGATGCCGCCAGCATGGCCTCACAGCAGGCGGCGGGCAGCATGGGTAATATGCTGGGCGACAGCCTTGTGCAGAGCGTGCAGCAGGGCGCGCAGGCCGCCGGTCAGGCGCTTGGCGGTGGTGCGGCCGGCCGCATGGGCGGCGCACTTGGGCCGGCCGCTTCCGGTGGCGGTGCGGTGGCTGGTGGTGGTGGCGCCGGTGAGGCTGTTGGCGGCGCGGCGGCCGCAGGTGCCAGCGCGGCTGCTGGACAAATCTTCGGCGGTGGTGGCGCCCCGCCGGCGGTTGAGCCGGCGATGGGCAGCGGACAACCTGCGCCTGCCGGTGGCGAGGGTGGCGGCGTGGCGGTGGATGAAAATGCGACGATGGCTGTCGGCGCACGATTGAGTGCCCAGCCATACAAAACCGGCACCGGGCGCGTTGTCGATCGTTTGGATAATGTAGCCGTTAAGAGTGTAGCGGTACAAAAGGGGGCGCACACAGTCCAGAGAGACTCGCTCAAGGAAGTGGCCGTTCAGAAGCAAGGCGCAGTCCGTAGTACGCTCACGGAAGGTATACACTCGACTAAGCTTGCGACGCAAAAGCTGCAGGCGTATCAAAACGCGAATAATGCCATGGATACCAAGACCAGAAAGGTTTGGGACTCGGGGGCCGAGTCGGCCAGGGTGGCCGGCCGCCGCGAGGCCCAGCCGCAGGGACGGTTTGATGCGTTCTGCCAGAAACATGGCAAGTATGGCGGCGAAATCAGCAGGGGTACCGCGTGTCCGCGGTGCGAGGCCGAAAAACATCAGATGTGGGATGCGTTCTGCAAACTGCACGGAAAATATGGCGGCCGCGGCCCGGTCACCAGTTGCCCGAAATGTGACGCGGAAAACAAACGCCTGCACGGGGCCGGTTTCATACGATGATAGGCCCGGAGTTTCCAAGCCGTTCCAAGGTTTGGAAAAGTGAACGACAGCGTTTCCAAGCCTTGGAAGAAATGGGGAGCAAGTTGCGGGGCACTATGAAGACAAGACGAAAGCTTTTGTGCTGCTGGCTGGCGTTGGGTGCAGGCTTGCCGTGGATGGCCACGCCGCTGGTTGCGCAAACGGCCACAGGAGCGGCTGCGGGCAGCGCCGAGGTGCGTATCCAGCAGCTGGCGGCCGAACGCAACGCGCTGCAGGCGCTGCTTGCCGACGCCAACACACCGCCGGAGAAACGGGCGCTCATGCAACAGCTGCTGGAGTGGAACACGCGCGGCGTGACCATCAGCGAGTTCCCGCAGCGGCAGGCGCTGCTGGCTTCACCTGCTACGCCTGCCGTGGCGGCGGCTACACCGCCACCGGCGAACAATCTGGGCGAGGCCGAGGCCGCACCGTTGCCCGCGCAGGTCAACGTAGGTGGCGGTGCGATGCTCCAGAGTTTCTCCAAAGGCCGCGATGCGGAAGCTTCCGCGCGCGCCTCCGCCTCGTTGGGTCTGGTCAAAGCACAGCAGGAGCTGGATAACGCAACACGTGAGAGCGAGGCCAAGTTGCGCGAGGCCCAAAACATTCGCAACCAGGCCGGGGCTACGGCGCTGGCGCAGCGTCAGCAGGATGCCGCGAGCGCGGCCTCGCAGCAGGCGGCGAGCGGGCTGGGCGCGGTGATGGGCGAAAGCTTGGTGCAGAGCGTGCAACAGGGTGCGCAGGCTGCGGGTCAGGCGCTCGGTGGCGGCGCGGCTGGCCGCATGGGCGGTGCTGTCGGTCAGTCGTCAGCGGGTGGTGGCGGTGGCGAAGTGGCCGGCGGTGCGGCAGCGGCTGGGGCCAGCGCTGCGGCGGGACAAATCTTCGGCGGCAGCGGGCCGAGTGCACCGGCTGCGGTGGGTGGCGGGCAGGGTGGCACCGGCGAACCGGCGGCGGGTCCTGCGCCCGTAACCAGCGGCGGTGAGACCAGTGCCATGGGCGATGGCAGTGCGAAGCGCCTGGTCGGCAAACGTTATGAAGGTCCGGAGCCATGGCAGGGGCAAGGGGCCGGAAGCAAGCCGCAAGCGGCCAGCGCAGCCGGTCAGAGACCCTACGCGGCCGATGCGCTGCGTCAGACCGTATCGCATGGGGCGGGGGTGGCGGCCAGAGATTCCGGCGTCGCGGACCGCCGGATGGCCCAACCGCAAGGCGGCCGGGGTACGGTCACCTGCTTTAGATGTAAGCACCAGTTCCGCTGTAACAGCTGTGCCAATCCGAATCCCAACGTGATGGCCAAACACGCGCATGTCTGTCCCAAGTGCGAACGGCAAGGCGCCCCACCGGTCGGCCTGTTCGATGCCGCCTGTCCGAAGCACGGCAAATACGGCGGAGAGATTGGCAAGGTCAAGGGGTGTCCGAAATGTGAACAGGAGAGGTACATGCTGTGGGATGCGGTCTGTCCCCAGCATGGCGCCTACGGAGGGCAGGGCCCTGTCACCGGCTGTCCCAAGTGCGCGAAGTTATTGCCCCGGCCCGGCTCCGGGTATAGCCGCTGATGCAGGAAAGACGGCATGGCAGCGAACGGCCATGACGGCAGGACAAGTGGTGGGCAACAAAATTGGTTTCCGCTTGGGGGGGAAATGCTAGGATGCACCCGCGAGGTAAAATGAAAACGGTGGGACAGCGCATTCGGGTTTGGCTCGTGACCGGCCTCGGTCTGCTGTGGCTGGTGCTGCCTGCGCCGGGTGCGCAACAGGTTCCGGACATCGGCGCTGCCGACCTGGCTATCCACGACCAGCAACTGGCCGCCGAGCGCAACACGTTGGTGGCGATGCTCAGCGATGGCAACACACCGGCAGAGCGCAAGGTGGCCATCCAGCAGTTGCTTGATTGGAACACGCGCGGCGTGACGATTGCCGAGTTCAAGCGGCTGCAAACGCAACCCCCTCCCGCCGCCGCCTCAACACCGCCCCCGCCGGTGAACAACCTTGCGGAAGCCGAGGCTGCGCCGCTGCCGGCGAACGTCAACATCGGCGGTGGGGCGATGCTCCACAGTTTTTCCAAGGGCCGTGAGGCGGAGGCCTCTTCGCGTTCAGCCGCATCGCTCGGTCTGGTCAAGGCGCAACAGGAGATGGACAACGCTACGCGCGAAAGCGAGGCCAAGCTGCGCGAGGCACAAAACATCCGCAACCAGGCTGGGGCCTCGGCCTTGGCCCAGCGTCAGCAGGATGCCGCGAGCGCTGCCTCGCAGCAGGCGGCGAGCGGGCTGGGCGCGGTGATGGGCGAAAGCTTGGTGCAAAGTGTCCAACAAGGTGCACAGGCCGCCGGTCAGGCGCTCGGCGGCGGCGCGGCGGGCCGCATGAGCGGTGCCGCCGGACAGCTAACTTCCGGTGGCGGAAATGTCGGCGGTGGCGCGGGTGGTGGCGTTGGTGAAACTGCCGGTGGCGCAGCAGCGGCAGGTGCCAGTGCGGCTGCCGGGCAGATCTTTGGTGGTGGCGGCGGACCGGCGCCAGCAGCAACTCCGACGATGGGCGCTGCGCCTGCCGAGGGTCAGCCGGCCGCTCCGGTGGGTGCCACTATGGAAGCGGCTGTCGATATGAGCGCCTTCCGCTCGGCCGGCAAGCGCGTCTATGTTCCTCCTTCGAAATACCAAACGGACGGGAAGCCTTACCTCCCGCCGAAGCGGCCGCAGTATCAAACGGAGGGCCGGCCCGCCATCCCGAACACACGGCCGGCGGAGTTGGCGGGCATGCAACAGCGGGCCGGGGAGCGCGATCGGCGCAGCGCGCAGCCCATCCTCAAACCGGGCGCGGGACTTTCTAGCCTGGCGAATAACAACCCACGCAACAACCTGACACCAGCCAGGCCGCAGGGCTTGGAGGAGATCGGGAATTCGATCAAGAATGTTTCAGAGCCCATGAATTGGGTTCAGACCTGTCCGCGGCACGGCAAGTATTATGGGAAAGGTGCGCTGACTGGCTGCCCCAAGTGCGTCGGCTATATCCGCTGAAGCGAGGATCACGGCATGAACAAACGTAATCTGGCGACGGCGTTGCTGGTGGCGGTCTTGTGCGGTTGCGCCACCGAACAGGATGACTATTTCGGCGGCGGCCGCAGCCGCGCCAACGTCTTTGTTTCGCCGGCGCGCACCAGCACCATCGGCAAGGTGGCCGTCATGCCGTTCAAGGCGCAAACCGAACTGATCGGTATTTCCACCGCTGATCTGTTTGTCACGGAAATCCTGCGTTCAGGCAAATATGAGCTGGTCGAGCGCGGCCGCATGGCGCAGGTGCTCAGCGAGTCCGAGCTCGCGCTTGCCGGCCTTTCCGCCTCGCGCGCCGCGGAAATCGGCAACATGCTCGGCGCCGACGGTGTCATCATCGGCACCGTGGATGAATACGCCACGGTGGCCCAGCGCGGTCATCCGTACCCCGTCGTGGGCGTCACGGCGCGCATGATTGACTGCAAGAGCGGCAAGATCATCTGGAGCGTGGACCTGGCGAAGCGCGCCGAGGGCAAGGCCGTCACGCTGCCCGAGCACGCCCGCGCCATCGTCCACGAAATGATGAGCGGGCTTTATCAGAAGTGGCGCTGAGGCAAACAGCCCAGGCCAGCGGTGCCCGGCGGATTTTCCGGGCCTTGAGCCGGGGACGGAGGCGATGATGAAATATAGGTGGCTTACGACGAAGCTGGCGGCATGCGGGAAGCAGTGCCTGGGCGCGCTGCTGGCTGGGCTGCTCGCGGGCTGCGCCGCCCCGTCCTCCACGGCCGATGTGAGCGAGGCCGATGACGGCGGCGGTGTTGTCCGGGTCAAGCTGCGCCCCGCCGCGCGCCTGCCGCGCGTGTTGCTGATGGTGGACGAGAAGAGCCTGGGCTCCATCCCGACCGCCGAGGTCGAAGCGCTCGGCGCCAAGCTGCTGCTCCAGCAGAACGTGCCGGTGGTGGATCAGGACATGGTCAAGGCCAACATCGCCAAGGGCCAGCAACTCCTGAAGATGGCCGG
This sequence comes from uncultured Lentisphaerota bacterium, assembly GCA_903912445.1. Lineage (GTDB taxonomy): Bacteria > Verrucomicrobiota > Kiritimatiellia > CAIQIC01 > CAIQIC01 > DP16D-bin41. The sequence goes on from CAIWHP010000117.1 coordinate 23,380, forward strand.
GGATGCACGCGGTGCGGCGGCCCTCGGCCTGCAGTTCGGCGCCGATGTGGTCATCATGGGCGAGGTCGTCGCCAAGCCCTCCGCGCGCCGCATCGCCGAGAGCAACCTGCGCACCTACCAGGCGGTCGCCACGCTGCGCGCGGTGCGGACCGACAACGCCGCGACGCTCGCCACCGCCTCCGAGGACGCCTCCATCGTCGCGCTCGACGACATCGGCGGCAGCGCCAAGGCGCTCCGCGCCGCCGGGCAGAAGAGCTTCGAGACGCTGCTCCCCGGGATGATCGAGGCGTGGGAAAAGGGCGGCGGCGTGGGCGGCGGCGAGGCGGCGCTCACGCACGTCGTCATCACCATCGGCGGCCTGGACCAGATCTGGAAGCTGAAGGCGTTGCGCGAGCAGTTGCATGGCTTGGGCCTCAAGGCGCAGAATGTGGTGCAGCGCAACTACACCGCGGGCATGGCGATCTTTGAGCTCGACAGCACCTTGGCTGCCGAAGAATTCTCCGAGATGCTGGTGCTCAAGCCCCCGCAGGGGCTCAAGCTGCAGGTGCTCAACGTCAGCGCGGGCAAGGTGGACCTGCGCGCCGTCGCGGCGCAGTGATTTGCCGGGAGGTGGTGCCATGAAAATAATTACCGCCGGGTTGCTGGTGCTGGTGCTCGCCGGTCTCGCGCACGCCGCCGCGACACGACCGCCCGATGCCGCCGTGCTGCTGCGCTCCTACTACCGCTACCTCGTCACGCAACAGACCGGTGGCCAGGTGCAGTCCCTGACCGCGCCGCTGCCGAAGCACGATGCCGCCGAGGCGCAGGCGGCGGTGGCCGCCTGGAGCGGCCAGCGCATGGATGCCGTCCGGCAGGAACTGACCGCCCAGTTCGGCGGCCAGGGCCGCGCGCAGTTCGAGCAATTCGTCACCGCCTACTCCGAGGCGGAAAACAAGAACGACGCGCACTATCTGCGCGGCCTCTGCGCTGCGCTGGGTGCCAGCCAGCCCTATCCTGCGGATTTCGCCGTGCTGCGCCAGCTGGGGCTGACGGCGTGGCTGCAGCCGGATATCGAGGCCAGCTCGAAGTTTCTCGCCGATATCCAGCTGTGGCTGCAGCTGAAAGGCCGCACGCCCAACATGCCGCCGCTGGCCGCCTGGCTGGCGCGCGATCAACCGGCCGCCGTGCCGGCGCGGGTCGTCCCGCCACCGCAGAAAACCATCGCGCAGCAGCTCGCCGGCGCCGAGGCCCCTATGCCGGAATTCAAGGCGGAGGACGAAGCCGCCCCCGGCGCCAATCCGCTGGAGGCGTTCAGTGCGCAACGCAAGGAACGCCGCGAGCGTGCCGCCAAGGAAGCGCAGGAAGCGATGGCGCAGGTGGCCACCGAGCGCCAGCAGGCGGAACAGGAATACGCCTCCAAGAAACAGGCCGAGGCCTCCGCCGAGGCCGAGGCCATCAAAAATCATGCACAGCGCCTGGCCGATGCTGAAAAGCAGGCCATCGAGCAGGAGAAGGATAGCTGGAGCACCAAGCTCAAGGGCGTGGTCGGTGCCACGATTACTGCGGCCGGCGGCGCGTTCTTTGGAGGTATTGGCGCCCAGGCCGGCCAGATGGCGGCCAACCTGATTTTCCAGAACGTGCCCGCGCTCGGCGGTGCGCCCGCGACCGGGCCTGGGCAATAGCGCCGCCGCAGCGGTTGTGGTTCGAAAACAAACGCAGGGGACGCCCGCTCCCCAGGGCTTGGAGAAACAACCCTCAACTTCTCCAGGGTTTGGAATCCCACCGCGCTGCGCAGCCAGGGGCAAGCCCTGGGGAAATTCTGCGCCGCAGTCAGCGCCCCGGGGGAGCCTGCGGCTTGCGGTTGGCAAACGCGCCGAGAATCAGCAGCAGGATGCCGGTCTGATGCAGAAGCGTGAAGACGAGGCCCGCCACACCATACACCCAGGCGGCAGAAGCGTGGCCACGCGCCGCGATGATCTGGGGCGCTATGAGGCCGTAGAAGGCGGTCGAGCACAGCATCGCCACCAGCAACACGCTGACGCCCGCCGTGACCAGCAGGGAGGCTTGCGGATGGCGCGACCACTTTGTCAGCGCCAGCACCAGCCCCACGATGCAGACGATCGAGGCTGGGATCGCATGGATCAATTGCGCGACCAAGGGATTCATGGGGGTGCACCTATTTTTTTCGCGCCGCGCCTGCTGTCGGCCGCAACAGCTTCAACAAAAGCAATTCCAGCAGCACATCCGCCGCGCCGCTGCCGGAGACCATGCGCTCGTGCGCGAGCAGGGTTTCCGCCAGGGCGCGCTGCAGTTCCGCGGAAGAATACTGCTGGGCCTGCTCGGCCAGCTTGGCGGTGCGGAAGGGATGGATCTTGCGCGGATCCTTGTCGAGGCTGCCGAGGGCGGCGTCGCTGTCCGCCCCGCCGCGCCAGTGCGCGTCAGTCCGCCAGCCGCTCGAGGTGACCTGCAGCCAGCCGCGGTCCAGGCAGCCGCGCAGGACCAGCAGTTCGCGCCAGCGGGACTCGAGGCCGATGACGAGGCCGACCTCGCTTTCGCCCTGGAACAAGAGCTGCCGCAGGATGTCCAGCGCGCGGGGCAGCTGGCGCAGTCCGACGGCGTCGGGCAGATCCCAGTTTTCCGACTCGCGCGCCGGCGCGACGAGCAGCTGGATATCCTCGGCGGTGACTTCCTTGCGCGTGCCGAGGTAGGTGGAGAGCTTCTCGACTTCCGTGATGATCTGCCGCGTGTCGTAGCCCGCCCGGTCGACGAAATCCTTCAGCAGGTCGCCGGAGAGGCGCAGCCCCGCCTTGCGGAAGCACTCGCCGGCCCACTCGCGCGCCGGCGCCTCCTGCTGGTAGCTCCGCTCCGCCATCGCAAAGTTTTCGACGGTCGCGAGCTCCTTGCAGACCTTGGCAAAGGCGGTCCGGCCATCCAGCTTGCCGGCGCTGATGACGAGCGTGAAGCCCGCGCCGATGCCGGCTTTGAGATCCAGCGCGAAGGCGTCGCGCGCATCCTTGAGGGTCTCGCCTTTGATGGCGTTGGTGTCGGCGAAAAAGTTGGCGTCCTGCAGCCAGACCACCTTGCCCCCGCCGAGAAAGCTGGGCGTGCGCAACGCGCCCTGGCAGCGCCGCAGCACCAGCGCCGCGCCCTCGGCGTTGTCCACCGTCCCGTTGATAAGCTCGAGCCCGAACGCCTGGTCGGCGGGCGGGCAGAGCGCATCCACGCGGGCCCGCGCGGCGGCCTTGACGCGGAACTCGTCCTCGCCGTGGATGAGGAAGAAGTTCGCGGCTGCTTTGCCCGCCGGCGCGGGAGCCGTCTGTTTTTTTGTCGCCATGGGTCCGGTCCTTGCGGATAATCTGCGCGGACATTAGCCCGCTTTCGTCATGCCAAGCAACCCCGAAAGCGGGCCCGCGGCAACTGCGGCGATGACGCGCGCGCCAAGGCGGGCGGGCGGCAGGGATGGGGATGGCCGTGGAGCGGTCGGCTGTGAGCAAATTATGAAAACGAAAAAACCGGCATCCACCCCGTGCACCGCTGCCATCAAAAAGCCCCTTTGGGCCCCGTGGCGCATCCGGTACGTGCAGGACGCGCACAAGCCGGCCGGCTGTTTCCTCTGCGCGATGCTCCAGGCGCCGCGCGCGCGGGATCGCGAAAACCTGCTGCTGGTGCGCGGCAAGACCAGCCTTGTCTGCCTCAATCGCTATCCGTACAACGGCGGCCACCTCATGATCGCGCCGCGCCGCCATGTGGCGGAACTGGCCGCGCTGCGGCCCGCAGAGCATGCCGAACTGATGCAGCTGGCGACGCGGATGGTTGCCGTGCTCCGGCGGGTCATGAAGCCGCAGGGCTTCAACATCGGGCTCAACCTGGGCCACGCCGCCGGCGCCGGCCTGCGCGACCACCTCCATATGCACGTGGTCCCGCGCTGGGTAGGCGATGTGAACTTCATGCCCGTCTTCGCCGATATCAAGGTCATCCCGCAGGCGTTGGAAGAGCTTTACGACCAGCTGGCGGCGGAACTGCACAGCACCGCGCGGTCGCACCGTCGCTGAGGGCGTTGCCGCGCCCGCCGCCAGCGGCATAATCGAACTGGACTTCAGCCCGTGCAGCTGGCTATGGTTTTCATAGGTTGTTCCTGCCCGGTTTGCAGCCGGGCGCCGCGGGTCGGTAAGCATACGGAGCCAAGATGAAAGCGACCAAGCCTGATGCCGTGATCGCCGCCCCGGTCGGGCGGCTGTGCCGGCCTGCGTCGCTGCAAATCAACCGCCTTGAAGATGGCTCTGTGATCTACCAACCGGAGCAGGAGCGCGTGCACTTCCTCAACCAGACGGCGGCCTTGGCGCTGGAACTGTGCGACGGCCGCCGCGGATTTCAGGAAGTCGAGGCCCAGGTCGCGGAACGCTTCAACCTCCACGAACCCGGCCTGAACCTGACCGGCGATATTTTGCAGCGCTTCATCGCGGAAGGACTGGTCAAGCTTGTCTCGGGGCCTGCGGCTGCGGCCGCAGGCGCTCCTCAAGCAAACCGCCGTAGGGGCGGCGTGCGCCGCGGCGTCCGGTGAAACGCTCGCCAAGTCCGATCATCTGGTGACATCGGCCTGGGTCGCCACGGTGAAGATCTGGACGATAGCGGCGAGTGTGGCCCCACGATCCCTAGGAAGCGGTACGGCCTTGCCGTTCGCACAAGTGATGACCGGCTGTTGGCTGCCATCTGGCCTTGCTTCCGGAGCACGCCGCGGGTGCGCAGCAAAGGCGGGAAAAATATTGACCATCCTCCGTTTTTCGAGTACTCGTAAATTCGTTCTGGGGTTAAACAAAAAAAAGGGGAATCCATGCAAGAGAAGCACTCACAGTCATCAAGCCATGCGGAGCATGTTGCCAGGCGGGCGTTCATCAAGAAAGCTGCCGTGGGCGCGGCGTTTGCCGTGCCGGTCCTTGAATCGCTCACCAAGTCCGATGTACTCGTGAAATCGGCCTTGGCTGCCACGGTGCCGACCTGGACGATAACGGCAAGTTTGTATTCGGGATCCCTTGGCAACGGCACCGTTTCGCCGGCCTCACAAACGGTTGCCAATGGTGGCAGCGCAATCATCACGGTCACGCCCGCCGGACAGGATCCATGGGTTGCCTACCGCATAGATGGAGGTGGGTTTATACCTACGAATCCTTCTCAAACACACGGAGGAACCTATACGTTCACGAATGTGCAGGCAAATCACACCTTTGAGGCCTACCTCGACAGTCCCTAATCGCCAGCGATAGCGCAGTTCGGGAGCCGCGTGCTCCCGGCAACAGGGCGAGCGCAGCACGTTGTGACTCGCTCTGTTGCTTTCTACCCGGGCCGATACCGCCTATGAAGCGAAGTTTCTCCGTGTTGGACCATGAGGTGACCGTCACCACGGACCGGCCGGATTGGTTGGAGCGTTTGGACGACATTGCCGTGCGCGCCGACGATCCGCAGCCTATCCGCCGGACGCTGCACCTGCGCCTGCGGCAGGGGCCGGACGGCATCCTGATCGAGCACGAGGGTCAGGTTTGCGCCCAAGGCGAGGGCTTGGACCTGGCCATCCGCGCGCTGCATTTACAGATCAACCAGCTGGTGCTGGAGCCCCAGCGTGAGGTCCTGAAACTTCACGCCGCCGCCGGCACCTGGCGGGGCCGTTTCTTTATGGTCACGGGCGACCGTGGCGCGGGCAAGACCACGTTGCTGCTGAAGATGATGCTCGACGGCGCAGAGATGCATTGCGATGAGACGGTCCTGCTGCATGACGGGCTGTTACAAACTTTTCCCCGCAAGTTTTACGTCAAGACCGGCACGCTGAAATGCCTGCCGCGCGTTGCCGCCGTCTGCGCAACGAAACGCGCATATCCCGGCTTCTTTGGGAAGCAGCTCTATTTCGCGGACCCGACCGATTTTGGCCTGCCGTGGCGGAGCCGTGCAGCCCGGCCGTGGGCTGTGTTCCATCTGACTCCGGCCTTCAAGAAGCCTCCCGTCATGCAGCCCTGTCCCAAGGTGGAAATGGCCAAACAGCTCATGATGCAAACCGTCAATCTGGCCGGTGATTTGGGCCGGCATGTGGCGCATGTGTGCCGGCTTGTGGGCACCTGCCGGTGTTACTCCCTGCGGGTCGGCGGCCTGGAGGCGACCGCCGCCTTGCTGAAAAAGACTTTGGCATGACCACCGCTGCCGCCGAAAACGAAGAGGCCCGGCCGGCGCAGGCCCGCCCGGAATTACGCGTGCTCTTTTGTATCGCGCGGGCCCGCATGGCGCCGGCCGATACCGCCACGTTGGCCGGCTTGCTGCAGGCCGATCTCGATTGGAATTATTTGCTGCAAGCGGCGGCGCGGCATGGGGTGTGGCCGCTTTTGCTCCATCATCTGGAGCCGCTGCCGGCCGACTGCATCCCCGCCACGGTGCGGGAAACCTTGCGGGAAGCAGTGCGCGGATACAGCGTCCATGCGCAGAAGCATGTCGGGATACTGCACCAGCTGCTGGAGGCTTTCCGCGCTTCAGGGTTGGACCTGATCCCCTACAAGGGTCCGGTGCTGGGCGCGCGGCTGTTTGGCGATTTCGCTCTGCGCCAGTTCAGCGATCTTGACCTGCTGGTACGCCGGGAGGAGGCGCAGGCGGCCAGCGCCTGCCTGCAAGCCCAAGGCTTTCAACCTTCCTTGGCTGCGCCGCCGGGCTGGGCCGCGTGGTATGAGCGCGCCCGTCATGAGTACTCTTTCCACCACCCTGCGTTGGACTGCTACGTGGAATTGCACTGGGGGGCGTGGCCGCGGTCTGTTGCCATGCCGGTGGATATCCATTCGTTCTGGGAGTGCCGCGAGACAGTGTTGCTGGACGGCAAACCCGTGCCCAGCCTGCAGATGGCGGAGCTGTTGTTCCTCTTGAGCTTGCATGGCACCAAGCACCAATGGGTGCGGCTGGCGTGGCTGGCGGATATCGCCGAGCTCATCCGCTCGACGCCGGGCTTGGACTGGACCCGCGTCCAAGCGTTGGCCGCGGTGAGCCGCAGCACGCGCTTTCTCCAGATTGGTCTCTGGCTGGCGCAACACCTGATGGCGGCGCCGGTGCCCTCCGCGGTGCTGGCGCAGGGGTCGGAAGATCCGCAGGTCGAGCGACTGGCGCGCGCGATGGCCGTGAATTTGTGCGGCGGCAGCCTGTCCGCGCCGGGTGAAACGGAGCACCTGCGGTTCCTGTTGCGGGCGCTGCCCCGCCTGCGTGACCGGCTGCGCTTCGCGTGGGGTGTGGCGGTCGACCCCTGTCATGACGATTGGGCTTGCTGCCCCTTGCCCCCGGCGTGCGTCGGCCTCTATGCCGCGATACGCCCGGCCCGCTTGGGTTGGGTGGCCCTCCGCCGGCGGCTGGCACAGCGGACGTCCTGAGCAACCTGCCGGATAGCTACCCTGCGCCGCGAGGTGGCGGCGTGATTGCGCGCCCGATTTGGATGCGTTTTATGTGGCGGCTCGATGATGCCTGACCGTCTCTGCCACCTGCTTCTTCGCCATCAAGCGCCGCGCCAGAAAGGGGATGGCGACAAGGAGTAACGTCCCTACGCCCACAAACACAAGCTGACCGCTACTACCGCCCTTCGATTCGCTGAGCACAATCCCCTTCACGGAAGTGGACGACGTTATCTGGTCGGGAGTAAGAATGCCGACCAGAAGGAAGGGCACGGCAAGGCAGAGAAGGAACACCGAGATGAGGACAACATGCACCAGCCTTGGCAGCTTGTTGCCACCCAAGGCGAGGATGATGGGCTGAAGCCCGCCCCAGACGAACAGGCCGCCAAGGGCCAGGCTGCCCGGAATGCTCCGCAGCTCCATGGATCCATTCGGCGTTCGTCCTGCGAGGGCCGTGTGAATGGCCCACAGGCCGATACCCATGAACAACAAGCCCATCAGGACGACTACAATTTTGCCTCCGAGGTGGTCCGGTATGGTTGGGCGTAATTCTATCTTGTAATCACTCATCACGGAACAGTATGGCGGCTCATGAAAATGGGGCAAGCCTGAACGGCGGAGCAGCCCCTCCATCGTTGACAGCCCCGATAGCGTGGCGGTAGGCTGCCTGCGGTGGTTGGCAGGATAATCGCCATGGAAGCGACAAAGAAATTGGGCGGACGATGAGCCGATGCGTGGTCGCGCTCGTTGCCTTCGTCATGCCTTTGTTGGCGACCTTGGGAAGCGCTCCTGTCCGTGCCGATGATGTGCCCGCCGGTGAGTTGTATACGCCGTTGCATCTTTCCATTTATCCGCCCCTGGAGCTTCCGAACGAGAATTGTCACGTCTATGGCTTAAGCCTCGGCGTGGTCTTGGTAGGGCTGCATACCATCGAGGAGCATGGCCGTTATCTGGGCGAAGGTAGCGACACGGTTATCGGCCTGCAAATCTGCGGGCTGATGACCTTCGCCAAGGAGTTGCGCGGGCTTCAAGTCAGCAGCTTCGCTAATAATGCAAGGGCCATGCCCTGGGGGCTGCAAGTTGCCGGGGTGCTCAATTACATTGGCGGCGATATGGGCTGTGGCCTGCAAGTCGCCGCCGGCTGGAACCGTTGCGAGTCAGGCGCAGGGCTTCAGTTGGCGGTTCTAAACGAGGCGGACAAAGAGTTCGCGGGCCTCCAGGCAGGCCTATTTAACTTTGGCGGGAACTTGAGCGAAAGCGTGCAGTTCGGCGGACTCAACCCGCTAATCGTCATAATCTTGATTAACTATGTTTGCAGCTCTCCCGGCGTAGATGATATGCGCGGTCTTCAAGTGGGTCTTGTGAATAAGGCTTCGGATATGTATGGCATCCAATGCGGCTTGCTTTGGAATCACGCGAAGTGTGCCGGAGGTCTCCAGTTGGGCCTGATCAACACAGCCGACTCGATGGCAGGTTTTCAGGTTGGGTTGGTCAACATCATCAAGGAAAGCTCTGTACCGTTCCTTCCGCTCATCAACGCCCATTTCTAGCGGGCCAGGCTGCGCTTCGGTTTGCTGCCTGGACTGCGACCGCAGGAACTGCGTACCGTTTCCAAAGACAACGCCCACCACAACGGGGATGGTGGCGTGTTCCTGTTGATGCAACGGCATAAGATCTCCACGATCGCGAACGAACCCAAGCCCAGAAGCGTCCCGCTGTCACCACCGGCGGTCAAAATCATCGCACGGCAACTGGCCAACCATCCCAAGGCCAAGTGTCTTTTCCTGAACGCAGATGGTGGCCCCTATACCCGCTACACGCTGAAGACCAAACTGAAACGGTTCTGCCAGAAGCTGAACATTAAGGTGTTCGCCCCCTACGCGCTCCGCCATACCTTTTGCAGCATGAAGTCGGAAGACGGCATGGAGACGACCAGTCTCGCGCAGCTGATGGGCCACAGTTCGACGCGCACAGTACAGCGGTACATCTCGAATACGTTTGCCCATTATCAGGGCGCGGTAGATACCCTTGCTACTCGCCTTGAAGGTATCGTTCAGGCTGGCGAGAAAAAGGCTGAGGTTGGCGGAACCGCAAGCGGGGAAGATGCAAAAGCCGGACAAAATGTACCACCGGATGTACCACCGGAAAAGACGGACTTACCGCCGTAAGCCATAAACCATTGAGTTATCAATGGTGGAGCGAGTGAGATTTGAACTCACGACCCCCACGTTGCGAACGTGGTGCTCTACCAACTGAGCTACCGCCCCACAAAGGCGGGGGGCTTTTATCATCCGCCCCGGACCTTTGCAACTTTTTTCCCGGTAAATAACTCTTGGCAGCGCGACAGCGGTCGTGTATAGCGTCCGCCGCTCTGTGCGAGACAACCGAAGGGAAGTGCAGCATGTATTCAGCGTCAGATTTACGCAAGGGATTGAAAATTGAGATCGATGGCGTGCCGTTCGACATCGTCGAGTACGAATTTTACCGGCCCGGCAAGGGCCAGGCGATGTACAAGTGCCGCATCCGCAACCTGCTCAACGGAAACGTGACCGACAAGACCTTCCGCGAAGTGGACGCCATCGGCGAGCCGAACCTCGAAGAGCGCGAGATGCAGTATTCCTACAACGACGGCGAACACTTCGTCTTCCTTGAGAACCGCACCTACGAGCAGATCAGCCTCAGCCCGGACGTGCTCGGCACCCAGAAGTATTTTCTGCGCGAAGACATGACCGTGAAGGTCCTGTTTCACAACGACCGCGCGATCGTTGTCACCCTGCCCGCCTATGTGGAAAAGGAAATCGTCTCGACGGAGCCCGGCGCGCGCGGCGACACCGCCACCAACGTGACCAAGGCCGCGAAGATCGACACCGGCTTCGAGATCCGGGTGCCCTTGTTCATCAACGAGGGTGACCTGGTCCGCATCGATACGCGCACCGGCGCCTATTCCGAGCGCGTGTCGAAGAAGTAAGCCGCGGGGCGGATGGTGAACGGTGCATGGTGAATGTGTGACGGACAAACCCAGCGCACCGCAAGACCGCTCTGACGCGATCGTCCACCACCCACCATCCGCCCTCGCGCCCTTTCTGCCGGTCCTCCAACTCCGCAGCCGCGTGCTGCAGGCGATCCGCCGCTGGTTCACCGAGCACGATTTTGTCGAGGTCGAGACGCCCGTGCGCCTGGCCGCGCCCGCACTGGAGCTGCACATCAATGCCGAGCCGGCGGGCGACTGTTTTCTGCGCACCTCGCCGGAGCTGCACATGAAGCGCCTGATGGCCGCCGGCGCCAAGCGCATCTTCCAGCTGGGCCCGTGCTTCCGCCGCGGCGAGCGCGGCTCGCGGCACAATCCCGAATACACGATGCTCGAATGGTATCGCGCCGACGCCGGCTATGCCGACGTGCTGATGGACACCAAGCAGCTGCTGCTCGCCGTCGCGCGCGAGGTCAAGGGCACGACCGACCTCACCTACCAGGGCCGGCCGCTCGCGCTCGCGCCGTTCTGGGAACGGCTGACCGTCACCGAGGCGTTCCTCCGTTGGGCCGGTTGGGATCCGGCAAAAAATTATGACGCCGACCGCTTCGACCTCGACCTCGTCGACAAGGTCGAGCCCCGCCTGCCGCGCGAGGTGCCCGTCATCCTCACCGATTATCCCGCCGCGGCCGCCGCGCTCTCGCGCCGCAAGCCGGACAACCCCGCCGTCGCCGAGCGCTGGGAGCTCTATCTCGGCGGGCTGGAGATTGCGAACGCCTACAGCGAATTGATCGACCCGGTCGAGCAGCGCGTGCGTTTTGCGGAATGCGCCGCCGCCCGTGCCGCCGCCGGCCGGCAGGTCTATCCGCTCGACGAAGCTTTTCTCGCGGAGCTTGGCAACATGCCGCCGACCGGCGGCATCGCGCTCGGCGTGGACCGCCTCGTGATGATCCTCGCCGATCTCGCCACGCTGGACGATCTCCTGCCGTTCCGGGAATAAAGCTCAGCTCACGGCGTTTTCAATCCGCAGGCAAAGCGTTGCGGCGGCTTGACGATGAGCTCGACCTTCTCGCCTTCCGGGCCGAAGTGACCGCCCCAGCCGACGCGGATCGCGGTGATCTTGGCGAGATCCAGCGGCACATCGGCGCCCTTCGTCCAGCCGGCGCGGTGGAACTGGCTGAACAGGACATGCGACGTGTACACGCCCGGGGCGTTCAGCAGGCGGCCGGTGCCGGCGATGTAGTCGCCGCCCTCGCTGGTGTGGACCATGACGAGCAGTTCGCCGCTCGCTTGCTGCTGGGCGGGAACCGCAGTTTCAAACACCAAGCCGTCGCTGCTGCCGAGATCCAGCGGTTGCGGAAAGGTGAAGGAGAAGAACAGGTGCGTATCCACTCCGCCCTTCGTCAACGTCGCCGCCGCGCGCCACCCAGTGTTGACATCCCCGGCTAGGGCCGCCTGGACGAATTGCCCCTTGCCGATGGCGGGAACAACATCGGGCAAGGCCGTGCTCATAAAACTCGGAGCGGCCAGCTTGCCGCCGCCCGTGCGGCGGGGTGGGGCGATCTCGGCGGCACGCAGCAGCATCCCGCCGTAGGGCCCCAGCTGTAGCGCGACGTTTGTCCCGTCGGCAAGTGGCGTCATCGCGCCCGTCGCTGGATTCCATTGTTCGGTTACGCCCTTGCCGGGGAAGCTGAGCGTGCCGCTCCACGGCGCGGAACTGTCGTTGATCGCAAAGTAGACGTCGTGCTTATCCACGCGGCGGTGCGTGATCTTGATGGGTGCGCGCGGACCGCTGGCGTGCGCGTCGCGCTCGAGCACGGTGTCGAGCAGCCGTGGCAGCAGGCCCATCATGCCCACCGGCAGGCTGATGCCCGCGCCGCCGGCCGCATTGGAAACGACGACCGGGCCTGCGCCCGTGCCGAACAGCTCGCGCGCCAGTTCCTGCACACGTGCCGACGGAAACTCGCTCCCGGTGTTGGCGGGCCGTGCGCCGATGATGGCCACGATGCCGCCCGCGCGCCAGAAGCGCGCGAGGTTTTCCCACGCCGCCAGCGGCAGCGTGTCGGTGGCCGGCAGCACGACCACGCGCCAGCGCAGCGCGCCATGGACGAGGGCGTCGCCCTGCACCTGCGCCTCCGCCAGCGCCCGCGAGTCCACGTAGGTGAAATCGCGGGCCGCGCCGAAGAGCACGTCGCCGACACCGCGATAGGTGCGCTCGATCTGCCGCGCGGTCATCACGTCGGTCGCGCCGTGATGCGCGGGGATGAACTTGGGCCAGATGCTTTCGATCGGATAGAGCACGGCGAGGTCGCTCACCTGGTGCCCTCCGGCGAGCATCGTGCTGCAGCGGCCGACCCAGAGGTTGAGGCCGCGCAACTGATCATCTGACAATCCGCTGAAGGCGTAATAACTGGTGATCGTGTTGATGCCGCCCCAGAGCAGGCGGTTGCACGTGCCGCGGATCTCGTCGGCGGTGACGACGCGGACCGGCCGCGTGTCGCCCGCCGGACGGTAACGCTGGCTGTGGTCGGAGGTCTCGCACATCGTCACCGTGCGGCCCTCGAGGTCGGCGATGCTGCTGATCAGCCGCGCGATGGACCAGGGCACTTCCGAGGGGATGCTGGTCAGGCAGTCGATGCTCGGCGCGTCCAGCCGCCGGGCGCAGCGGAAGAAATCGCCGTAGAGCTGGACGTGCCCGGCGAACGACTCCTCCATCAGCAGATGGCCGCCGGACGCGAGCTGGTGACGGTGGCACCAGTCCTGGATCTGGCCGAAAAAATTCTCCGAGACCAGCTCGGCAATGGTCTGCCAGAAAGCATAACGCGCTTTGGCCCCGCGCGGTCCGGCCTCGACCACCAGTGCCGGCAATAGCGGCAAAAGTTTTTCACCGCGCCGCTTCTGGAATTCGTCCGCGAGCGAGGCCGACCACGGCAACACCAGGTAAGGCATCGGGCGCATCCAGTAGTTCATCAGCGACGGCTCGTCGGTGAAGGTCGAAACAAACCAGCGGCCGAGATGCTGGTCCAGCCGCGCGGCGTACTGATCGTGCGTCACTTCGAGGAAGCGCGCCGTCGGCTCGCGCATCAGCAGGTTGATGCACGGCTTCTTGAATGCGAGGCTGACCGCGGCGTGGGTGCCTTCAAAGATCAGGTCGTCGGTCAGCGCCAGCACGCGCCAGTCGCCCGCCGGGGCCTGCCAGTGGAGCTGGCCGTCCTGCACCGACCCTGCCAAATCCTGCGCCTGCTCCAGCACGGCGACGCCGGCGCGTACCGGCAGCGCGACCGCCTGCACCAGCTTGCCCGGCGGCAGCGCGAGCGTGACCGCGCCGCCGGTCGAGTTCGTCCCGGCAATCAACAGCCCGCGCGCGGCCCACTCGGGATGGCCGCGCAGCGTCAGGTCGCGCGCGCTGCCGGAGGGATAGCCGCACTCGTCATAGAGCCAGAGCGACATGTCCGCCGCCTTCGCCGCGCGCACGGCGCGCAGGAACGCGGGCCACTTGGTCTCGTCATCCACATAGCCCTTGAAGTTGACGTTGCCGACGAACCCGCCAAAACCCTGTCCCGCGAGCTGCTTGAGTTGCTTGTCCTGAAGGGTGGGGTTGTCGTGCTGCTGATGGAGGATGCGCAGGATGCGCGCCGCCGCCGGCGGCGTCTCGAACCGCGCCGCGAGCGGCCGGTCGGCCGAAGGCTGGGTCGGCAGCACCAGGCTGTTGGTCGGCGCCGCCTGGCACAGCGTGCCACCCAGAGCAACGAGGGCGAGTAAGTTTAGTTTCATAGCTTTGCTTCTCATAACGGCGTAACCCGCTGGAGATTGTAGGGGCGCAGGCTTGCTGCGCCCAATGTGTGTGGCACGCGGAACGAACGGGGTGCAGCAAGACTGTACCCCTACCGCTTTTTCAGCGCGGCGAGGGCTTTCTCGCAGGTGTCGGCCATCGCGCCGGGGGTGGTGGTTTCTTCCTGGTCGCATTGCGAGCGGTAGAGCGTGGCCGCGCCGGGGAGCTTGGGGATTTCGGCGCGATAGTCAGTCCACGCGTGCTGCCACGTGGTCAGTTCCTCCAGCGCCGCCTTGGCGTCGGTTGCTGCTTTGGTTTCCTGCGAGCGGTAGAACAGGAACATGCCGCGCACATAGCTGCTCATCACCCGGCTCAGCTTCTCCAGGTAGATGAACCCGGTCAGGGCCTCGTCGAAGGTCGTCTGCCCGCGTTCAGCAACGATGTGTTCGCGCTCGTTCTCGAACGTCGTCCTCATTTGTCGCGCGAGTTCCACCGCCTCGAGTTTTTCCTTCAGCGCCCTGTCGAGGCGGGGTTTGATCTCGGTGTAGATCACCTTGATACCGCCCTGGCCGCGCAGGTCCTTTTCGCCGCGGATGATGTCGTCACGCGTCAGGTTGCGGCTCGACAGCCAGCCGCGATGCTGTTGCGCGTAGGGCTCGATGTAGAGCATCTTGCGGACGCATGCGTGTGACTTCAGCAGCGCCGCCGTCACGCCTGCGGCGGCCTTCCCGCCAAACTGCTTCGCGGCCCATTCCTGCGCCACGGCCTCCGGCGTGAGTTCCGGGTGTTGCGCGAGGCGTGTCGTGGCGTAGATGTTGAGCCGCACCCAGAGGTCGTTCTTCAGGAGCGGCCCGCCCCAGCCGCCGCCGAAGTCCCAGCACCAGACGCCCTTCGCGCCCGACGCGAAGGCGTGGCGCAGATCCGGGCCGTGCTCGACGCCGACGTAATTCGGGTAGGCGCCCTTGCCCTCGTACTCGCGCGCGCACTGGAACTCGATGATCTGGTCGAGGCCGCCGCGCCCGATGCAGGGGTTGAAGTCGTTGTATTGCCAGTAGTCGGTCTGCGTGTGCTTGACCGCGACGAGCAGCCCGGTGCGGTTCGTCACGCCTGCAAAGATGCGGTCATAGACGTTGGTGTTGGCGTGGAAGCCCTCGTTGCCGAGGTCCCAGGTGCGCCAGATCAGCTTGCGCCCGGCTTCGTCCACCACCAGCCGCCGCGTCTCGTTGATCAGCCTCTGCATGTTGGCAAAGTAGGTGTCGTCGATTTTCTTGCCCCTGATGGTCTGCCCGGCAAACGTCTTCCTGTGGCTCGCGTAGTTCTCGCCGGTACGCACCATCACATAGGCCACCTCCGGGAACGCTTTGAGGACCTCGCGGTATTTCGCACGGTAGAATTTCCAGAACTCCTCGCTCCCCAGGTCAATCCGGTTCTTGCTGCCGCGCTCGGGCGCGGTCTTGAGCAGATGCTCCCAGACCGGCACGGGAAACTTTGCCTCGTCGGTCGAGAAGCATATCGCCAGCTTTTGCGCGGCGGCCTTCGCGCAGATGTCCTTCATCGAGCGCCGCGCATGCTCCACGTCCTTGCGCACGTCGGAGCCCGCCGGCAGCAGGCCGGGCGCGACCGTGTCATAGGTCGCCAGCAGGTTGAGGTCGCCGTTGACGACCACGCGGATGCCGTACTCGCCATAGCGCGCGAAATCCTTCTCGCCGTTGCCCAGCATCAATGGCGTCTGCGCCGCCACCGTGCCGCACGCCAGCAGGACCAGCGCCCCCAACCCGGACCGGAAGATGTTCATGCGCCGAAGATAGCAAGCGCCCCCGCCAAAGGCGACCCGTTCGCGGCAGAGACCCGCTCCCGCAACGCGGGGGACCGCTTACCCAGGATGGCGGGCAATCATGATCTCACACTTGCACAAGTGTGAGCATGAGGCCTGGAATTCATTTGGCTCTCGTGCCGGCAGCAGCCCGTGCCGGGTGTAGCTGTGCTGCGTATTTTCCAAGCCTTGGAAAATACGTGCTGATACGATTCCAAGGCTTGGAAACCCCCTCACGGGGTTGACTCCGGTTCGGGAATGCGCCAGCCTGTGTCGCGGTTTTCACAGCGAGAGGGACAAACTATGCGCGGATGTATGTGGCGGGTGGCGGGCGTGGCGTTGCTGGCGGTGCAGGCGGGCGCGGCGGGGAAGGTTTTCAATGTCGCCGAGCGCGGCGCGGCGTCCGACGGCAAGACGCTCTGCACCCCGGCGCTCCAGCAGGCCATTGACGCCGCGGGCGTTGCCGGTGGCACTGTGCATTTTCCGGCCGGCACCTACCTGTCCGGCTCGCTACAGCTGCGCAGTGGCGTGACACTGCAATTCGATGCGGGCGCGACGCTGCTTGGCAGCCGCGACCTGAAGGATTATCAGTTCCCGTCCACCAATGCCGCCAAGCCGGAACCGGTCTTCCGCAACCTGATTCATGGGGAAGAACTGCACGACATCGCCATCCGCGGCGCCGGCACCATTGACGGCAACGGCAGCGCGTTCCGCGACGACAAGCATCGGCGGCCCAAGAACATCGTCCTCGAGAAATGCGAGAACGTGCTCGTCGAGGGGGTCCGTCTGCGCGCTTCGGGCAGCTGGATGGAGAACTACAAGCTCTGCACGAACGTGGTCATCCGCGGCATCGATGTCTTCAACCACGTCACGTTCAACAACGACGGGCTGGACATCGACAGCAGCCTGAACGTGGTGATTGCCGACTGTCGCGTGGATTCCGACGACGACGGCATCTGCCTCAAGAGCACCACCGGCGTGCCGTGCCGCAACGTGAGGATTTCCGGGTGTACCGTCAGCAGCCACTGCAATGCGCTCAAGATGGGCACCGAGTCCGGCGGCGGCTTCGTGGACATCGCGATCACGAACTGCACGGTGTTCTCGCCGACCAATTCCCAGGTGATCTACGGCAAGCAGCGCGGGCTGGGCGGCATCGCGCTGGAGATCGTGGACGGCGGGAAAATGGAAAACGTGAGCGTGACCGACGTGCGGATCAGCGGCGTGAGCGCGCCGATCTTCCTGCGCCTCGGCGACCGCGGCCGGACCTACGGACGCCCCCAGCGGCCGGCGGTCGGGACGCTCCGCAACGTCCTGCTCAAGAACATCACCGCCGAAAATTGCTCGCTGATCGGCTGCGCCATCGCCGGCCTGCCCGGGCACCCGATCGAGGACGTGCGGCTGCAGAACATCGACCTCGGCTTCGAGGGCGGCGGCGACCGCACTAACACCACGCGCCAGGTCCGCGAACGGCCCGACGCTTATCCCGAGTGCAAGATGTTCGGCACGCTGCCGGCCTACGGTTTCTACTGCCGCCATGTCAAAGGCTTGCAGTTTGACAACGTGAAGCTCCGCACCGCCACCGCAGATCAACGGCACGCGCTGATGTTCGACGATGCCGAAGCCGTCGCGATCAACGGGCTGGATGTCGCGGGCTGGCCCGGCGGCGCGGCGCTGCTGCGGCTGGTGCAGACGCGCTCTGCGACGCTCACTGGCATCGCGGTCCGCGCGCCGGCCGACGTGCTGCTCCAGCTCGAAGGCGAGCAGACGAAAAACATCCTGCTGGACAAGAGCGACGTGCAGGCCGTCCGGAAGATCAGCGTGGCGGCACCCGGCGTGCCGGCTGATGCGCTCGTCCAGAAACCCTGAGGTACACCATGCTGGCGGCTGTCCAAGGCGGGCTGTTCGTGTGCGGCGTACGCGTGGAGTTCATCCTCTTTGCGTTGATGTTGCTTGGTGTGGCCTTGTTTCAGCGCCGAACCTTGGGAGTCGCACTGGTTGGCGTGGTCATCATTGCGGCCTACAAACTGCTTTTTACCGGCTTCGAAACCGGCCCGGGTTGGGCCGGCTTGCTGGGCCACCTGTGCGGCGAATGGGTGACGCTCGCCAACCTGCTGGGGCTGCTGCTGGGGTTCGAAGTGCTCGCGCACCATTTTTCCGCGAGCAAAATTCCGGCCCTCTTGCCACGCCTCCTGCCTGCGGGCTGGGGCGGTGGTTTCGTCCTGTTGCTGGCGATTTTCGCCCTGTCGAGTTTCCTCGACAACATCGCGGCGGCCTTGATCGGCGGCACCATCGCGGCGACGGTCTTCAAAGGTCGCCTGCATATCGGTTATCTTGCGGCGATTGTCGCCGCCGCCAACGCCGGTGGCGCGGGCAGTGTGGTTGGCGATACGACCACCACGATGATGTGGATCGGGGGCGTCCACCCGCTGGAGGTGTTGCGCGCCTATGTGGCGGCGGGCATCGCCATGGTGGTTTGCGGTGTGATCGCCGCCCGGCAGCAGCACGCGTTCCACCCGATGGTCAGCGAACTGCCGGCGGCGGCACGTGTTGACGCGGGCCGGGTCGTTGTCGTCGTCGCGATTCTTGGGGCCGCGATCGCCGCCAATGTGATCGCCAACCTGTGGCTGGGTCCACAGGCCGAGGCCTTCCCGTGGATTGCCGCCGCGGTTTGGCTGGCGATTTTCGCCGCCACACCCTTGCGGGCACCGCACTGGGGTGGCATGCTGCCGGCGCTGCGCAGTGCCGTGTTTCTGTTGTCTCTCGTCGTGGCGGCTTCCCTGATGCCGGTGGAGACCCTGCCCCCCGCCAGTGCCCTCAGTGCCCTGGTGCTGGGGTTTGCCTCGGCCATGGGTGGCAGTTTGCCGCTGACCAAGCTGGCCCTGCAACAAGGCGGCTATGACTGGGGCCTCCTGGCCTACGCGGTGGGCTTCGGCGGCTCCATGTTGTGGTTTGGATCGTCGGCGGGCGTCGCGCTGGCAGCGCTCTATCCACAGATCCGCTCCGTCGGCGCCTGGCTGCGCGACGGCTGGCACGTGGCGGCCGCCTATCTGCTGGGTTTCTTCGCCATGCTCTGGCTCCTGGGTTGGCAGCCGGCGCCGGCGTCGCACCAGCCCGTGCAGGAGGCGCCGGCCAAGACAGCCCGGCCATAGTAAGGCAAAGGGAATTGGCGGAGAGGGAGGGATTCGAACCCTCGTTACGAAGGCCGAAAAGCCTCCGGCTCTGCCCCACGCCCCAATGCTCCGGCACCTCGCCCAGCCACTCCACGCCGCTGTCCTTGTACTTTGGATAGCGCGGGAAGCTCATTGCGTCAGGCCCTTGATCATGGTCAGGATGCGGTCGGTGACGCCCTTGAGCTCGGCGTCGATCTCGCTCAGCGGGCGCGGCGGCTTGAACACGTAGAAGTGCCGGTTGAAGGGGATCTCGTAGCCGACCTTGGTCTTCTCGTGGTCGATCCAGGCGTCCGGCGCGTGGGGCAGGACCTCGCGCTTGAAGTAGGTCTCCACGTCCTCACTGAGCGGCACGTTCTCGGTGTCGCGCAGGTTGGCGTCGCACACGGGCTGGCCCTTGCCTTTGCCCTTGGCGCCGAGCACGACCTGGCCCCGGGCGTCGCGCTCGGGCCGCTCAACGGTGATGGTGCGGTAGCCGAAGTCCTCGTTCTTGAAGATGCGGCTGATGGGTACGCCGGACTGGGTGACCTTCCTGAAGTCGCCGAACAGCTTGGTGATCGCCTCGATGTGGTCCGGGCTGAGCTCCTTGCGCTTGCTGCCGAGGCTTTTCCGCATCTTCTGCCAGAAGCTGCTGGCGTCGATGAGCTGCACCTTGCCCTTGCGCGCGGCGGGCTTCCGGTCTACGCCGAAGGGCGGATTGGACAGCGTGTAGTCGAAGAGCTTGCCCAGCAGGCCGTCGGCCGAAAGGGTGTTGCCGAAGATGATGTGCGCGATGTCCTGACCCTTGATCAGCATGTCGGCCTTGCAGATGGCGTAGGACTTGGCATTGAGCTCCTGCCCGTACATGACGAGCCAG
>CAIWHP010000118.1 GCA_903912445.1 uncultured Lentisphaerota bacterium
CATGGACTACTAAGTCCGCGCTGTTCCCAGCTGTAACTGGACAACCCGCAGGCCTCACGGTCTGCGGGTTGTTCTTTTTCCAAGCATTGGGAAAGATAAGGTTCCCTCGCAATAATGGCGGCGCGACGCATGGCTCGCCAGCTTGGAGGGCGCAGCGTCGCTGCGCTGAAGCGCGTTTATCGTCAAGACGGCAAAGAATTCCATGGGTAACTTTGGAATTCGAAACCTCCGGAAACGCCTTGCCACCACCGCGGCGCATTCTGCACTCGCCCAGATGGCAAGACCTGGAGCGTGATGAGGTCGCTTTTGAAAGCTCAGCTGGGTCCGTCTGCGTTTATCGGTGTCTACGTCTTCTCCGGCCTGGCGTTCTTGGCGACTTGGCGGTGAAATTTCTTTTAATCTTCCGCTTGACGTCGGCGCGAAAGCGGCTACTATGCGTCGCGTACTACGTAACGCGGAGTAGCGATGATCGATGGCTGGATAACGCAGTTGAGGAAGGGCCTGCTGGAGTATTGCGTGCTGACGGTGCTCAGCCGCGGCGAGAGCCACGGCTACGAGATCGTACAGGCGCTGCGGCAGATCGAGGCGCTGGCGGTCTCGGAGAGCACGGTCTACCCGATCCTCGCCCGGCTGCGGGCCGACAAGTACCTCAAGGTGCGCGAGGAGCCCTCCGCCGCCGGCGGGCCGCCGCGCCGCGTCTTCTCGCTCACCGCGCCCGGCCGCGTGCGCCTCGCCGAAATGCGCGCCCACCTTGCCGAGCTCGATGCCGCCCTCGACCAGCTCCGCCAACCCAAGCCGGGTGAGAAATGAGCCCGATCCCCGGCAACAACCTCAACTCTGCTTTCTTTTGTGGGCGGGACTTTCCAGTCCCGCGAACCCAACTCACACAATCAACGCACACTCGCGGGGCTGGAAAGCCCCGCCCACAGGAATGTTCTCAATCCCGCCGCGTGAGGTCACGCGGCCTACAGCAGCGTTGTAGGCCCGGTCACCTGACCGGGCGCACCCACCAACGGCAAAAAATTAGACCTAACCCTGTAGCGGCGGTCTGTGACCGCCGACGGCGACCACAGGTCGCCGCTACAGCAGCAAATCAATTTTTGAAGGAGTCCTGACATGAACCTTTCATCCGACCTGCAAGCGAAGATCGAAACCTATCTGGATGCCGTCGCCGCCCAGCTCGGCGGCCAGTCCGCCGCCGCCCGGCAGGAGCTGCTGGCCGAGTTGCGGGAGCACATCGCCGAGGCCGTGCACCGCCGCAGCCCCGCGCCGACCGCCGCCGATGTCGAGGCCGTCCTCGCCGAACTGGACCCACCCGAGAGCTATAGAGAAGGAAATGGTGAAGGCCTGATGGTGGATGGAAGCGGACAGAAAGAAGAAGTCAGAGGTCAGCCATCCTCCATTCTCCATTCACCATCGCCCCTCAACCATTCTTCCCGGTGGTTTGCGATCGCGCTCGCGGCGCTGGCGCTGAATGCCTGGGCGGTCTGGAAGCTGACGCATCCGGCCGCGCCGAAAGCGGCGGCTGAGACCGCCGTGGTGGCCGCCGAGAAGAAATTGCCGGCGCTCAAGCTGCTCGCGGTACAGCAGGTCAACTTGACGCCGGAACGGGAGCTGACGCTGAAGTTGCGGTTCAATAGCGTGCCGAACAGGCAGAAGCTCAAACAATTTCTTGCCCTCTATGAAGGCAAGGTCGGCGACGAAAAGCTAGAATATGATCTGGTGGGGCAGGCGGGCGGCAGCAACGTATTGGTGCGGGCCGAGGACGTCGACAATGACAAGGTGTTCGTAGAGCTCAAACCGGGGTTGACGGGCGACAGCGTGACACCGCTGGCTGAGGCGCAGCAGATAGAACTGGAGATCGCCACCAAGTTGGCCTTGCAGAGCCTCGAGGCCGAGGCGCCGTCGTTCGGCGAGCCGCACATCGAGTGCTCCTTCACCGAGCAGTTGGATGCGAACACCGCCGCGGCCTATGTGGAAGTTTCGCCGGCGCTCAAGTTCAGCGCCGAGGCCTCGTGGCGCGCGCTGCGCCTGTCCGGCCCGTTCCAGCCGGGCACGGTCTACACGCTCAAGTTCAAGGCGGGGTTGAAGTCGGAGAACAACCATGCGCTGCTCAAGGATCTCACCCGCACGGTGCAGATCCCGAACCGCAACAAGGCGGTGACCGTGGCGACCGACGGCCGCTATCTCTCGCCGCGCGGCACGCTCGCCGTGCCGGTCAGCGCGATGAACCTGCGCCGCTGCATCGTCACGCTCGCGCCGGTGCTGCCGCAGAACCTCGTCCAGCTCGCGCTGCGCGACTGCAGCCGCACGCGCGGCTATTACAGCAGCCCGGGCGACACTGCCGACAAGCTCACCGGCGCGGAGGTGGTCGTGACCAACGCCGTCAGCGCGCCGCTGAATGCCGAGACGAAGTTCAACGTCAGCCTGCGTGACCTCGCGGGGCCGGAGCCGCGCGGGCTGTTCCTGCTCACCGTCAACGGCGAGGACGATGCCGGCGGCGGGCACGCGCGCCGCCGCTGGTACGGGGAGCGCACGGAGGACCACCGCCTGCTCGCGGTGACGGACCTCGGCCTCTCGGCGCTGCTCAACGCCGGCGGCGCGACGGTCTGGGTCAATTCGCTGCGCGACGCCAAGCCCGTCGCCGGCGCGGAAGTGACCCTCTATGCCGAGAATAACTCCGAACTCGCGCGCGGCACCACGGACGCGAGCGGCCTCGCCAAACTGACGTTCGCTCACGACGGCAAAGCCGCGGCGCCCTTCCTCGTCGTCGCGCGCGCCGGCGCCGATCTTTCGTTCCTCCCGCTGGAGAAGACGCTGGTCACGCAGGCCGGCGAGACCGGCGGGCGCGCCTACCTGGCCGAGGGCTACGAGGCCTTTGTCTTTAGCGACCGCGGCATCTACCGGCCCGGCGAGACCGCGCACTTCAAGGCGCTCGTGCGCGACCGCGACCTGGCGGCGCCGCCGGCGTTCCCCGCGCTGTTCCGCATCCTCAAGCCGAACGGCCGCGTGTTCAAGGATCTGCCGGTGCAGCTCGACGCCGCCGGCGCGGCGGAGACCGAGCTCGTCCTGCCGGAATTCCTGCCGACCGGGCGCTACGAGGCGCGGCTTGTCCTGCCGGGCAGCTTCAAAGAGCTGGGCGGGACGGTGGTGATGCTGGAAGACTTTGTGCCGCCGCAGGTGCGGGTCGCGGCCAGCGGTCCGGCGGCGCGTGCGCCGGCCGGCCAGCCGGTGTTGTTCGACGCCCGCGCGGAGCATCTCTTCGGCCGCGCCGCCGCCGGCCTCAAGGCGAAGGGCTTCGCCTCGGTCCGGCCCGTGGCGTTTGAGCCCAAGGCGTGGAAGGGCTGGCAGTTCGGCGACGCCGAAAAGAAATTCTCCGAGAACTACCGCGCCCTCGGCAGCGCCACGCTCGACGAACAAGGTCACGCCCAGTTCAAGGTTGATACCAGCGAGGCGTGGCGGCCGCCCGCCGCGCTGCGCGTCAATTTCCAGGCGACCGTGACCGAGGCCAGCGGCCGGCCGGTGACCGCGGGCACGCAGGCGCAGGTGGACGTCTATCCGTTCTATATTGGCCTCAAGACCGGCGGCCACGACGTGGTGCCGGTGGGCGAGCCGCAGCGCGTGGCGGTGGTCGAGGTGGCGCCTGACGGCGCAGCGTGGACGAACGCCAAGCCGCTCGTCGTGCGCCTGGATCGCGTCGAGTGGAGCACTGTGCTGCGCCGCGACGACCACGGCCGCTACCAATGGCTCTCCGAGGAGCGCAAAGCCAAGGTGGCCGAGGATACGCTCGCCGCCAGCGGCCAGCCGACCGACTACGCGTTTACCGTGAAGAACCTCGGCGAGTTTCTGCTGACGCTGTCCGATCCGGCGTCCGGCGCATCGTCGTCCTTCCGCTTCCACGCCGGCTCGCGCGACCAGCAGTGGGTTTCGTGGAGCCGCGAGAAACCCGATGCGGTGGAACTCGCGTTGGATAAGCAGAGCTACAAGCCTGGCGAGACCGCGAAACTGCTGATCAAGGCGCCGTTTGCCGGCACCGCGCTGCTCTCCATCGCGAGCGACCACGTGTTGGAGAGCCGGCTCATCGAGCTGGCGAAGAACACCGCCGAGGTCGAGATCCCCGTCCGTGCCGAATTTGCGCCGAACGTCTATTGCTCGATCACGCTCGTCCGGCCCGCGCGCGCCGAGAGCGTTTGGAGTGCGCACCGCGCCGCGGGGGCGGTCGCGCTCAAGGTCGCGCCGCCGAACCGGAAGTTGACCGTGGCCGTCGAGGCGCCCGCCGTCAACCGCCCCCAGGCGCAACTCACCGCCAGGCTGCGCGTCGCCGACGAGGCCGGCCTGCCCGCCGCCGCGGATGTGACCGTGTTCGCCGTGGACGAGGCCATCTGCATGCTGACCGACTTTGCCACTCCCGATCCGCTCAAGTGGTTCCTCGCGCAGCGCGCGCTCGGTGTGAACTTGTTCGACGTCTACGCCGACCTGATGCCGATCGTGGACGAGGCCGCGCTCGGCGGCGCCTCGCATCCCGCGGGCGGCGAGGCCGGCGCGCTGGGCCGCCGCCTGAACCCGATCAAGGCCAACCGCTTCAAGCCCGTTGCGCTCTGGGCCGGCACGGTTAGCATCGGCACGAATGGCGAAGGCGTCGCGACGTTCGCCGTGCCGGAATTCGCCGGCGAGTTGCGCCTGATGGCCGTGGCGTGGAACCGCGCGCAGATCGGCGCGGGTGACCAGCACGTCAAGGTCAAGCGTCCGCTCGTCGTCCAGCCGAGCCTGCCGCGCTTCCTCGCGCCGGGCGACGCCTGCGCTGCGACGATCGCGCTGTTCAACGAGAGCGGCGCGCCGCTCTCCGGCAAGCTGCGCGTGACGTGCGGCGGGCCGCTCTCCGCCGCGCAGCCGGAACAGCCGCTCGCGCTCAAGGCGGGCGAGGCGCGGACCCTCTCGATCCCCCTGACCGCCAGCGCAGCGCCGGGCAAGGCGCTGTGCACGGTCGAGGTCGAGGCCGGCGCGGAGCGCTATCGCGAGACCATCGAGCTGGCCGTGCGGCCCGCCTCCGCGCTGACGGTCGAGAGCGGCAGCGGCTTCATCAAGGGCGGACAGATCAAGACCATCACGCCGCCCGCGAACTGGATCGCCGGAACGCTGCGCCAGGAAATCTGGTGCTCCGGTTCGTCCGCGGTCAAACTCAACCGCGCGTTCGACTATCTGCTGCGCTATCCCTACGGCTGCCTCGAACAGACCACCTCTGGCGCCTTCCCTCTGCTCTACCTCGCCGACCTCGCAAACAGCGCGCGGCCGCAGAGCATCGGCCGCGACGAGACGGAGCAGTTCGTCCGCGCCGCGGTGTTGCGCGTGCTCTCGATGCAGCAGGGCGACGGCAGCTTTGCCCTCTGGCCGTTCCAAACGCGCGGCGACGCCGGCTGGGCGGGCATCTACGCGACGCACTTCCTCGTCGAGGCGCGCCGCGCGGCCTACGAGGTGCCCGTCGACCGCTTGGACGAAGCGCTGACCGCGCTGCGCGCGCTGTTGGATCGCCCGCTCACCAGCGACCAGGGTCAATGGCCCGCCGACATGGAGCGCCGCGCCTACGCGTGTCACGTCCTCGCACTCGCGGGCAAAGCCGAGCCCGGCTGGAATGCACGCTTGCGCGAGCAGAACGACCGCCTGACCTTCGCCGCGCGCGTCCATGTGGCGGCCGCGCTGCTCGCCGCCGGCGAACCGCGCCAGGCCACGGAGCTGATGAGCGCGCTCGGATTGCCCGACGCGAAACGTCCGCGTGACACTGGCTCGCTGTTTGGCTCCAGCACCACCGACGCCGCGCAGCTGCTCGCCGCGTGGCTCGACGTGGCGCCGCAGGACGAGCACGCGGGCCAGCTCGCGCGCTTCCTCGACCAGCGCCAGAAGGACGGCCACTGGGGCACGACGATTGACAACGCCCTCGCGCTGCTGGCGCTGGGCAAGTACGCGCGCCTCGCCGGCCCGCCGCAGCCGTTCGGCGCCATCATTGCGCTGCCCGGCGGCCTGACGCGCGCCGCCAGCGCGACGCAGGAAGTCCACTGGGTCTCCGCCGCCGGCCAGACGGGCGCGGCGCAGATCCGCAACGACGGCCCCGGCTCGCTCTACTACGCCTTCCGCGCCGAGGGCGTGCCGGCCGACGGCGCGCAGCAGGAAGAAGACGCCGGCCTCAAGATCCGCCGCGAATGGCTCGATCTCGACGGCAATGCGCTCGCCCCCGGCGCGCTCGCGCAGGGCGATCTGGTCATCGTGCGGATCACGCTCGACACGCTCGGGCGCAGCCTCGACAACATCGTCATCGAGGACCTGCTGCCCGCCGGGCTGGAGATCGAGAACGCCAGCCTCGCCACCGCGCAGGTCGTGCCGTGGGTCAAGGAGAAGACCGACTGGTGCGTCTCGCGCGACCAGCGCGACGACCGCCTGCTGCTCTTCACCGGCAGCGTCGGCGGCGAGCGGATCTTCTACTACGCCGCCCGCGTCGTCACGCCCGGCACCTTCACCGTGCCTGCCATCACCGCCAGCTGCATGTACGACCCCGAAATCCGCAGCCTCGCCGGCCGCGGAAAACTAGAGGTCAGCGTGGGAGGCATGAAATAATGAAGACGATCAGAAACATACTGGCTGTGCTCGGCATCGGATTACTATTATCTGGCTGCGCAACATCCCAGTCCAGCTCTTCAGCATTCTTTCCAGACTGGCAACCCAATATTGACCAGCCGATCCGACAACTTGAAGAGACCTTGTCCAAGCTCGACCAACAGCAACCCATGAATTTCACAATCTCAAATGTTGCGTTTCTGTACGACACCAAGCTTTACATCCTCTTCAATGACTTCATTGGTCAACTGCCAAAGTCTCAGCGTGCTTCTGAACTTGAGGAACAAAGGAAGTGGCTGAATCAACGCAAGAAACTCATTGCCGCCGGCTACGCCGAGTATGAAGGAGGCACTCTAGCCGCATACAACGCAGGTCATATATCCATCGACGCATCCAAGAAACGAATTGCAGAAATTGAAAAGAAGATGAAAGGGCTTCCAGCAATGCCTTCAACCGTACCGTGAACCCCGCGGATTCACCTCCGGTTGAGGCAGGCGATCAGAAGTCAACGGAGCAGAAATGAAACCGAGCACAAGACAACACGCCGCCCCCTGCCGGCTTGCCCGGCAGGAGCGAAAGTTCAGTAGCTACGATGCAGGTACGGCGCAGTGCGCAGTGGCTGCCTCTAGCAACAGAACTCATTCACCTGCAGCGCAAGACCGCAGGGGTCACAGAGCGAACTTTGGCAAGGCGTGGAAAGCTGAAAACCGCCAAGACGCCAAGGGCGTCAAGGTTGGAGGAGGTTTCCCTTGGCGGCCTTGGCGTCTTGGCGGCGCCTTTCTCCTGCTTTGCAACATGGCGGCGTGCGTGGCGACGAGTACGCCATCCAAGGTTGCAGTGACCGACGAGAAGGGCGGCCGGGTGGTGGCTGAAGGTGTCGAGCATCCCAAACCGGCTGCGGTTGTCGTAGGCAGCCAAGGTTGGTTTGCCGCCGTGGAAGCCGTGGTGCGGGTGACGGATCGCGAAGGGCACGGGCCGGACATCGGCTCGGAAGAGTGGCTGGGAGCGGTCACGAAAAAAGTTTTCCGCGTACATGGCGAGGCCGTGCCGGTGGTCGGCTCCAAGGAATGGTTTGAGCAGGTCCACCAGCGCGTGCTTCCCGGCGCGCCTGCGGCGGAGAAACCAGCCCCGTGAAAAACTGTAATCCAAACCTTGGAAACGGAGCGGGCAGATTTTTCCAAGCCTTGGAAAAACTCGCCCTCCCCGTTTCCAAGGTTTGGAAAACCGCCCTCGCGCTCGGTGGCGCGGCGTTGCTGCTCGCGGGCTGTGCTGCGCCCAAGGTCATCTACTTGGGACCCTCTGACGCCAAACCTCCCACAGCGCCGGTCGAAGTCCAGCGCGCCGCCGCCGAGGCGGCGCGCACGCAGGGGCTGCAGGTGTTCGGGCTCGTGCCTTGCAAGTCCAAGGACGCGGCGCAGCGGTGGGCTGCCGTCGCCGCGCAGGGAGACGCGAACCAAGGTTTTGCACAGGCGCGCTGCTTTCTGTTCATGGAAACAAATGGATCAGCGTATCTGGTTTCCACCAGCAAGCCGCTGAACGATCCGCGTTTCGGGGAACCCATCCCACGGGCGCATCTGTGGATCAAAGCCGTTGATCTCGATGGCGACGGCTCCGACGAGCTCGTGATAGACACCGGATTTCAAGGCGCTTCGTGGGCGCCGGACTGCGCGTTCGTTTTCCATGCGGCGAAACTGGTGCTGGTGCATCTGGCCACGCTGTGCAGCCATAGCGATGTGTGGCTGACCGGTTATGATCGCCGGCAACGCCTGGCCGTGGCGGTTGAATACTGCGTGGGCAGCGATGAGATAGGCCACGTCAACCAGCCGCGCTGGCCGGATTATTTTGGCTGCGAGGGCGTGCGTGTTGGTCTGGTCAACGGGAAATTCAAGGACACCTACCAAGGCTTGCGCAAGGAGTTGCAAGAGACGCTGGCCAGATATCCGCGCGACGGCGAGCTGTGGTTCTATCTGGGCCGCGCCCACGAATTGCTGGGCGACCAGCAGGCGGCGCAGACGAGTTTCGCGGAAGCGCGCAAGCTGGGTTACCGCGAGCGCTCCGCGCAGGCATTCTCGGGCGGTCGCTTCAAGTGATGACAAGATGAAGAACGAGCATCATCGGCTGTATTTACACCGCCAAGACGCCAAGCGCGCCAAGGTCGGAACTTCTGCAGGGGCTTCGCTTGCGAAGCCCACGACCACAGGTCGCGCAAGCGCGACCCCTACATGGCGGCTTGGGCGACTTGGCGGTTCCATCATGCTGCTGCTGGTTTTGGGTTTCGTCATCGCGTGGTTCGCGTGTCCATTTCCGCGCGGGCTGCTGGCGCGGTATCCGGCGGCAGCGGTGCTGTGCGATCGCGAGGGGACGCCGCTGCGTGTCCGGCTCGGGCCTCACGACCAGGATTGCCGTCCGATCTATCAGCCGCATCGCGACGATTGGATCGTCAAGGCGATGGTCGCCGCCGAGGATCGCCGTTTCTGGGAGCATCACGGCGTGGACCCCATCGCGGTGCTGCGCGCGCTGTGGCTCGATGTGACGCAGCTGCGCAAGGTTTCCGGCGCCTCGACGCTCTCGATGCAGGTGATGCGCCTTGCCGAGCCGCGGTCGCGCACGCTCATGGCCAAGCTGGTCGAGTCGTTCCGCGCCTTGCAGATGGAGCGGATTTTCTCGAAGGATGAAATCCTGACGCAATATCTTAACCGCGCACCGTTCGGCGCGAACCTCGTCGGCATCGAGGCGGCGAGCCGGCGTTACTTTGGCAAAGGCCCGGAGGATCTGAGCCTGGCCGAGGCCGCGCTGCTGGCGGGCGTACCGCAGTCGCCCTCGCGGCTGCGGCCCGACAGGCGGTTGGCGCGCGCCAAACAGCGGCAGGCCTATGTGCTTGAGCGCATGGTCGCCAGCGGCTGCATCACCGAGGAGCAACGGCACGCGGCGCACTCGCAGCAGCTCGTGCTGCGCCGCGAGACGCGCCCGTTCCGCGCGCCGCATTTTTGCGACCTCGCGGAGTCGCGGCTCTCCGAGGCGAGCTTCGCCGGCGGCGCGGCCGACCCCACGCCGGACATCGCGGTGCGCACGACGCTCGACCCCAAGTGGCAGCGCGTCGCCGAGGAGGCGCTGCGGCGGCACGCCGCCGAGCTGGCGGCGGGCGAAATCCGCGGCGGCGCGGTGGTGATCCTCGATGTGAAGACCGGCGCGTTGCGCGCGCTGGTCGGCTCGCCGGATTTTGCCGACCAGCGCAACCAAGGGCAGGTCAATGCCGCCCTGGCGGCACGCGCCGCGGGCTCGACGCTCAAGCCGTTTGCCTTCGCGCTCGCCTTCGACCGCGGGCTGGCGACGCCGGGCACGGTGCTCGCCGATGTGCCGCGCAACTTCGGCGACTACCGGCCGGAAAACTTCGACAAACATTTTCGCGGCCTGATCTCGGCGCGCGATGCGCTGATCCTCTCGCTGAACCTGCCCGCGCTGGAGATCGAGCAGCAGGCCGGCCAGCCGGTTTTCTACCGTGCGCTGCGGCAGCTCGGCCTGCAGACCGTGGACAAGCCGGCGACGCATTACGGCATGGGCCTCGTGCTCGGCAACGCGGAGGTGCGGCTGCTGGACCTGGCCAACGCCTATGCGTGCCTCGCGCGCGGCGGCGTGTGGCGGCCGGCGCGCGTGTTTGAGGATGCGCCCGTGGCGGCGGGCCGGCGCGTGTTCTCGCCGGAGGCGTGCTGGCTGGTCGCCGACGCGCTCGGCGGGCAGGAACGCGCGCTCGATGCGACCGGACACGCCGCCGATGTGCGCCTGCCGCCGCTCGCCTGGAAAACGGGGACCTCGAGCGGCTTCCATGACGCATGGACCGTGGCGTTTAATTCGGAGATCGTCATCGGGGTCTGGGCCGGCAATCCCGATGGCGCGGGCAGCGATCTGCTCGTCGGCAAGAAAGTGGCCGCGCCGGTCGTCTGGGAAATCTTCCGGCGCATCTATCCGGACAACGATGGCCCGTGGTTCGAGCGGCCCGCCGGCGTCGCGCAGCGCGAGGTCTGTGCGGCCAGCGGCTGCGCGCCCGGCCCGTACTGTCGCGACAAAGTGGAGGACTGGAGCATCCGCGGCGTGA
The DNA here is from genome assembly GCA_903912445.1 of uncultured Lentisphaerota bacterium. GTDB lineage: Bacteria > Verrucomicrobiota > Kiritimatiellia > CAIQIC01 > CAIQIC01 > DP16D-bin41. The sequence continues at coordinate 10,700 of CAIWHP010000118.1, forward strand.
CGAGCTGCCGGGCCTGCGGCGTCCATGTGCGCGCGCCGGACGCGGCCGGCCAGTTGGCGGAAAGCTGGCCGCCGGAAGTGACGCAGTTCCTCGCGCGGCAGCGCGCGGTGCCCACAACGCCGGTGACGAAGGTGGCGCGCGTGCGGATCACGTCGCCCTCGCCAGGCAGTTCGTTCCGGTTGGTCGAGGAGCTTGCCGGCGCGGAACAGCGCCTGCCCTTGAGCGCCGCCGGGGTGGGGGGCGCGGGCGCGCTGCACTGGTTCGACAACGACCGTTACCTTGGCGCGGCGCGCGGTGGGGAGCCGCTGTTCTGGGCGCTCGCACGCGGCCGGCACCAGTTCGTCGCCTGCGATGTTGCCGGCCACAGCGACCGCGTGGTCATCAACGTCGAATAGGAACCCAGAAGAGCGGAAATGAGTTCCGCGGGTTTGGAGGGAGGGGCTGACCGCCCGGGTTCGTGCAACCCCATCCTGCCGGCCTCGGAGGCCTGTCGCGGACGAGCCCTCAACGCTAGGCGTGCGGCGCCAGGGCGGCGGCGCACGGCAGCCGCCACGCATTGATCCGGCCAACGTTGTGCGCATCGACCGGCTCGATCTGCACGAAAGGCGCCTGCGCTTCCGCATCGAGCGCCTGGTAGAAGGAGTTGCTGACCACGATCTCGCTCGGACCGGCGGGGCCCAGGAGGCGCGCGGCCATATTGATGCCGTCGCTTACGGTGCCCAAGTGGGCCCGGCCAAAGGGCTGGAGCGAAACCACCTGCACATCGCCGAGGGCCATCCCGATGTGGACGCCCTCCGCCGTCTGGACGCGATCGATGTGGCGCTGCCATTCGTGGGACACGGAGTTGCCGATGTCCACGAGGGAGCGCGCGCATTCGAGGGCGGCCTGCAAATAGTCGCCCGGCTGGTCGGGGATGCCGTAGAGTGCAATCACCTCGTCCCCGACGAACTGATACAGCATCCCGCCGGTATTCAGCACCTCATAGCGGGCCTTGGAGTAGAACGAGGTCAGTGCGTGGCGCACCACGGCATCATCCGGCGTATCGCGCACACAGCTGGAGAACGAACAGAGGTCGGCGATCAACACCGCCACTTCGCGGTACATCCCCGGCGGCAGGATGGCCCGCGAAAGCAGGCCGTTCTTTTCGCGCAACTGCTTCAGCCGCCAGAAGCCGAAGTGCCACAGCAGATGCGTTTGCAGTTCGCTGCCGGTCCAGTCGTTGCCGAAGGCATAGCGGCCCTTGGCGCGGGTCAGGGCTGTGCGCAATTCAATGACGTCCGCCTCGCTCGAGACCGAATCGATCTTGGTGTCGAAGTGGCTGCTGATCAGCCCGGAGAGGCGTTCTTCGTCCCAGATTTCCAGCGTCAACCCCGGCTGCAAGCCGGCCTCGATCCGGCGCTGGATCTGTGGCCAGTCCGGGTGGCGCTTGGCATCCACCACAAGGATGACCTTGGAGGGGCCGGCCTGCCGGGGGGCCTGGCACCCATATTTCCGCTCCAGATGCGACACGATCTGCTCGGGCGGATAGCCGTATTTGACCTCCACGAAGTAGGGCGGCCGGTCCGGAAGCTTGACCCGGATATCGGTGAACAAGCCCGGCATGCCGAGCGAGGTGGTCTGGCTGATGCGCACGGTCTCGGGATCGACCCCCTCTTCCTCGACGTGGCGGAACCGGCAGAGGTTGCAGCAGATTTCCTCAAGAAAGAGCCGCAGTTCCTGCAAATGAACCTCATTGTGACCATGATTCGACGTCATGACCAACTCCCTGATGCAACATCCTAACCCACAAATAGACTACCCCGATTTCCGGAAAGGACAAGAACTATGGAGGGTGGCGCCGCCTATGGGCTGAGCGTGATTAAGGTCAGGCGCGCGCGGCCCATCCCGGCCGGCGGCGGTGTTCGCATTCGCTTGCATCGCGGCGCGGGCGCGGTTATTAGTGCGCCATGAATTGTGATCGCATTTTCATCCGCGACCTGGCGCTGCGGTGCATCATCGGCATCTTCCCGGAGGAGCGGCGCGAGAAGCAGGACATCATCATCAACGTCGTGCTGGAGGCGGACCTCGCGGCGGCGGCGGTGAGCGACCAGCTCGCCGACACGGTGGACTACAAGACGTTGAAGAAGAAGATCCTCGCGCTCGTGGACAGCAGCGCGTTCAACTTGATCGAGGCGCTGGCCGACCGCATTGCGCGGCTGGCGCTGGAGGACCGGCGCGTGCGGCGCGCGACGGTGACGGTGGACAAGCCCGGCGCCCTGCGCTTCGCCCGCAGCGTCGCCGTGGAGCTGGCGCGGACGCAACCGGCGTGAAAAAGGAGCACCGACTGTGATTTCCCAACCTTGGAAAAGTGGACTGCGGGTTTTCCCCATCCTTGGAACAGCGCTGTTTTTTGCCGGCTCGGCCACGGCCGAGACGCTGGCGGAAAAGCTGTGTGCCCAATATGCCGCCGTGCAGACGCTGCAGTGCCAGCTGCGGCGCGACACGGAAGCGGCCGGCGGCTCCCTGCGCAAATTGAGCCGCATCTATTTCCAGCGGGTGGACAAGCTGCATGTGGACAATGTGTCGCCGCTCAAGCGCCGGATCGTGTGCGATGGCGAGCTCTTCCAGAGCTTTATCACGGGCGATCCCAAGGGTTTTTCACAGCCGGTGGCGAAGCTCGATCGCGACATGCTGATCTCGCTGCGGCAGGTGCCGGGCACGGCGATGGACCATCTGCTCCGCGTCGGCGGCTTGGCGGAGACCAACCTGCCGCCGGTCGAGGGCTTCCCGGTGCGGCGCGGCTATGACATGGGGAAGAACTTTGTGGTGCTGGCGCTCGACGCGAGCAACCGGCTCGCGCGCGTCGAGTTCTTCGCGACGGCGGCACAGCAGCAGCGGGTGGCGCGTTGGGACTACAGCCAATTTCAAGAAGTCGCGCCGGGGGTGGCGATCCCCTGCCTGCACCAGGCGTTGATCACGCTCGGTGGCGCGGAGAGCCGCGAGACCGTGCATGTGGACAACCTGGTGGTCAACCAGCCGATCCCGGCGAACCTGTTCCAGCCGGCGCTGTTTTTTAAAGGCGTGCAGTTTGTCGGCCGGTTCGAGGATATCTATCGCTAAAAAAACTGATGCAAAAACTTGCGCAACGAAAAACGTCGGGTACTTTCCTCGCATATTCGGTGCAAGAAGCACCAAGCAACAGGAGAAGATAAATGAAAAAAGTACTGGCAGGCGCCTTGGTGGCGGCGGTGTTGTTGGGTAGCGTTGCTCCGGCGTTCGCGGCCAACGAAAAGCGCGGCGGAGTGATGGGCTTGTTCGTCGGCTGCTGCTTCGGAACGCGCGCGTCCGGGGCCTATAACGACGGCAAGGACGTCGCCTTGCTCGAATGGCTGGCGCTCATCGGGATTGGCAACATCATCGCCGGCCTTGATGGCTTTAACGGGAAGACCACGGCGGATCTGGCCAAGCAGTGGGGCGCGAGCTACTACTAACCTTCGTATCGTGTGCGTAGCACAGGAAGGACTCCGGGCCGATGCGGCTTGGAGTCTTTTTTTTAATGGCTCCGACGGCTGGCTACCCGCGCACATCGTCTGCCAAGCTTGGCGAAGTGGGTCCTGCCCGCGACGCAACGCAGGGGGGCAGGACCCCGAGGGGGCGGCCTTCCAGCGCTGCAATTCAACGCTTGCGAAATAAAGCACATCTGGTACTTTCTCAACGTGATTGTTGCAAGGAACAACCAACAGGAGAACGAATGAAAAAAGTATTGGCAGGTGCATTGACGGCACTGATGTTGCTGGGCACTGTCAGTCCGGCGCTCGCGGTCAACGAAAGCCGCGGCGGGCTGATGGGTTTCATCGCCGGGTGCTGCTTCGGTGTCCGTTCCGGCGGGGCCTATAACGAGGGCAAGGAAGTCCACTGGCGGCAATGGGTGCGGCTGATTCCGCTGGCGAACATCGTTTTTGCCGTCTGGGATGGCATTGATGGGGCCAACGGCATGACCTCGGCCGATTACGCTAAGAAATACGGGGCGATTTTTTATTAAGTCGAAAGGATTTTTGAACATGAAAAAAATCGCAATCGGTTTTGTGGCGTTGACCCTGCTGCTCGGCAGCACGACCAGCACGCTGGCGGTCAATGAACAGCGTGGCGGCCTGATGGGCTTCATCGCCGGGTGCTGCTTCGGCATCCGTGCGGGCGCGGCCTATAACGATGGCAAGGAGATTCACTGGCGGGAATGGGTCATGCTGATCCCCTACGTCAATATCATCTTTGAAATCTGGAACGGCATCGATGGCGCCAATGGCGTGACCACGTCGGATTACGTCAAGAAGTATGGCGCGGCTTTCTATTGATCGCCGCATCATGCGAGTAGCATGGAAAAGATTCCGGGCCGGTGTGGCCCGGAATCTTTTTTTTCTGCTGGGCCCGCTGCTGCTGGTGCCGGCCGCGGCCGTTCCCTCGACGGACTTGGCCGCCGAACTGTTTGCGGAAGGCCGCTGGCAGGAGTGCAGCCGCGAATGCGCGCGG
>CAIWHP010000119.1 GCA_903912445.1 uncultured Lentisphaerota bacterium
CCCACAGCGAAAGATTTTTCCAAGGCTTGGAACGAGGCGGCGGCTGTTTTTCCAAGGCTTGGAAAACTGTGTTTCGTCAGGTCGGTGGCGAGGCGCGGCCAGACGCCGACGGCGAACAGGCTTACGAGCAGCAGCACGACCGCGAACTTTTCCGCGGCATGCGGCCCGGCGACCTGCTCCGTCACCCCGGCAACAGGGCCGAAGCAGACCGTGCGGACGGCGCGCAGGAAATAGGTCGCGGTCAGCACCAGGCCCCAGACGCCGGCGGCCACCGCCAGCCGCATCCAGGGCGCGCCGTGCAGCCAGGCGCCGAACAGCACGAGGATCTCGCTGACGAAGTTCGCGAAACCCGGCAGGCCGATGGCGGCGAGCACGGCCATCGTAAAGGTGACGCCGAGGAACGGCGCGCGGCGCGCGAGGCCGCCGTAGTCGGCCAGCTCGCGCCGGTTCGTCTGCGCCTCCAGCAGACCCCACAGGCCGAAGAGCAGCGCGGCGCTGACGCCGCTGGCGAAGATCATCAGCGCGACGCCCTGCGCGCCGATGCTGTTGAGCGCGGCGAGGCCGAGCAGCAGGTAGCCCGCGTGGCTGACCGAGGCCCAGGCGATCAGCTTCTTGCCGTCGGTCTGGCGCAGCGCGATCCAGCCGATGTAGAGGATGTTCATGACCGCGGCCGCGGCCAGCAGCTTGGCGGCGAGCGGCGCGCTGGCGGCAGGCAGCAGTGGCAGCGCGAGGCGCAGCAGGCCGTAGGCGGCGAGCTGCTTGAGCACGCCGGCGCTGAACATCGCCACCGTCGTCGGCGCGGCCGCGTAGGCCGGCGGTGCCCAGACGTGCAGCGGCCACGCGGAGAGCAGCACGCCGAAGCCGACCGCGAGCAGCAGCACGATGGCGTTCGCGGCGGCGGGGGGCAGCGGCGTCTGCTGCAGCGCGGCGGCCTGCGTGTCGAGGTCGAGCGCGCCCGGCGCGAAGCCGAAGAGCGCGACGATGCCGAGCAGCGCGAGCAGCGCGCCGGCGGAGGCGAAGAGGCTCAAGTGCAGCGCGGCGCGCTCGCGCTGGACGGTGTCGTCGGGTATGCCGGCGCGGCCCCAGCCGGCGATCAGGACGTAGGCCACGAGCACCTCGAACTCCATGAAGAAATAGAAGAAGAACAGGTTGCGCGCCGCGAACGCGCCGAGCGCGCCGCCGACCAGCACGAGGTAGAGCAGGTGGAACTGCTTCGCGCGCGTCCGCACGTCGCGGCCGAGCAGCGTCCCCGCGAACCCGACCAGCGCGGCCAGCACCAGGCCGGGCGCGCTGACGCCATCGAGCCCGAGCGTGAACTGGAGCTTCTGGCCGAGCCACGGATGCATCGAGGCGAACTGCACGCCGGCCTGGGCGCGGTCCAGCGACGCGAACAGCACGAGGCTGGCGACGAGCGTCAGGCCGGTCGTCAGCTGCGCGATCAGCCGGAACAGCCGCCCGGAAAACGCCGGCACCGTGACGCCGAACAGCGCCATCGCCAGGGGCAGCAAGACCGTTATGACAAGAAGATCAGCCATGAAATTGCCGATTGATGAGTTCCGATTGAAGCCAGCGGCGGAAGCCGCCGAGCCGATTTGTGGTAGTGAAGTTTTCGTAGGGGCGCAGGCTCGCTGCGCCCGCGGGTGTCGCTACCGACGCACATTGGGCGCAGCAAGTCTGCGCCCCTACAAGGAGCGTACTGTAGCGGCGGCCTATGGCCGCCGACGGCGACTGCAAGTCGCCGCTACAGGCAATATGACCAAGAGCTTTCATCTTCCCACCCAGATCAAAACGGCCGCGATGCCGAGAATGGTGAACAGCAGATAGAAGCGCAGGTAGCCGCCCTGGAGCTGGCGGACGCACCAGCCGGCGAGGCGCGTGAGGCCCGCGGCGCTGCCGATGCTCAGGCCGCGCACGAAGACGAAGTCGAACCCCTCGCACACCGCGGCCAGCCCGCCCTGCACGCTGTTGACGAGGAACAGGTAGAACTCGTCCACGTAGAATTTGTTTTCGAGCAGCGTGTAGAGCGGGCCGAGGGCGCGGCGCAGCTTGACGTCGTCGATGGCGCCGCGGCCGTAGAGCAGCCAGGCAAGCGCGAAGCCGGCCAGCGGAATCGCGAGGAAGCCGAGCAATACGCCAGCGCCGTGATCGTGCTCGTGGAAGTCCGGCTTGAGGAAGTGCGGGATCTCCTCGTGCCAGCCGGCGATCACCGCCATGACGGCGAGCAACACCAGCGGCAGCGTGACGACCAGCGGCGACTCGTGCGCGTGGCCGGCGGCCTTGGCGTCGCGCGCCTTGCCGAGGAACGCGACGATCAGCGCACGCGCCATGTAGAAGCCCGTCAGGCCCGCCGTGATCAGCGAGAGCACGAGCAGCGGGCGGTTGACGTCCATCTCCGCCAGCAGGATCGCGTCCTTGCTGTAGAAGCCGGCGAGCGGCCAGATGCCGCCGAGCGCGAGCGTGCCGATCAGGAACGTGGCAAAGGTCACCGGCATCTTCTTCGCGAGGCCGCCCATCTTGAAGATGTCCTGCTCGTGGTGCAGCGCGATGATCACGCTGCCGGCGCCGAGGAACAGCAGCGCCTTGAAGAACGCGTGCGTGGTCAGGTGGAACATCGCCTCCGTCGTCGCCCCGAGGCCGACGGCCATGACCATGTAGCCGAGCTGCGAGAGCGTCGAGTAGGCGAGGATGCGCTTGATGTCGCGCTGCGTGATGGCGATGGACGCGGCCATCAGCGCGGTGACGCCGCCGGTCCACGCGATCAGCTGCATGATCTCCGGGCTGGCGGCGAGCAGCCACGCCACGCGGCAGAGCATATAGACGCCCGCGGCGACCATCGTCGCGGCGTGGATCAGCGCGCTGACCGGCGTCGGGCCTTCCATCGCGTCCGGCAGCCAGACGTGCAGCGGGAACTGCGCGCTCTTGCCGACCGCGCCGCAGAAGATCAGCCCGGCCGCGAGCGCGAGCGTGCCGGCGGAAAGGCCGAGCGTGGGCCACCGCGCGGCCAGCTCGGCGAAGTTGAACGTGCCCGCCACCGACCCGACCAGCAGGATGCCCAGCAGGAAGCCGAAGTCGCCGATGCGGTTGACGATGAACGCCTTCTTGCCCGCCTCCGCCGCACTCGGCCGCTCGAACCAGAAGCCGATCAGCAGGTAGGAGCTGACGCCGACCAGCTCCCAGAAGATGAACATCTGGATGAAGTTCGCCGCCAGCACGATGCCGAGCATCGAGAACATGAACAGCGACAGGCAGCCGAAGAAACGCGCGAAGCCCGCGTCGCCGCGCATATAGCCGAGCGAATAGACGTGGATCGTCGCGCCGACGCCGGTGACCACCAGCAGCATCAGCGCGCTCAGGCGGTCCACCGTCGCGGCCCAGACGAGCTGCCAGCCGGCGAGATCGAGCCAGACCACGCTCGGCGCGACCACCGCCTGCCCTTGCAGCACCGCGACGAACAGCTTCAGCGACAGCGCGAAGCCCAGCACCACCGCGCCGATCGAAAGCGCCGCGCTAACCCGCGGCAGCCGCCGCGTACCCAGCATGATCGCCCCCGCCGCCAGCAGCGGCGCGAACAAGATCAGCCAAACAAGATGTCCGTTCGTCAGCATGGTTAGCCCCGCAAGCTCCTCAATAAATCGGTGACGACAGTGGAGCGTTGGCGGAAGAGGGCGACGATGATGGCGAGGCCGATGGCGACCTCGGCGGCGGCGATGGCGATGATGAAGGTGGCGAGCACCTGGCCGTCGGCGTGTCCGCCGTAGCGCGAGAACGCGACGAGCGCGAGGTTCGCGGCGTTCAGGTTCATCTCCAGCCCCATGAACACGAGGAGCGCGTTCCGGCGCAGCACGATGCAGGCGAGCCCGAGCGCGAAGAGCGCGCCGCTGACGGCGAGATAATGGATGAGGCCGACGTGCATCATGGCTGCTTCTCCTTGCGACCGAGCACGACGACGCCGATGGTCGCGGCGAGCAGGATGAGCGCGATGATCTCGACGGGCAGCAGATAGCGGGTGAAGACCGGCGTCATGACGTTTTCGAGCGTGCCCTCGAACCACTGCTCCGGGATGGCGGCGAGCGCGCCGCTCTGCTTGAGCACCGGCAGGAGCGCGGTGGCCAGCGCGGCGACGGCGAGCGGGGCGCCGACCAGGCCGAGCAGGTTGCCATGCCACCAGCGGCGGCTCTCCTGGAAGTCGAGCAGCATGACGACGAACAGGAACAGCACCATGATCGCGCCGGCGTAGACAAGCACCTGGATCAGCGCGAGGAAAAACGCCTGCAGCAGCACATAGAGCCCCGCGAGGAAGAAGAACGAGAGGACGAGATAGAGCCCGCTGGCGACGGCGTTGGGGCTGATCAGCACCAGCACGCCGCAGAGCAGCAGCGCGAGGCTGAAGAACCAGAAGATGGCGTCGTAGGCGGTCATGGCGCGCACCTCAATTTGCTTCCGCAGCTGTGGGCGGGGCTTCCAGCCCCGCGTTGTGGGTGGGGTGGGCTCGCGGGGCTGGAAGCCCCGCCCACAAAGAGGGGTTGAACTGTAGGTTGGCTGTAGCGGCGGTCTGTGACCGCCGACGGCGACCACAGGTCGCCGCTACAGAAGAGGCCCGGCGGGACGCCTCGCCCCAGCTGGCCACAACCGCTTATATCAAAACGGATCGTCATTTCTTCTTCCACTTGCAGATGGGGTCTTCGTGGACGCCGCCGAGCTCGAGGAGCCTGTCCTTGTGGAACTGGAGCTCGGCGCGCTTGTAGCCGGTGATGGCGAAAGTTTTCTTCAGGAAGATCGCCTGCTCCGGGCAGACTTCCTCGCATTGGCCGCAGTAGATGCAGCGGGTCATATCGATGACGAAATCCTCCGGCTCCTTCTCGATCTTGGCCTCCGCGGGCGCATGCGGATCGCGCTTGCCGGGGAACAGGCGGATGGCCTTGGGCGGGCAGACGAACTCGCAGAGCTGGCACGAGACGCACTTGACCTGCCCATCCTGGTTGCGGACGAGCACGGGCGCGCCGCGGTACTTGCCGAGCAGCTTGAACTTCTCCTCGGGATATTGGCGGGTGAACTTTTTGCGCGGGATGTGCTTGAGCGTGAGCCACATGCCCGCGAGGATCTGCGGCAAATAGAGCCGGTCGAGGAACGTCAGCTTGGGTCGCCGGACCTTCATGCGCCACCCCGCAGGCCGAGGACGATGGCGGTGATCAGGATGTTGAGCAGCGCGAGCGGGAAGAGCACCTTCCAGCCGAGGCCCATGAGCTGGTCGTAGCGCAGGCGCGGCACGGTCCAGCGCACCCAGATGAAGAGGAACAGCACGCACGCGGTCTTGGCGATGAAGATCGCGACGTGCGCCGCGCCGACCCACCAGACCAGCGCCGGCGCGTTGAAGGGCGCGAAGGGCAGCGACCAGCCGCCGAGGAACAGCGTCACCAGCAGCATCGAGGCGACCATCATGTTGGCGTACTCGCCGAGGAAGAACAGGCCGAACTTGAGCGAGCCATATTCAATGTTGTAGCCGCTGACCAGCTCCTGCTCCGCCTCCGGGAAGTCGAACGGCGCGCGGTTGGTCTCGGCGAACATGCAGACCAGGAAGAGGAACGCGGCGAGCGGCTGCTGCCAGACGAGCCAGCCGTGGCCGGCCTGGTAGAGCACGGTCTGCGTCAGGTTCAGCGTCTGCGTCTGCATGAAGACCGCGACGAGGCTCAGGCCGATGCAGACCTCGTAGGAGATCAGCTGCGCGGCGGAGCGGACGCCGCCGAGGAACGGGTACTTTGAGTTGCTCGACCAGCCCGCGAGGACGATGCCGTAGACGCTGAACGCGCCGACCGCGAACACGACCAGCATGCCCGGGCCGATGTCCGCCAGCACGCAGCTCATCGGGCCGAGGTTGCTGCCCCACGGCATCAGCGCCATCGTCAGCAGCGCCGGCAGGAAGACCAGCGTCGGCGCGAGGATGTAATAGGCCTTGCGGACGTGGTTCGGGATGAAGTCTTCCTTCAGGAACAGCTTGAGCGCGTCGGCCCACGGCTGCATCAAGCCGAACCACCCCGTGCGGTTCGGGCCGATGCGGTCTTGGATCGCCGCGCAGACCCAGCGCTCCGCCATGACCGTGTAGGGCACGATCGCGAACGTGATCACGAAGATCGCGAGAATGCGGATGCCCACGAAGATCCATTCCCATATGACAGCGTCTAAATGCATGCCCAACTCTTAATCCTAATCTTAACTCCTGCTCTTAATCTTCCTGATCATCCGTCGTCAGTCGTACGTTGTCCGTTGCCTTCCACAAATCATAAATCTGAAATCGTAAATCATACATCGCGGCCTTGGCTTCCAAGGCCGTCCAGCGTCCAGCCCTTCAGTGCGGGGCTTTCCGCCGCCATGGCCGCGAACACTTTTCCAAGGCTTGGAAAAACAGGCGTTGTCACGTTCCAAGCGTTGGCAGCCTTTGGCTGCCCGTCTCGCAAAGCTCGGCTGGAAACCGCCGCGAGCAGCTCGCTCAAGCTCTGCCACTCGGGGCGCGCCGCGCCGGGCGCGGCGACCGCCGGGCTGAGCTGTTGCATGCGGCCCTTGGCGTTGACAAACGTACCGCCTTTTTCGGCAAACGACGCGCCCGGCAGCACCACGTGCGCCGCCGCCGTCGTCGCGCCGGGCAGCGTATCCAGCACGACCAGCAACTCCAGCTTGGCCAGCAACTCCGCGCCGATGCCCGCGGCGGTCACGTCTTCGCCGAGCACGAGCAGCGCCTTGATTTCGCCGCGCGCGATGCCCGCGGCGAGCTCCGCGAGGCGGCTGCCCGGCGGATGGGCGGCGACGCCGGCTAGCTGCGCGCCGCGCATGTTCGGGTTGCGGTCGGCGTCGAGCAAGAATTTATCGGCCGCACCGCTGCGCGGGACGCTGTCGAGCAGGCCAGCATTTGCGCCGGGTCGGAGACCCGGCCTACAAACAGCATCCAAGCTTGCGGCGGTTTCTGTAGGCCGAGTCTCCGACTCGGCGTCTGCGTCGATCTGGGGCGAGGTTGTGAGAACTTGGAACAGTTTGGCGAAGAGGAACAGCTCCTCGGTCGTCGCGCGCGCCGAGCCGATGCCGGCGACTTGGCCGCCGGCGGCGCGGATGGCGGCGAGCCGCTGGGCGACGTGGGCGATGGCCACGGGCCATTCTGCCGGGGCACCATCGACGAGCGGCGTGGCCAGGCGCGCCGGATCGTTGATGAATTTGTAGTTCAGCCGGCCCTGGTCGCACATCCAGCACTGGTTGACGGCGGGATTGTCGCGCGGCGTCTGGCGGTAGACCACGTCCTCGCGCGAACCGATGAGCGTGTTGCAACCGGTGGCGCAGTGCGGGCAGAGGCTCGGCGTCTCCTTGAGGAACCAGACGCGCTGGCGGAAACGGAAGTCCGTCGAGGTCAGCGCGCCAACCGGGCAGAGATCCACGATGTTGAGGTCGTAGTTCGTCGCCGGCTCCTGGCCGGGGTAGCAGGTGAGCGTCGAGCGGCTGCCGCGCGCCACGAAGCCGAGGCAGTCCTGCCCGGCGACGTCGCGCATGAAGCGGATGCAGCGCGAGCAGAGGATGCAGCGCTCGTCGTCGAGCATGAGCTTCGCGTTGAGCGCGACGTGCTTAGGCTTGTGCTCCTTCTCCTCGACGAAACGGCTGCAGCCCTGGCCGTAGTCCACGGCGAGCTCCTGCAGGCGGCATTCGCCGGCCTGGTCGCAGATCGGGCAGTCGAGCGGATGATTGATGAGCAGGAATTCCATCACGCCGCGCCGCGCCTTGATGACGCGCGGGGTGCGGGTCAGCACCGCCATGCCCTCGCTGACCGGCGTGTTGCAGGCGATGGTCAGCTTCGGGCCAAAGTTGACCCGCGGCCGGCCGTCGGCGTCGAGCACGGGCTTGCGGTCCGGCCCGAGCTGGGGCAAACCGACCTCGACGAGGCACATGCGGCAGTTGCCGGCGATCGGGAGCCGCGGGTGATAGCAGAAGTGCGGGATCTCGACCCCCGCCAGCCGGGCCGCCTCGATGAGGTTCGTGCCCGGCGCGGCGAGCACCTCGCGGCCATCCATCAGCAATTTGACATTTTCCACGCTCATCAACGTCGTGCCTTGCTCCGTTTGGCGCGATAGACGCCGCGCGACTCCGCCACGCCAAAACCGATGCGCTTGCGCAGCGGCTCCGGCGGCTCGACCAGTTGCTTCATTTCGTCCAGCAGATGCAAGATCGCCCGTTCGTGTCCATCCAGCCGCTCGGTCAGCTTGCGCTCCAGTTCGGCCAATTTTTGCGCCAGATCCCGGTGTCCGGCCAGCGCTTCGCGCATCTGCACAAATGCGCGGACAACGAACAGACTCATCTGTACCGCCCGCGGGCTGTTCAGCAGCGCCGCCGCCATGATCGCGCCGTGCTCGGTGAAAGCGAAGGGCGCGTGCCGAAAAATACGGTTGGATGCGGTCGCAGTTTGCGACCGCATGTCATATTGAGTGGCGGAAACAAAGGTCGCAATTTGCGACCTTAGATTTGCAACCTCTTGGCGTTCAAGCTGGAAGACAAAGTCCTCGGGGAATCTATCCTGGTTCCGCTTGACGGCCTCGTTGAGGCGTTTGGTCGTCACGCCGTAGATCTCGGCGAGGTCGGCGTCGAGGATGACGCGCCGCCCGCGCAGTTCAAAAATGCGACTGGCGACTCGCGCCAGCGGCATGGGGTTGGCGCTCACGTTGCACCTCCCTTGCCGTTGCACGCCTGCTCAAACTCCCCGCGGAAATGCTTCAGGAACGCCTTGATCGGCCAGGCGGCGGCCTCGCCGAGGGCGCAGATAGTCTGGCCGTCGATGTTGTCGGCGACGTCCTGCAGCAGGTCCACGTCCTCAGGGCGGCCGCCGCCGGCATGCATCCGGTGCAGCAGCTTCTCCATCCACAGCGTGCCCTCGCGGCACGGCGTGCACTGGCCGCAGGATTCGTGGGCGTAGAACTGCGCGACGTTCAGCGCGTGCCCGACGATGTCCTCGCCTTCTTCCAGCACGATCGCCGCGCCTGAGCCGGCGGAGGAACCCGCCTGCCGGATGGCTTCAAAATCAATCGGGATGTCCAGCTTGTCGCCGGGCAAAACCGGCATCGAGCTGCCGCCGGGGATGACGCCCTTGACCGCGCGCTCGTGGAGCGTGCCGCCGCCGATATCGTGGATGAGCTGCCAGAGCGTGACCTTGCCGTTTTCGATCTCGTAGACGCCGGGCCGCTTGACCGAGCCGCTCAACGAGATCAGCCGCGTGCCGGTGGAGCGCGGCACGCCCAGTTGGTGATACCAGCTGGCACCCTGCCGCACGATCAGCGGGATGTTGCACAGCGTCTCGATGTTGTTGACCACCGTCGGACACCCGAACAGGCCGTAGACCGCGGGGAACGGCGGCTTGATGCGCGGATAGGCGCGCTTGCCCTCGAGCGATTCGATCAGGCCCGTCTCCTCGCCGCAGATGTAGGCGCCCGCGCCGCGGTGGAGGTAGATCTCGCAATCGAAGCCCGTGCCCAGAATATTTTGACCGACCAGCTGCCGCGCGCGCGCCACGGCGATTTCGCGCTCCAGCAGTTCCGCGCCGTCGGGGAACTCGCCGCGCAGATAGACATAGGCCACCTTCGCGCCGATCGCGTGGCAGGTGATCAGGATGCCCTCGAGGAGCTGGTGCGGGTCGCGGTAGAGCAGCTGCCGGTCCTTGAACGTGCCCGGCTCGCTCTCGTCGCCGTTGCAAACCAGGTAGACCGGCTTCCCGGACTTGCGGTCGAGGAAGCGCCACTTCATGCCGCACGGGAAGCCCGCGCCGCCGCGCCCGCGCAGCTCGCTGTCGGCGACCTCGGCGGTGAGCACCTCCGGCTTCAGCGCCAGCGCCTTCTTCAGCGCCTCGTAGCCGCCGGCCGCGACATAGTCCGCGAGCGAGCCGGTGTAGCCCGGCTGGCTCATGTTCGCCAGCAGCAGGCGCCGCTCCAGCGGATGCGCCGGCCGCAGCGGCGCGAGCGCCTGCGGCGGGAGCGCGCCCGTCGCGCGGATCTGGTCCACCAGCGCGACGGCCCTCTCCGGCGTCATGTGCTCGAACAGCAGGTCGTTGATCATCAGGGCCGGGCCGTTGCCGCACGCGGCGAGGCACTCGACCGCCGAAAGCGTAAAGAGGCCGTCCGGCGTGACCGCGTCCAGCGGCACGCCGAGCTTCTTTTCCAGGGCCTGAAAAATCTTTCCGCAGCCGCATTGCGCGCAGGACAGCGTGCGGCAGACGGTGAGGTGGAACCGGCCGCGCGGCGCCTCCGAGAACATCGGGTAGAACCGGACCAGCTCCCAGACGTTGATCGGCTGCAGGCCGAGCTTGGCCGCGGTCCACTCCACCTGCTCGCGGCCGAGACAGCCGCAGTGCGCCTGCAACAGATGGAGCAGCCACAGCACCGCCGCCCGTTTGTGCTCGGGCGGATAGTGCGTGATGAGCTCGTCCATCCGCTTTTCCAACTGCTCTGGAACGTTCAAACTCATTTCAAAATTTCGTTTTCCAAACCTTGGAAAAAACCGCTGTTTCCTTTTCCAATGCTTGGAACTTCTGCCGACGCGCTTTCTCCCGCGACGCCGACGGGCGCAGCAAGCTGCGCCCCTACAACAAATCCGCAATCCGCAATTGGCAATTCGCAAGGCTTCATCGGTCACACTCGCCCATGACGAAATCCAGGCTGCCGAGGATCGCGGTCATGTCGCTGACCATGTGCCCGATGCAGAGCTTCGGCAGCGCCTGCAGGTTGGCGAACGACGGCCCGCGGATCTTCAGCCGGTGCGGCACGCCGCCGCCGCGGCTGATGATGAGGAAGCCCAGCTCGCCCTTCGGGTTCTCCGCCGAGAAATAGACCTCGCCCGGAGGCGCGTTGAAGCCCTCGGTGACGAGCATGAACTGGTGGATCAGCTCTTCCATCTTCGTCAGCACCTTGTCCTTGCGCGGCAAGAAAATCTTCGGGTCGTCCACGTGCCACGGCCCGTCGGGCAGGTTGTCGGCGGCCTGGTGGAGGATGCGGATGCTCTGCCGGATCTCCTCCATGCGCACGAGGTAGCGGTCGTAGCAGTCGCCGGCGGTGCCCACCGGCACCTCGAACTCGAACTCCTCATAGGCGCCGTAGGGCTGCGCCTTGCGGATGTCGAACTCCACGCCCGACGCGCGCAGGTTCGGGCCGGTCAGGCCCAAGTCAATTGCATCGGCTGCGGAGAGCACGCCGACATGCTTCGTGCGGTCCACGAAGATGCGGTTGCGCGTCAGCAGCCCGTCGATCTCGTCCACGGTCGCGGGCAGGCCCTTGAGGAAGGTCCGGAGCAGCGGCAGAAATTCCGGCGGCAGGTCGTTCATCAGCCCGCCGATGCGTGTGTAGGCGGTGGTGAAGCGCGCGCCGCTGAGCGTCTCGCAGAGGTCGTGGATCAGTTCGCGCTGCCGCATCGCATAGAAGAACACTGTCACCGCGCCCACGTCCATGGCGTACGCGCCCAGGCCCAGCAGGTGCGAGGCGATGCGGGCCAGCTCGCCGCAGATCACGCGGATGTATTTGCACCGCCGCGGCACGTCCACGCCGAGCAGCTTCTCCACCGCGTAGGCGTAGGCCACATTGCTCGCCAGCGGCCCGGTGTAGTCGAGGCGGTCGGTGTAGGGCAGGAACTGCGCGTAGGTCATGTTCTCGGCGATCTTCTCGTCGCCGCGGTGCAGGTAGCCGATGTCCGGCCAGAGGTTGATGACCTCTTCGCCGTCGAGCTCGAGGACGACGCGCAGCACGCCGTGCGTGCTCGGGTGCTGCGGGCCCATGTTGATGACCATGCGCTCGCCGCCGTCGCCCGACGGCGGCGCCGCCTCCGCCCGCGCGGCGGAGTCGCTCCAGGCCATTTCGCGCACGTCGCCCATGGTCAGATTTCCTCCTGATGGCCGGGGTGCGCGGTCTTGGCGTCGCGTTCCGCCACCGTGTCGCTCGCGCGCGGCTCGCGCCGCACCGCGCCCGCGGTGCCGATGCCGGCCACAAAAGGCCCGCCTTCCATCGGCACCGGCTGCGCCGTGCCCGCGTTGCGCGCCGTCGCCGGCAGCTCCGCCGGCAGCCCCGCGAGCGGAAAATCCTTGCGGAGCGGGAAATGGGGATAGCCGTCCCACATCAGGATGCGCTTGAGGTTCGGGTGGCCGCGGAACGTGAGGCCGAACATGTCGAACGCCTCGCGCTCGTGCCAGTCGGCCGTGCCCCAGACGGAGACCACAGAAGCCACGGCGGCATCGCCCTCCGGCACGCCGACCGTGAGGCGCAGCCGCTCGTGCCGCGCCAACGCATAGACGATATAATGCACGGCGTAGCGCGGCTCCTCGCCGAGGTTATCCACGCCGGAGAGGTCGGTCAGCATGTCGAAGCCGCACCCGGCCTTCAGGAAGCGGCAGACCTCCAGGATCCGCGCGCGGGCCACGGTGACGCCGCATTCGCCGCGGAACTCCGGCAGCTCGCCGATCTCCGCGCCGAACTGCGCTTTCAGTTTTTCAATCGTCGTGTTCACAGCTCGCGTCTCATGTCTCTGGTCTCATGTCCCGCGTTCGCCGGGTCGGAGACCCGGCCTACAGAAATTTTCCCTACCGCAAATCGGCACTCGGCAATCATCAATCGTAAATTCCCATCATTCGCCGCGAATGATGATCGGCCCCTTGAGCATCCGCTCGTCCACCGGCGCGGGCTCGGGCGACCACAGATGCTTGAACTGCTGCGAGGCCGCGATCTTCTTCTGGAGCGTGATGAACCCCTCCAGCAGCGCCTCCGGCCGCGGCGGGCAGCCGGAGATGTACACGTCCACCGGCATAAACGTGTCCACGCCCTGCGCCACCGCATAGCTGCGGTACATCCCGCCGGAGCTGGCGCACGCGCCCATCGCGATGCACCACTTGGGCGACGGCATCTGGTCCCAGATGCGCCGCGTGATGCCGGCCATCTTATAGGTACAGGTGCCGGCGACGATCATCACATCGGACTGCCGCGGCGAGAACCGCATCACCTCGGCGCCGAAGCGCGCGATATCGAACCGCGCCGCGCCGGACGCCATCAGCTCGATCGCGCAGCAGGCCAGGCCCATCGGCTGGGGCCAGCAGGAATTCTTGCGGATCCAGTCCACCGCCGCATCGAGGCGCGTGACGATCACGTCGCGCTGCTCGAGGCGCGTATCGAAGGCGACCGGCCGGGTGCTCTTCATGCGCGCGGCTCCTTCTGCGGCCGGCTGCGCGCCGACGCCCAGTCGAGCGCGCCGCTGCGCCACGCATAGATGTGGCCGGCTTCAAGGATCAGCAGGAAGACCACCGCGATGACCAGCGCCGTCCAGCCGAGGCCGCCCGCCGCCTCCGGCCGGACCAGCTTGCGGTAGAGGACGCCCCACGCCACGAGGAAGACCACCTCGATATCGAACAGGATGAACAGCATCGCGACCACGTAGAATTTGACACTGAACCGCGCCGGGCGGCCCGACTCCGCGGGCAGGCCGCACTCGTAAGCGCTGTCCTTGATCGCATTGTGCGCCTTGCGGGGGCCGAGCAGGCTGGGCAGCGTGACCGCGATGATCGAAAAGCCGATCGCCGCTATCAACATCGCTCCAAACGCGATATAAGGCCAAAAATGGTCCGCCGGGTTCACGCTGTTTTCCTGAAAAAGTGCCGCGGAACTTTACCAGAAACCCCACCGACTGCAACCGCACGCCCCGTCTTCCGCCCTAGTCTGCGTCCAGCTCCGCCGCCACGAGCGCGCGCATTTGCTCCCGGAACGCATTCACGGACTCGAAGAAGGAGGCCATCATCAGCACCCAATAATACATGCCGCGGTCAGTGAGCTGGTAGGTGGTTTTGTCCTCGCGGAGGGCGCCTGCCACCTTCAAGGAGGCCAACATCGGCGCCAGCGTCTGCAGCTTGCGGCGGCCAAAACGTTCCACAAACCAGCTCTTTTCGAGCCGCAGGCCGAAGAGGCGCACCAGCAGCGCATGCATCACCTGCTCGACGGCGCTCAGCCGCCGCTGGCCCGTGATGCCGGTGAGGCCGCGGCCCACGCGCTCGGCATAGGCCGCGAGCGAGAAGGTGGTCGCGTACATCACGCCGTCAAGGTAGCTGAAGGCGCCGCTCCCGACCCCCACGTAGTTGTCGGCCTCGACGATGTACTCATCGAGGGCCCCGCCGCCGCGCGCAAAGCACCAGGCCGACTGCGGCGCGAAGTGCGGCCGCAGCCGGGCGAGAATGGTGTCAAAGTAGGGCCGCAGGCGGCGCGCCTGGGGCAGGCCCATGGTCTGGCTCATCTTGAACTCCGCGCTCTTCGTCGTCATGAGCGGATAGAACGAAACCTGATTGACCTTGAGCTGCAGCAGGATGGCGAGGTCGCGCTCCAGCGAGGCCAGGCTCTGGCCGGGCAGGTTATAGATCATGTCCGCGTTCAGCGTCCGGAAGAGCCCCGCTGCCGCCTGCAGGCGCTCCTGGATTTCCGCGCTCGAGCCGTACTTTTCATAGCGCTCCATCTTGCGGAGCAACTGGTCGTCGAAGCTCTGGACCCCCACCGAGAGCCGGTCCACGCCCGCGGCGGCGAGCTGCGCGAGGACGCCGTCCCGTAAATCCCGCGGATTGGTCTCCACGGAGATTTCGCGCACCGGAAACAGCCCGCGGATGAGGGCGAGCGTTTCCAGCAGCTCGCCGCAGGCGACGGTGGGCGTGCCGCCCCCCACATACACGCCGGTAAAGACAAAACCCGCGTCGTGGTACAGGCGGATTTCCTGGCGCAGCGCAGCGAAGTAGCGGCGCGCCTCAGTCTCCTGATACTGCACGCGGTGGAAGGAGCAGAACGGGCAGAGCACCTCGCAGAAAGGCACGTGCACATAGAGGAAGGCGCTGCCGGAGCGCGGCGGCGCCGGCATGGGGACCGCTTCCCCGGCGCTGAACTTCATGGCAGTCCGCGTCTGCCAGCGGAAGCCGGCGAGCAGCAGTCGTTCGAGGAAATATCCGTCCATGAGAGGCGCCTAAGATGATCCCGCCCGGCGGTGTTTCAACGCCGTTTACGGTAGCCGAAGCGTGGGCAGATGAGAAGGCTTTTCGCCGCGCCACCTGAGCTGTCCGGGCCGTTCATCGCGCCGCAATCCCCCTTGGGCTTACCCCGTGGATAAAGCAGCTCATCGCCTGGAAAACAGCCCTCGGTTCCCTTGGTGTGGAAAAGGGGGCGTCATCCCTGTTTCGGGGGCTGGATTGCCCCGGCGTGGCCTGTGACGAAGCCGGGTTCGATATACGCCGCCGGGCGCCGCCGCGTCAGACCACGCCGCGGAGGTCCAGCAAATAGATCTGCCGGCCGCCGTGATGCGGCGAATCGATGGCGACCCACCTGCCGTCGGGGCTGCAGCGCGGATGCGTGTCGCACCGCCACTCGCCGGTGTATTCCGGCTGCGACCGGAACTGGCCGAGCGCGACAAACTTCTTCGTCGGCACATGGAGCAGGTAGGGCTTCTGGTTGCGCTGCTTGCCGGCGTAGGTGTCGCACAAAATCCATTGGTTGCCAGGCAGATAGGTGCAGTGGCCATCCACCGGCAACATGCCCTCGACCAGCTCGGTCTTGCCCGTGTGGTCTTCGAACAACTGGCAGCGCCATTCCTTGGTGTTGTTCCAGCCGGCATAGGCGAGGATGTGGGCCGGGTCGCGCCAGATGAAATGCGAGACGAGGCCGCTGGCGTTGAGCAGGAACAAATCCTTGCCGTCCGCGCCGACCGTGAACATGCGCGTCTTCCAGCTCTTGCCCTCGGCCTCGCCGCGCCAGCGGTGCAGAAACTCGAAGCGCGCGCCGTCTGGCGAGACGAGCAGATGGTTGAACCAGTGCTTCGCGTTCTTCGAGTAGCCTCCGGCTTGCGGAAACTTGGCGACGTCGGCGAACGAGAGCAGCAGCGACTGCTTGCCGGTTTCCAGGTCCATTTTCCAGATGCCCGCATCCTCCGGCGCGAGCACGTTCGCGTTCAGGTCGGGCAGACCGGCATAGCCATAGCCGGGGCGGCAGTCGTTGAGCCGGCGGAAATCGGGCGCGACGGCCCACTTGCCGTCCGGGCTGACCGCGTAGATCGGCGCCGGCAGCGTACGCTGCTTGCCACTCTCCACGTCGAGCACGTGGCAGACGAAGTGATCGTCCTGACGGTCGTTCCAAATGACAGTGTTTTTAGAACCCGGCAGCCATTGCAACATGCAACCCTGCTGCCAGTTCCACGCGCGCGAGGTGCCCAGCTCGATCCACTTGTCGCCGTCCTGCAGATCCACCATGCCCACGCGGATCACGTCGTCCGCGCGCGGCGAGCGCCCCTCGAAATCCACCTCCATGCCCAGCACGCGGCGGCCGGCGGGATCGAACTCCAGCTTGTCGTAATAGCCAAACCAATGGAACTTCGGCCCGCGCGTGATCGCGCGCACCGGCACATTGGCCGTGAACTCCACCGGCTTGGCCTCGGTCGCCGCCCGCCCCGCCACCGCGCCCAGCGTCACCGCTCCCGCCGCCGCCAAAAATTCCCGCCGCGAATAGTTTATCGTCATGCGTACCTCACTTGGAAATTACTACTTCCCATCGTTGTTCCAAACCATCTGCCCGCTGAAATCCGCCTTCCAAATGATTTGGCCCCGTCGCTGGCCCTCATAGATGAAGGGCAATTCTAAAAGCACGACATTCGTAGGCGTGTTTCCCGTGAATGGAGTAAAAACACACTGTGCCGAGTTGATGAAAGCCAGGTCCTCATCGGTCAAAAACCCCTTCTGTTTGGCAAACTGGGCTGTCACGATCTCATTCGTGTTTGCCCAGACGCATTGATGTAGCTTCCCCATCACAGCGGCTGAGCGGAGCATAAGGGCACGGGCGCTGTCGTGAAGCGGGGGGCGAACCGGACGATTTATAAAGATGAGGAGCAGTCCCAGCAAGAGGACCAACCCTCCAAGAACCAGCCTTTGAGCTCGCTTCTTCATTCCTTCTATACCCTCACACCCACCGCCTGCAGCGCCGCGCGCAGGTAACCGAGCGCGAAGGCCATGCCCGCGTGCCACGGGGCGGCGCAGGCCATCTGCGGCGCGTGGTCGGGGATGATCACACCGTTGAACTGGTTCTTCTTCAGGATGCGCAGGACTTGGAGCACGTCGAGATCGCCTTCGTCAATGAACGTCTCGCGGTAGCTCGGCACGCGGCCGCGGACGTTGCGCAGATGCACGTAGGCCACGCGGCCCTGCCGGCTGTACTGCTCCACCGCCTCCAGCACGCCGCCTTCGCTCATCTCCGCGAGCGTGCCGATGCAAAATTCCAGCGCGTTGTTCGGGCTCGGATGCAGATCGAGCAGCTTCTGGTAGAGCCGCGGCTGATGGACGAGGCGCGGCTGCCCGCGCATGGTCGACGTCGGCGGATCGTCGGGATGCGCGGCGAGCGTGACGCCCGCCTCCTCCGCCACCGGCACGACCGCGTCGAGGAAAGCCTTGGCGCGTTGCCAGAGCTGCTCCGGCGTCGCCGGCGGCACAAGCCCGCCGCGCGCGTGCTCGTCCACCACCATGTTCCACGCCATGCCCTGCGGCAGGGGGTCGTTCTCCGCGCCCTCGATGCCGACGACCTCCGCGCCGCCGCGGCCCCACGGGCCCTTGATGCGGCCGGCGACGCCGGCGATGGAAAAGTTGTAGGCCATGATCGGGATGCCTGCGCGGCCGATGTTGCGGACGATCGTCTTGCAGTTCTCCAGGTGCCGCTGCTTTTCCGGACCATCGAGCAGCACGGCGTGCCAGTGCGCCGGATCGAAATTCTCGATCGCCTCCAGCTCCAGCCCCGCAGCGTTGATCTCCGCCTTGAGCGCGGCGAGCTGCTCGTAGCTCCAGAGCTTGTCCGGATCGCCCGCGACGCCCCAGCCGCCCAGCCCGCCGAGCGGCTGGTCCACCGGCCGGTTGTCCTGCCCGCGGTTGAAGTAGTCCACCAGGTGCACGATGACGTGCGTGCATCCGCACTGCCGCGCGAAGCGGTAGTACTCGTCGTTCAGCATGTGCTTATACAGCCCGAGTCCGAGTTTCATGGTTAACCTCTATTGAACCGCCAAGCTCGCCAAGGAAGGGGAACACAGCCACTGCGTGGAAACGCCGTCCCAACTCATTTTCTTTCGTCCCTACGGGACTTTCCGAGTGCGGCGCGTATTTCCCCGGCGCTGAAGCGCCGGGCTACTTTCACAGCGTCCCTGTCGGGATGCGAGCAGTTGCGTCACAACACAACACTCTGCCCTTCGATGTTCGATGTTGGATGTTCAGTATTCGATGTTCTCTTCCTTCTTCCCTCGCCACCCGACCCTCGACACCCTGCCCCTCGACCCTTCTTCAAAACCCCATACTCACGCCGCCATCCACGGGCAGCACGACGCCGGTGATGAACTTGGCGGCGGGCGCGCAGAGGAAAACCGCGGCGCCGGCGACGTCGTCGGGCTGGCCCATCCGGCCCATCGGCGTGCGCTGGAGGATCCGCGCGAGGCGCGCTTGGTCGCTCATGACCGCGCCGCGCGTGATGTCGGTCTCGATCCAGCCGGGCGCGATGGCGTTGACGCGCACGCCGTGCGGCGCCCACTCCACCGCCATCGTCCGCATCAGGCCAAGCATCGCCGTCTTCGCCGCCGCATAGGCCCCGACCAGCGGGATGCCGAACAGCGACGCCATCGAGGCGATGAAGACGATGCTGCCCTTGCCGCGCGGCTTCATCAGCGCGTAGGCCGCGCGGCTGAGCGCATGCGCGCCGAGCACGTGGATATCCATCTGGTAGCCGATCTCGTTTTCGGTGACTTCCGCGACGGGCTTCTTCAGGTGGACGCCGGCGTTGTTGACGAGGATGGAGACCGGGCCGACCTGCGCCTCGACCGCGGCCAGCAGCGCGGGTGCCGCGGCAAAATCGGCGACGTCGTGCGCGCGGAAGGTCGCGGCCGCACCCAACTCGGCGCAGGCCGCTTGGAGGGGCTCGACGCGCCGGCCGACCAGGACGACGCGCGCCCCCGCCGCGACAAACGCCCGCGCCATCGCCAGCCCCAAGCCCGTCCCGCCGCCCGTGATGACGGCGACCTCATGGGAAAGAGAGAAATTATTCATGCGCAGAACATAGCACGCCTGCCCCCGCCGCGCAGGAAGATTTCACCCCCGAACCCGCCGCGCCTGCAAGGGCTCCGCGGCCCAGGCCTGCGCCACCTCGTTCCCAAAAATACGCCGGGACCTCCATGCGCAGCCTCAGAAACGTTCCGGGCCGCGCTGGCCCGCTTCAGGCGAAAACCCCGGCGGGGACTTTTTCCAACCCGCGGAAAATAACACGTCAACGGTGGTAGGGGCGCAGTCTTGCTGCGCCTGTTCGTTCCGCGTGCAACACACATTGGGCGCAGCAAGACTGCGCCCCTACCAAAGAGTTGAGCGGGCCGGCAGCCGGGGCGAAAGCCTCTACGCCTGGGTGGCCTTCCGGAGCATGTCTTCCCAGAGCTTGCGCTGCTCGATCATCGCCGCGACGCGGTCGGGCACCTTGTCGGTGTCCTCCATCAGCGCCCAGCCGTCCCAGTTGGCTGCGGTGAGCAGCTTGACCTGTTCCTGGTAGGGGAAGTCCGTGCTGGTCAGGTTGTGCAGATGCACGGTGCGGGCAAGGCGGTTTTTTACCAGCGAGAACTGGGCCGCGAAGCCCGGCGGTGTGGCGTCGCGCTTGTCGCTGTTCAGCCGTACGCCCACGGCTTTCTCGGTCACCTGATCCATGATCGCCTTCATGGTCGGCAGCGCGCCGGCCGGGCCGTGCGCCTCGAGGTCCACGCGCTGCCCGATGCCGGCCGCGAACGCACCGAGTTCGTTCACGCTCGCGGCGATCTGCGCGATCGTCTTCTCCTGCGCGACGCCGGGATGGAACTGGTTGGGGAAAACCCGCAGCGAGAGCGAACCGATGTCGGCGCTCAATTGCAGATACTGTTTCGCCGCCGCGATGGACGCCTTCAGCTTCGCCGGCTCAGGCCAGTCCATCCGCTCGCTGCAGGCGATGGACACGACAGCGACGGGACTATCGGCGAAGCGCTTCTTCACCTCGCCGCACTGCACGCCGGTCAGTTCCAGTTCGACGCCGTGTTTGTATTTCGACTGCGTCCGCAACTCCACGCCGAGGACGTTGGCCTTCGTCAGGTTGGCGATCAGCGTCGGGATATCCCAGTCCATGCCCCATTGATAGGTCGCCAGGCCGAGCCGCAGCTTGGCTGTCTGGGGCGCGGCCTCGGCCGCGAAACCGCGTACGGCGGCAAGCCCGAGGGCCGCCTGCAATGTGCCGGCGAGAAATTCCCGGCGGGAGGTATTGGTGTGGAGGGTTTTCATAGGAGTCCTTTCGTTGTTATTTTTTTCGACAGAATCATTGATGGCAGAATCATTTTAGAAGGGTTTTGAGAGTGACAACTCTTTGGTCGAAGTTGATCCACTGGGTTTTTTCCAAGCGCGTATGGCGTAGTAACCGTACAAGGTGTGTCTCGTAAGTATCAAGATGTTGTCGGATAGCGGAGAGATGCCAGGCTGTCGTGGCATCCAACAAGCATAGTGTTTGTGTGCCGACACTGCGACCAGCCACCTCGATCGCAACGGAGTGGAGGCCGGCTTCCGGACCAGCCAGAAAGTGCAGGAGTGCTTCTCGGTACAGGGTCGCATCCAAAAAAGTCCCCCAGTCGGCAAGCAAGGCGCAAAGCATCTCCCGCAGTCGCCGGCTCGCCGGGTCGTCGCCCTGCCATGCGCCGTCAATCAGTTGGAAGGCAAGCCGGTCCTGTCGCCGAAGGTTGGTGGACACAAAGCGCGACTCGACCGAGCCGGGGCGGAAGTTCACGAGTTTACCGTGACCGAGGTCAACAAGCAGAAGATAGTTAAGGAGCTGCTTCTGATGACTACTGTTGAGTGTTTCCACGGCTTTCAATTCGTAGATGGCTCCGCGCTCGACCAACAGGTCGAGATAGTAAGGCTTGGCAAAATATTGGTATACCACGCGTAAGGATACCTCTTGCGACACCTCAAAACCGCTGGACCGGCAGCGCTGCGCCAATTCCTCCTGATAAATCTGCTCGTCACAGAACCGACCAAGCGTGTTGTGAATATCGAACGCATGCCGCATCACCAGTTTGTCCACGGCATGGAAACGCTCCTGCCCGACCCGGTCAAATTCAACACTGCATTCAACCGGCATTCTCTTCTCCAGTCCCCTGTGGTTGTCCGAAGCTCCATCCCTTTGCCCGCTTTTTCGCGGGAGCTCTCCGACTCTCTTCAATGATTCTGCCATCAATGATTCTGTCGAACCCCATACCCCTCGCTCCGCTCCTTAAACTTTCTCAGGGACCACGAACGGGGCGCGGTAGGGGCGCGTCACCAGCGCGTTGGCTTCCGCGCTGAACGCGCCGGTGAAGCGCTCCGTCTGCGGGTCCATCGTCAGCAGCGGTCCCAGCGTCGCCGGGGTGGCCTGCAGGTCGATGCCGTTGGCGTCCAGATGCGCGCGGATCTTTTCGAAGGCGGCGCCCAGTTCCTTCTGTCCGCCGATGCGTTCGGCGATCTGTCCGGCGGGCATGGTCTTGCCAAGGCGGTAGGAAATATTTCCCATGTGCACGAGCGCCGCGGAGAGGTGGCCCTGTTCGATATCGGCCACGAGTTCCTCCGCGCGCCGGCTGCGGACGGCGGCGAGGAAGTTGCGGTTGAGATTCGGCGTCGTGGGCTCGAAGGTGCGGATCAACTTGCCGTTCTTGTCATAGGCCTTGTTCGCCGCAAGCCAGCCGTCCTCGCAGAAAACGGTCACGCCGATCTGCTGGCCGTGGAGCGCATCCATCGCCTTCGCGTTCCAGTTCCCGGTCAGCAGCGACTTCTCGCGCGGCAACCCGCGCACGTCGAAGATCACCGGCGCGGGTTCGTAGTCGAGATAGATGAGCTGCGTGTTCGGCGTCTGCCCGTCGTCGTCGTAGCCGAAACGCCCGCCCAGGCTCACCACGTGGCGCGGCAGCCCCTGCCGCGTCGCCATGCGGCAGCCATCGACGTAGTGGATACCCATGTTGCCGAGGTCGCCGCTGCCGGTCTGCCAGTCCCAGTGCCAGTCATAATGCAGGTATTGCCGCCGCAGCGGCTGCACCGGCGCGGGGCCGGACCACAGGTCGTAGTCGAGCCCGGGCGGGAGCGGCTGCGGGCCCGCCACCTTGCCGATGCCGGGCCGCGGCTTGTAGTTCACGCCGTAGATGAGCCGGATTTTTCCGAGATGTCCTTCGTGCACCCACTGCAGCGCCTCGGTGTAGCCGCTGCGCTCGCGCGAGCCGCTGGTGCACAGGACGATCCGTTGGTATTTGCGCGCGGCTTCGACCATCTTGCGGCCTTCGAAAATATTGTGCGACGCCGGCTTCTGTACGAAAACGTCCTTGCCCGCCTGGCAAGCCCAGACTGTTGCCAGCGCGTGCCAGTGGTTGGGCGTCGTGATGCTGACCGCGTCGATGTCGTCGCGCTCCAGCAGCTGGCGCAGGTCGCGGTAGGCCGCGACCTTTTCGTTGCGCTTCGCGAACTGCGCGACCTCCCCGTCGAGGATGGTCTGGTCCACGTCGCAGAGCGCCACGATGCGCACGCCGGGGATCTGGCGCCAGTCGCGGATGTCCTGCTTGCCCTTGCCGCCGATCTTGACGGTGGAGCCGATGCCGATCACGCCGATGCGGATAGCGTCGTTGGCGCCCAGCGTGCGGGCGAAGGGGGCGCGGCGCAGGCCGCCGCCCAGCCAGGCCGCCGTGCAGGCGGTGGCGCTCTTGAGGAAAGTCCGGCGCGATGGCGTGTTCATAGCTGCGGTGCCCTCGAAGAAACGATTGGCGGCACCGTAGTCCCGCGCCCGCAGCGGTTCAATCCCAATTTTGAGGAAGCCGCCCTTGCTGGCGCTGGAACGGGAGGATTGTCTTGACGCTGTTTGCGCGAAGAAATATTTTTGTTTCTTAGGTTGTGAAAACGTTGTTTCCAGCGTCCGGCGTCGTAGGACGGAGCCTCTATTCCGCCCGCGTTCTGATGGGCAGTTCGCCTCACGGCAGCGTCAGCTTACCTAGGGTAGCACATCGAGCCGTTTCATCCATGCCGGTCCCGGGATCGTTGCCAGCTCAAGCGGAAGCGTATGCACCATACAGGGTCTAACCCTGTGCCTACAACAGGGCGCCATAACCACTGGTAGTTTGCAAGCCATGGCTCAACTCGACAGCAGCGAAAGAGTCTTATGAAAGCTCCTGAACCAACCCCGGCACCGCAAGCACACCTGGCGAACCAGGCCGAGGGTCATCTCACCGGCTGGGGTTTCCTCCTGATCTTCCTCGCGCTCGCCGCCGGCATCATCGCTGTCGGCGCCCTCGTCTATCGGCATACTGCGCAGCAGTTCCGCGCCGGGGCGGAGCGCCAACTGAGCGCCATCGCGGAGTTAAAGACGGGCGAGTTGCAGCAATGGCGCAAGGAACGGCTGGGCGATGGCGCCCAAGTGCTCAAAAACCCCGCCTTCAACGGTTTGGTCCGGCGCTGGTTCGCCAGGCCAGACGACGCGGAGGCCGAACAGCAGCTGCGGGTCTGGCTCGGCCAAATCCGGGCAGGGGGTCAATATGCCCGGATCCGTTTGCTGGATGCGCAAGGCAGCGTGCGGCTGGCCCTCGGCGATGATCCGGCGCCGGTGACCAGCCTCGTGGTGCAGAACCTGCCCGCTGTCCTGCGGGGAGGCCGGGTGGTCCTGCAGGATTTCTACCGCAGCGAACACGATCAGCGCATCCATCTGGCGGTGCTGGTGCCCCTCCTCGACGAAACCGCAGGCGACCGGCCGCTGGGGCTCTTGACGCTGCGTATTGATCCGTTCACCTATCTCTATCCCTTCATCGCGCGTTGGCCCGTGCCCAGCCCGACGGCCGAGACCTTGCTCGTCCGCCGGGAGAGCAATGCGGTGGTGTTCCTGAATAATCTCCGGTTCCAAACCAATGCCGCGCTGAACTTCCGCGCGCCTTTGGACCGCGTCCACTTGCCCGCGGCGCAAGCCGCCTTGGGCCGCGAGTGCGTCATGGCCGGCGAGGACTACCGCGGCGAGACGGTGGTGGCCGCCCTGCACACGGTCCCCGACTCGCCGTGGGCGCTGGTCGCCCGCATGGATGCCGCGGAAGTCTATGCGCCACTGTGGGAACGTCTCTGGCTAGGCATTGTTTTGATCGGTGCCTTGCTCCTCGCAGCGGGCGCGGGCGTGGGTTGGATCTGGCGGCAGCGGCGCATCCGCATCCTCCAAGAGCGCGCGGAGATCTCGGCGGCGTTGCGCGCTTCGGAGGTGCGCTATCGCCGTCTGTTCGAGGCCGCGCGCGACGGCGTCTTGATTCTCGATGCCAAGACCGGAATGGTCGTGGATGTGAATCCCTACTTGATCGAGTTGCTGACCGTCACGCGCGAGGTGTTCCTGGGTAAGAAAGTCTGGGAGCTGGGCTTCTTCAAGGACGCCATCGCCAACGAGGACAACTTCCGGGAGTTGCAGCAGACGGGTTACGTCCGCTACGAAGACATGGCGCTGGAAGGCGTAGACGGCCGGCGGCACGAGGTGGAGTTCGTCAGCAACGTCTATCTGGTGAACGACCAGAAAGTGATCCAGTGTAACATCCGCGACATCTCCGAGCGTGTGAAGGCGGCGGCGGCACTGGCCGAAGCACAGTCGCTCCTGCAAGCGGCCTTGGATTGCAGCTCGGCTGGCATTGCCATCGCCGATGCGCCGGGCGGGCTACTGCGCTATGTGAACCGGGCGGGTTTGCTGATTCGCGGCGCCGGCGAGGCCGAGGTGGTGGCCGGCGTGGATATCAACCAATACGTCGCCAGTTGGAAACTGCTGGACCTCGATGGTACTCCGCTAAAGATGGAGCAGGTGCCGCTGGCGAGGGCGGTGCTGTTTGGCGAACAGAGCACGCGGGAGTTCATCATCCGCCGCGACGCACACGAAGACCGGGTCGTGCTGGCGAACGCGGCTCCCATCCGCAACCCGGAAGGCAAGGTCATCGCCGGCATCGTGGTCTTCGTGGATATCACCAAGAGCAAGCAGGCGGAGGAAGAAATCCGCCGGCTCAACGCCACACTGGAGCAGCGCGTGGTCGAACGCACCGGCCAGCTTACCGCGGCCAACAAGGAGCTGGAGGCGTTCAGCTATTCCGTCTCGCACGATCTGCGCGCGCCGCTGCGGGCGATGGACGGGTATAGCGCGGCCTTGCTGGAGGACTGCGCCGGCCGGCTGGACGAGTCCGCGCAGCACTATTTGCGACGTATCCGGGCCGGCAGCCAGCGGATGGCGGAGTTGATTGACGATCTGCTGAGCCTCTCCCGCGAGTCGCAGGCGCAGATGCGGCGCGAGCGCGTGGACCTGACGGCGCTGGCCGGCGAGATCGGCGCGGACCTGCAGCGGGCGCAGCCCGACCGCGCGCTGGAGTTGGTCGTGGCCCCGGGCCTGACGGCCGACGCCGACCCGCGCATGTTGCGGGTGGTGCTGAACAATCTGCTGGGCAATGCGTGGAAGTTCACCGGCCATTGCGACCGGGCCAGGATCGAGGTGGGCGTGGTCGCCAGCCCCGACCCGACCGCCCCGGTCTTCTTCATCCGCGACAACGGCGCGGGGTTCGATATGGCCTATGCCGACAAGCTCTTCGGCGCCTTCCAGCGCTTGCACAGCCAGGCGGAGTTCGCCGGCTCCGGCATCGGGCTGGCCTTGGTGCAGCGGATCATGCACCGCCATCGCGGCCGGGTCTGGGC
This sequence comes from uncultured Lentisphaerota bacterium, assembly GCA_903912445.1. GTDB lineage: Bacteria > Verrucomicrobiota > Kiritimatiellia > CAIQIC01 > CAIQIC01 > DP16D-bin41. The sequence goes on from CAIWHP010000119.1 coordinate 25,742, forward strand.
CGAGGCCAGCCCCGGCCAGGGCGCCAGCTTCTACTTTACGTTTGGAAAGGAAGTGAACGATGAACGAGAAAAAAACCATCCTGCTGGTTGAAGACAATCCCGATGACGAGGCGCTGGTGTTGCGGGTGCTGCGCAAGCACAACCTCGCCAACGAAATCGTGCTTGCCCACGACGGCGTCGAGGCGCTCGACTATCTGTTCGGCACCGGCGCCTATGCGGGCCGCGACCTCGGCCAGACGCCGCAGGTCGTGCTGCTGGACTTGAAGCTGCCGAAGGTGGATGGACTCGAGGTGCTGCGCCGCGTGCGCCAGGATCCGCGGACGCGGCTCCAGCCGGTGGTCATCCTCACGTCCTCGAAAGAAGAAGTCGACCGCATCAAGGGGTACTCCCTCGGCGTCAACAGCTACATCCGCAAGCCGGTGGATTTCGATCAGTTTACCGAGTCCGTCCGCCAACTGGGCCTCTATTGGCTGTTGCTCAACGAACCACCGCCGCAGGGACTCCCATGAACACGCCGCGCAAGCCGCTCCAGTGCCTCCTGGTCGAGGATTCCGCGGACGACGCGGAACTGCTGCTGCGCGCGCTGCGCACCGGCGGCTTCGACGTGACCTGGGAACGCGTGGAGACGGCCGGGGCGATGCGCGCCGCGCTGGACCGCCAGCCGTGGGACCTGATCATCGCCGATCACAGCATGCCGCAGTTCAGCGGGCTGGCCGCGCTGGAGGTGCTCAAGACGAGCGGCCTCGACCTGCCCTTCATCCTCATTTCCGGCACGATGGGCGAGGAGCAAGCTGTCGCCGCCATGCGGGCGGGCGTCCATGATTACTTCATCAAAGGCCGGCTGGCGCTCCTGATCCCCGCCGTGGAGCGCGAGTTGCAGAACGCCGCCGCGCGGCGCGAACAGCGGAAAGCCGCTGCCACTCTACTGGAGAGCAAGCAGCAGTTGCAGACCTACATAGATAACGCCGGCGACGCGATCTATGTGGTGGAGCGGGCGACCGGCCGGATCCAGAACTGCAATGCGCGTGCGTGCCTCGAACTGGGTTACAGTCGGGCTGAACTCCTGCAACTGACCACGATGGATATCGAGGCCCAGCTTTCCTCGGGAGCAGTCGTTGCGCTTCACCAGCAACAAAAGGCGGGAGAGCCGCGGACGATCACCGGAACGCACCGGCGCAAGGATGGCACCCTGTTCCCGGTCGAAATCCGGCTCAGCTCCCTGGCACCGGCGCAACCGGAACTCATCCTTTCCATCGTGCGGAACATCACCGAACGTCAACGTGCGGAGCAAGCCTTGCGGAAGAGCGAGGTGGAGTTCCGCACCACGTTCGAAATGGCCTCCATCGGGATGGCGCAGGCCAATCCGCATACCGGCCGCTTCCAGCGCGTCAACCAGAAGATGTGCGCCATCACCGGCTACACCGCGGAAGAACTGCTCAAGATGAGCGTCCGTGATGTCACCTACCCGGACGACCGGCAGGCCGATGGGCAGCTCTTCCAGCGCGTCATCAAGGGCGCGCAACCGGACTACCAGATCGAGAAGCGCTACGTCCGCAAGGATGGCAGCCTGGTCTGGGTGAGCATCAACATGACCGTCATCCGGAACGCCGATGGGCGGCCGGTGCACACCATGGCGACGATTGAGGACATCACCGCGCGCAAGCAGGCGGAGGAGGCGATCCAACGCGAGCGCGTCCTCAGCGACACCATTATCGACAGTATCCCGGGCACCTTCTACCTGCTCGACGAACACGGCCGCTACGCACGCTGGAACACCTACCAGCGCGAGGAGATCCTCGGCAAGCCAGACGACCAGATGTCGGGCATGAACGCGCTTGACACTATCCATCCGGAAGACCGGGCTCTCATACAAGCGCGAATCGCGAATGTATTGCAGGACGGCAAAGAGGAGACCGTCGAGGGCCGGGTGCTGTTGCGCGGCGGACCGGCCTTCATCTGGATGCTGATGACGGGCCGGCGCATGATGATCGCGGATCGGCCCTTCCTGGTGGGCACCGGCATCGACATCACCGCGCGCAAGCAGGCGGTGGAGGCGCTGCAGCGGTATGCGATGGCGGTGGAGCAGTCGAGCGACGGGATCGCCATCACCGACATGGAGGGCAAACTGGTGTTGGTGAACAACGCGTGGGCACAGATGCACGGTTGCGAAATCTCCGGGCAGGTCGGGCAGCCCCTAGCCCTCAACCACACCCCGGAACAAATGGCGCGCGACGTTATCCCCTTCAACGCAGCACTGCTGCAGCATGGCTCACACATTGCTGAGGTCGGGCATCGGCGCAAGGACGGCACCACGTTCCCGACGCGGATGAGCGGCACGCTGATGAAAGATGAGCATGGGAAGCTGGTAGGCATGGTCGGCATCGCCCGCGACATCACCGAGCAGATGCGTACCGAGCAGGAACATCTGCGCTTGAGCACGGCGATCGAACAGGCCGCGGAGACGGTGGTGATCACCGACACGACCGGCACGATCCTCTATGCCAATCCGGCGTTCGAGAAGGTCACCGGCTACACCCGCGCCGAAGCTTACGGCCAAAACCCGCGCGTCCTCAAGAGTGGCAAACAAGATGCGGAGTTCTACCGGAACATGTGGGCGCTGCTGACCGCCGGAGAAGTGTGGGCCGGCCACCTGATCAACAAGCGCAAGGATGGCGCTCTGTATGAAGAAGACGCCACCATCTCGCCCGTCCTCGACGCCAAGGGCCAGATCATCAACTATGTGGCCGTCAAACGCGACGTGACCCGCGAGGTGGCACTGGAAACGCAGAATCGGCAGGCGGCGAAGATGGAGGCCATCGGCCGGTTGGCCGGCGGCGTGGCCCACGACTTCAACAACCAGCTCCAGGTGATTCTGGGCAACGTGGAACTGATCTTGGCAGGGTTGCCGACTGAGCATCCGATCCAAGCCGACCTCCATGAAATTCAGGCCTCGGCACGCCGCTCAGCCGACCTCACGCGGCAACTGCTGGCCTTCTCGCGCAAACAGACCATTGAGCCGGTGGTCTTGGAACTGAATGCGGCCATCGGCCAGAGTTTGAAAATGCTCAACCGGCTGATTGGCGAAAACATTTCGCTGAACTTTCTGGCGCAGTCGGTCGCCGAAAACGTATTCATGGACCCCGGCCAGTTGGATCAGCTCCTCGCCAATCTGGTGGTCAACGCGCGCGATGCCATTCCCGGCTCGGGGACTATTTCCATCAACGTCACAAATCGCATGCTCCAAGAGTCCGACTGCCAGGGTAGGATCGATTTCATCCCGCCCGGCGATTATGTGGTGCTGACGGTGCGCGACGATGGCGCTGGCATGACCCCGGAAATCCAGTCGCACATCTTCGAACCGTTCTTCACCACCAAGGCCTTGGGCAAAGGGACCGGACTGGGCTTGGCCATGGTCTTTGGCATCGTCAAGCAGAACAACGGTGCCATCACAGTACATAGCGCGCCCCAGCAGGGCACCACCTTCACCATCTATCTGCCTCGCGTGCGAGCCGCCGTGCCCGCCGCGGCGGGAAAACCGGAAGAGCGCATACCCACCGGCACGGAAACCATCCTGTTGGTGGAGGACGAAAAGAGCGTATTGGAGCTGATCAAGCGGACGCTTGCAAAACAAGGATACAAGGTTTTGGCGGCGGCTACACCGCAACTGGCCTTGCAGACGTACGCGCAGTATCCGGATACCATCCACCTGCTCCTCACCGACGTGATCATGCCGACCATGAGCGGCAAGGAATTGACGGAGCGCATCCAAGCGCTGCGGCCCGACATCCGCATCCTCTTCATGTCAGGCTATAGCGCGGATATCATCGCCCAGCAAGGCCATCTGCCGGAGGGCCTGAACCTCCTGCAAAAGCCCTTCAGCAGTGCCGCCCTCGCACAGCGCATCCGCGCCGCGCTCGACACGCCTCCTGCGCCGTGAAGATGTCGCGAGGAAGCGGTGCGAACGGATCTGTACCCTCAAAAAAGTGCCGAGTCATTTTCCGGGAAGCGTGGTCTATTCCCGGCCGGGATCAGAAAGTCTGCCCCTGCGAGGTTGATGGCCCCTCCATTGGTGCCGCTCGCCACCGCGCTTGCATAGGGCCAGAACTCCAGCCTGAACAGCTTAACGTCGATCAAAACAGGCGGCCAGCGGATAGACCTGCGCGTTCAGCGCTTTCATGGCGTCGAGCAGCTCGGTGTAGGGCTGGTAGGCGCAGTTGATGATGCCCTTGTTGGAGTCGAGGTTGCTCGGGTCGGCTTTCTTGTTCGCGGGATCGTTGTCGGCATACTTGAACCAGTGCCAGCCGACGCAGCTACGCGACTCGAGCAGCGCGAGCGTGAAGTGCTGGTAGAACAGCCCGCGGTCGCGCTGCGTCTTCACGTTCCAGCCCGCGCCGGTCTTGTTGGCCATGCCCGTGTCGTGGCCCTTGGCATACCACTCGGTCGCCAGCATCGGGCGGCCCGACCACTGTTCCCACTGGCGCACGGCTTCGGTCGGCGTCCAGTTGCCGTAGACGTTCATCGCGATCACCGGCAGATGTTTCCCCGCGACCTTCCACAGCGCCGCGTTCTTGCCGTCGCGTCCGTGCAGGCGTGAGCCGAGATAGAGGTGGTTCGGGTCCGCCTTGCGGATTGCCGCGCCGACGAGCGTGTAATAACGCTCCATCACGTGTGCGGTCCATTCCTCGCGGTCGGCATCCGTCAGCTTCTTCGCGTTGCCCTTGCGCGCCGCGAGCCACGCGTCGGCCTCCTTGCGGCCGGCTTCGTCCGCGGGCCGCTTGAGCCAGCGGTCGAGCGACTGGCCGGGCAGCTGCAGCTCGTTATCGGAGTAGATGCCCAGCAGCCACGGGTCGTCCTTGGTCGCGGCGAGCTGCTGCGCATATTCGTTGCAGAATTTTTCGAACTCAGGATGGAAGACCGGGATCAGCTCGTCCGCATAGCCCATGTGGCCGGACACCATGTGCGTGATGCCCAGCTTTTTACCGAACGACGACATGAAGTTTGCGCCGCGCGTATAGACCAGCCGCTGCGGCGCGGCGGCGAACGTTTCGTCGGCCGACCAGTTGCCCGTGCCGTTGAAGCCGTGCGCGTGCAACAGCTCCGCCGTCTGCTTGGCCCAGTCGGCACGATCCTTGTAGAGCTTGGCGAACGCGGCCTTGAACGTCGGCCCGCTGTCCGGACCGACCGACGCGACCCCGACGTGGATGAACGCATGGCCTTCCGGCGTGACCAGCCACCAGCGCCCGCCGATCTTTTCCGCGTTGAAGAAACCGGTGGTCGCGGAGCACTTCGGGCCACCGACCCAGCCGCCGAACTTGTCGAGTTGCGGCGCGGTGGCCACCGGCTTGAACTGGGCAAGCGCGGCAAGCGTCCGCGTCGGCTGCGGCGCGGGCTTTTTGCCGTTCATCCAGGCTTCGACGGTGACCTCGGCCTGGGCAACACAAACGCCAACACCGGCGGACAAAACCAAGTTCAGCAGCTTCATGATGGTTCTCCTGTCACGGGCGGTGAGTTCACCACGCGCCCCCGCACCGCGCAAGCGCAAAGGTTTTTCCAGGCTTTACGGCCTGAGCGATGGGATTCGCGCTTGTGCGGCGACCGCGTCGCATTACAATGCGCAGCACGATGAAAACAACTGCCTTGTCCGGCCTGCGTGCCGCGAAGAAAAGCCTCTGGTTGCTGACCGCCGCCTCGGCTCTTGTCGCGGTGGCAGCGCCGGAGATGGAAAAGCAACTGCTGTTCGGAGGAGCCTCGACGAAGGGCTGGTCGCCGGCCGAATCCAAGCTCGAAGTTTCGGCGACGCACGTGAAGGTGAGCACGAACGCGCTGCATTGGCACGTCACGGTGGATTATTACAGCGGCGAGGCCAAATATCCCATCGGCTGGCCGCGCTGCGGCCGCACGATTCCCGAAGGCGCGCAGCGCGACTGGTCGGCATGGGATTTCCTGCACATGTGGATTTACGCCACCTCGTCGCGCCCGGCGCTGCCGAAGGAGGCGGTCGGCCTTGGTCTGCACACGCCGGACAAGGCCAGCTCCTTCAACACGAGCTTGTCGCAACTGAAGCTGGGCGAATGGGTCGAGGTCGTGCTTCCCATTGCGAAGATTGCGCGGCCCGGCGATGTCCGCAACCTCCAGTTCCACCTCTCCGAGGCGAACTATAAACACGCGGACCAGCTCGACCTGTGGATCGATGATCTGGCGCTGCTGCGCTATGCACGGCCGGTCGTGCTCGCTTTCGCGTCGGAGACCGCCGTGCTGTTCGCCGATGCGAAGAACGTAGCGGCGCGGCTCCAACTCGCGGGCGTCAAACCCAACACCACCGTGCCGGTGACCTGCGAGCTGCGGCGCGCCGGCCAGGTGGTGGCGCGCGCCACCTCGCAGGCAGCGCGCGGGGCGCAACATCTCGTCCTGCCGCTGGAAGCCGGTACGCTCATGCCCGGTGTGTATGAACTGACGGCCCGCGCCGCCGAGGGACAACCGACAGCACCGGTACAGGTGCGCGTCGTCGAATCGCCGTGGAGGAAATGATCATGCGCCTGTTCATTGCGTTCGCTCTCGCACTTTCGGCCCACGCCACGCCGCAACTCTACAACATGGGCCCGCCGCAGTCGGCGGTCTGGGACGGCTTCACCAAGGTCACCAGCACGAATATTTTCTCGAAACAAGCCGGCTTCGGCTGGCAGACCAAAGAGGGGCTCGCCGCCTCGGCGTGCGCCTATCGGGAGCTGGTCGAGAACAAGAGCCGTGGCCACGACGAGCCGCCGCCGATCTGGACCAATCCGATCACCGAGGCTGCGGTGGTCGGCACCGGCACCAACGCCTTTCTCCTTGCGGCGCAGCCGGGCGACTACACCGTCTATGTGGTCTGCGGCACGAGCGATCCGAAGTATCGCGCGCAGTACTTCGATTTCACCGTCGCGGTCCGCGGCCAGAAACAGCGCGTGCAGATCGAAGGCCCCTGCCAGTATCGCGTGCTGCGTTTCCGCGCCACGGTTCGCAACACGGTGGCGTTGCAGCCGCTGGAAATCCGTTTCGAGCCCAACAGCAAATGGGCCGTCAACGCCGTGCTGCTGTGGACCGCTGCCGAGGCGGCGCGCGTCGAGCAGGAGATCATCGCGCCGTTTGAGGAATGGACGTTCCGCCTGCCGCCGGCGGAGTGGGCCAAGTGGAAGCAGGACCCGGAGCCATCGACCGGCCCGCTGCCGAAGCCGGATACGGCTGCCGAGAAACGCGGCTTCATGGTCTGGTCGCGGCACTACCTCGAGTGCGTCTACCCGCATACGAACCCGCGCGCCGAGGAGCTCAATCCCGAACTGCGCGCGTTCGCGACGCCGGGCGAATACGAGCCGGTCAACTTCATCGTCCGCCCGCTGCGCGACCTCGCCAACGCGAAGCTCTCCGTCAGCGCCATCGGCCCGGTGCCGGCGGAGAATATTTCCGTCCGCCGCGTCCGCTACATGCTCGCGCGGCCGAATTACACGGTGCTCCATCGCTGCCGCGTGGTGCCCGATGTGCTGGAGCGGTTCGAGGGTGGCAGCTTGAAGGCCGACGAAAACGCGCGCTTCTGGCTGACGTTGCGCGTGCCCGAAAACACACCCGCCGGCGAATATGGCGGAGCTATCACGTTCACCTGCGACAGCGGCCGGGCCGTCGTGCCGGTCAAACTGCGCGTGCTACCGTTCAAGCTGCGCGACGACCCGGAGAAAATCTTCGGCATCTACTATCATCATCCGCTCGCGCTGATGGCGCAGGCGAAAGACGCTGTTTCCCGCGCATACTTCCAGCGCAAGGCCGACCTGGAGCACGCCGACATGGTCGCGCACGGCACGCGCCATGTCGTGCTCTCGCTCTGGTGCCCGCCCGCGGACAAGGACGGAAAGTTCGCCCCCAGGTGGGACACGCTCGCCGCGCAGCTGGAACTGTGGAAGAAGCACGGCTTCACGGGGCCGGTCGCGCTCGGGATCAACGCCAGCGGCGTGTACGAGAAGTATATGCACGAGCGGTTCGGCTCGCACCTGCGCGGCGTGAAGGATCCACCGGAGGAGTTCTGCCGCGAAGTAACGGCGATGGTGCGCGTTATCGAGGCCGGGCGCAAGGAGCGCGGCTGGCCGGAGTTCCTCTACTATCCGATTGACGAGCCCGGCACCGATCCGGCGTCGGTGACTTTCATGGTCAAGGTGCTGCAGGCGTGCAAGGCGGCCGGCGTGCGGACCTATGTGACGGCCGACCCGACCCATGAGCAGTTCGCGCCGCTGCGGCCGTGGGTGGACGTCTGGTGTACGCAGCCGTTCGCGCCGGATCGCGAAACGCTGCTCGCCGACACGCGGGCGCGCAAGGTCGAGTACTGGTGCTACCCCAACCACGTCAACGGCGAGAACGACCACACGCCGGTCACCGGTGCGCGGATGACCTACGGCTTCGGCTTCTGGCGCAGCGGCTTTCGCGCGCTGATCCCGTGGATCTACCAGGCGAGCATCGGCGACCCGTGGAACTATCTCGACGGCTCCTCGATGGATTTCTTCAACCGCAGCGAGCCCGACGGCACGCCGGTGCCCGTCGCCATGTGGGAAGCCTATCGTGAAGGCTACGACGACTACCGCTACGTCTACACGCTGGAGCAGGCGCTCGCCGCGGCGAAGCTGAGCGGCAAACCCGCGGCGGTGGCGGCCGCGGCGCAGGCGGAGCAGGAGCTGAAATTCGTCTGGGACGCCATCCGCGTGCAGGCGAAATACAAGCACGACGAGCTCTGGTCGCCCGCCGAGTTCGAGGTCTACCGCTGGCTCATCGCCCAGCAGATCATGGCGCTCACGGCAGCCTCGCGCTGATGTTGTTTGCGGGTTGATGCTGACCGAGATGGGGCGTGACCTCCGGGCACGCTCTCTGGCTGTGCGGCCGCATGCATCTGTAGCGGCGACCTGCGGTCGCCGACGGCGGCCACAGGCCGCCGCTACAGCAGTCTTCCGCTGTGGGTGGGGCTTTCCAGCCCCGCGAACCTCGGTTCCACACAGCCGCGGGGCTGGAAACCCCGCCACCAAGGAGCCCAAGGTCTGGAAAAATTGCGGCTGCCAGTTTCCAGTCCTTGTAAGAAGGCGTGTGCTCAAGGGTGGAGCGTGGCCGCCGGGCTCGCGCCGCCCATGCGGCCGCGTCGGGTACGGCGGTGAAAGGGAAGTCGTTCGCGTTCAAAGCGCGCATAGCGCACGTCGGCAGCGGATCGGCGGCAGGGGTGCGACACGCGGTCAGCAGCAGGGCCGGTTCATGATGGTTCTCCTGTCACGACCGGCGCGCTCGCCACGCGCCACCGCACCGCGCAAGAACAAAGGTTTCCCAGGGATTGGAAACGAGAAGGGTCGGTTTTCCCAAGCCTTGGAAAAAGTCAGCCCCGCCGTTTCCAAGGCTTGGAAAAGCTGAGGGTATCCGGCACCGCACCGGCGCGCGCCTGCCTTTCCATTGCCCGGAATTTTTTAGGCGTGTAGGTTACACGCCATCGAACGGAGAACCTGCGATGCAGACAAGCCGCGGTTTTTTGGCGGACTTGGCGGGCGCTGCTGTGGGGCGGGCGATCAGGGGGATGGAAGTTTGGAGAAGAGCTCGCGCTTGAGATCGTCACGCGTGATCACGAGCGGATCGTTCAGGAGTGCCTTGACGTTCGGGTTGGCATCCAACCCCCAGGGTCCCGCCCAGCAAAGAAAGTAGACGGTGCCGGGCAGGGCCGCCTGAATCCGCTGTGCAAAGGGGCCGTAGTCATAGTTCAGCGGCGCGGTGACCTTGGTCGCCCGGCCCGGCCCGTATTCGGCGAGCGCGAAGGGTTTGCCGGCGGTGAGCGCCTCGGCATACGCCGTTTTCGCCTGGGCGGGATCATCGTGGTAGAGATCGAAGCTCGTCAGGTCGGCATAGTCGTTCCCCGGGTAGTGCAGCAGCGTGCGGCTGTTGTAGACCCAGATCAAATTGTGCAGCTTCCGCTCGTCCGTGAGATACCGAAACAGCGCCCGCCAGAGTTGCTTGGTCGTTTCCGGATCCTTCGCGCCCCACCAGAACCAGCCGCCGTTGACCTCGTGAAACGGCCGGAACAGCACCACCACCCCCGCCTGCTGCAGGTCGGCCAGGCCATCGGCGATCATGGCCAGTTGCCGGTGATAATACGCGCCCGCCGGAGTGTCCGCCTTGAGCAGTTCCGCCAGGTTGCCGGTCTTGTCCCATGCATTCTGGCCGGTCCAGGGATTGGTCATGTGCAGGTTGATCGTGGACAGGCCGCCGGCCTGCCAGTGGGCCTTGATCAGCGGATTGACGCTTTCCCAGCGGGCCGGCTTGCGTTCTTCGAGCCCCACCAGCTTGGCTGATTTGGGCGCATAATAATCGAAGCCCAACAGCGCGACCCATTGCCCCGCTTCTGCGTGGATTTTTTCCACCGTCGCCAGCGTTACGGCGGGATAGCCGTTGACAAACTGTCCGCTGATCAGCTTCTTCTCTTTTTTCTGGGGCAACGCCGTCAGGTACTGCAAGACGGCCCGGGTTGAAGCGGAGGCGTGCTGGTCGGCCGGGACACTTTCGCCGGTGCCGCCGACACCCGGCAGCGCACAGAACAACGGCAGGCAGAGCAGACCGGCCAGAAACCGGCGGGCGGGGAGCGACAGTGGCTTCATAATCTGGGCGCTTCTTCTTTGAGATAAGGCCGCAACGCCTCAAAGCGGAATTCGATCTCCGCAATTTCATCCTGCGACAGTTGCAGCTCGGAAAAAATCGGCTTTGCGGGGAGGGCCTTGTTCGACCCGTACTGGCGCGAGACCATGTTCTTGAACACGCCGCGCTTCTTCCAAAGGTAGAGTTGAAAACCGCGCAGCGCGCCGCCCGGAAGATGATCGCCCAGGTTTGTCATCAGCAGGAACTTGGCATAGAGCTCCCGCAGGGCCGCGGGATCCAAGCCGCTTTGCATCAGCTCCCAGAGCTTGGTGAGAACCTCGGCATGCACCGCGCGCTCGGTGATCAGCCCTTCCGTGCCCAGACGCGCCTCGAACAACCAGCCCAGTCCGCCCCGGGCGCTGAACACGCGGCGGATCGGCGGCCGCGCCGCCACCAAGGCCCGCGTGCGGGCAATGATGGGGCCGGCTTCTTCTTTGACGTAACCGAAATGGGGGAACTCCTTGGCCAGCTCCATCAACAGCGGCACCGAGGGCGTCGGCCCCTTGTAGGCGACGCCACCCGTGGTCTGAATGATCACGGGTCGCTTGGCGACCGCCGCCAGCGCCCGCCAATACTGGCGCAGATCGTCTTCGGTCCGGCCGGAATCCGGCGGTCGCGAGATGAGCGCCGCCGGCGCGAGCTGTTCGGCATGCCTTGCGTAGACGAGCATCTCCGCCGTGTCCGTGCCCTGTACGCCGAGGCACAGCGCCGTGCGCAGCCCGCGCGCAGTTTCGGCCAGCACGGCCATGCCGCGGAGCTTCTCTTCCTGGGTCAACAGATCGACGCTGTCGCCCGACTGCGGCCAGATCATGCCCGCGCATCCGCCCCAGTCGACAAAGCGCGCTTCCTTGGCGAGCACCTCGAAATCCACATCGCCCGCGGCGGTGAAGGGCGTCGATAGGATCGGGAAGGGACCGCGAATTTTGGGGTCCGCAGCGGTGGACGGACCCGCCTGCGGTTCGCTGGCCCGCAGGATCATTCCGGATAAAACACCGGAGGTGCCCGCGAGCGTGGCCGAGAGCATCTGGCGCCGCGTGATGCCCGCTGCTACGGACGTGACAGGTTTGGCCTTCATGCGCACAGTGAAGCAAAACCCATCTGGTCATTCAACAACAAGACCACAGGTCCTGACAGTCCCGGGCTGGAGATGCAGTTCATCCAGATGCGCCCCGCCGCCCCAACGCAGGAAAACAGCCGCAGATTTTCACGGATGACACCGATGGCCGGAGCAGGGCAGGAGGACCGCAGGCAGAAAGGGCAGAGGAACCACGGATCACACGGAAGGAGACCGCTGCATTTAATCCGTGTGATCGGTGAGATCCGTGGTGGTTTCTTCTTTTACCGCGAATTACATCAAGCTCGCGAATTTCGTGGGGCAAGACCGCTGCGCCGTCCGCCGGATAAAACCGATCCAAACTTCGTGAGCACCGAGATACAGCGTTTCTTGACAATATATCAGGACTGACATATTGTCGCGTCAGTATGAGTGCAAAACCACTGCGCTGGTTGCATGGCGAAGTGAAAACGCCGCCGGTGGGTCTGGCGGCACGGCGCGAGTTGGGCATGCTCCTGCGGGACGTCCAGGATGGCGTCCTGTTGAGCCTGCCCCAGTCCCGACCCATGCCGGGCATCGGCAAATGGTGTCACGAACTGCGGGTCACTGATGAAAACAAGACGTGGCGGTTGATTTACCGGCTTGAGCCTGATGCCATCGTGATTTTGGATGTCTTTGAAAAGAAAACCAATAAGACGCCCCTGCAGGTCATCAACGCTTGCAAGCGGCGGTTGAGCTTATATGACGGGAGCAAACCATGAAAAAACTTAACAAGGGTTGGGCGGAAGGTACCGTGGCTGAGTTTCTGGACCTCTCTCCGGCCGACATGGAGTACATCGAAACGCGGCGCGCCCTGAGCCGGCAACTGCGGGTGGAGCGCAACCGCAAACACCTCACGCAGACCGAATTGGCGGTCCGCCTGAAGACCAGCCAATCCCGCGTCGCCAAAATGGAACAAGGCGATGCCACGGTTTCGCTCGACCTGTTGATCCAGTCGCTCTATCGCGTGGGCATGACCCGCAAAGAAGTCGCGGCAGCCTTCTAAACACCGGCCCCGTTTCGTGCGGTGCATGGTATCTGAGGGTGTCTCTAGGCTCGTTTCTCCCCACAGAGCGCGCAGGACGCACAAGGCGCTCCCGGCGAAGTGAGCGGCGCGGACCTGAACAACGCCATCGGCGGCACCAGCGCCAACAGCAACGGCGTGGAACAACTCTCCATTGCCTTGAGCGATCCCCTGACCGCGGATCAATGCGTGCAGATCGTCAACAAGTTGAACGAGCTGATCGCCGCGCTGCGGCGGTGAATGAACCACCAAGGCACCAGGACACCAAGCGGAGGAAACGGCAACCCCTTGGTGCGTTCGTGTCCTGGTGGTGAATCTCATCCGGCTGCGGTGGGCTGCCGTCCGTGCCGGGCCCGGCGCGGCCCGCGCCTCAATCATCGTCAACCTGGGTCACGGCCCACTCCGGATAGGGCGCCGCGGAGCCCTTCATCGCGCGCCAGAGGATGCGGTTCAGCGTGTCCTCGGAGCAGCCGTCGGGGGTCGCGAGCGGCAATTTCTCGGAGGCGATGGCATCTTGGCGCAGTACCCGGTCACTGATTTCCTTGGGCGCGGGGTTGGTCTGGTCCAGCGGCACCAGATTGGGCACAGCGTTGAAGGGGGTCAGATCGGCCCGCTCCGTGAAGCAATCGACCATGGGTGCGGCCGCGGCGTCGAGCTGGTTCATGGGCGGCAAGCCGAGGATGAGCTCGATGGTGTGGAGCAGGCCGGCATGGTTGTAGGGCGTGCTCACGGTCTGCCCGCGCTTCGTATAGGCGCTGGCAACATAGCAGGTCGTGCGATAGCCGCTGACATGGTCGAAGCCATTCTGCGGATCGTCCTCGATGGCCAGCAGACAGGTGTCCGCCCAGAACTTGCTGTGGCTCAGGGCCTCCACGATCTGCCCCAGCGCGAGATCGTTGTCGGCCACCTGCGCGGCCGGGGTGGGCGCCTTGCCGCGCGTGCCGCCGGTGTGATCGTTGGGCAGGAAGACCAGCAGCAGCTGGGGCAGGCCGCCCTTTTCTTCGTAGCGCTTGAGTTCCTTGATGAAGGCCGCGGCCCGCATCACGTCCGGGACATTCAAATCCCATCCGACGGTGTCGAGCTTGCTGTGCGAACGCAGCGACTCGATGCCCGGCCGGGAAGCCAGCCGGGTCAGGCCGGTGCCCTTCCGATGATCGTCCCAAAAGTCCTGCCAGGCCGGCTTGTCCTTGCGGGCCGGATCCTGCCAGCCCGCCTCGGTCAACAGCCACTCGCCGTAATTGCGGAAGGTCACGCCGTGCGCCAGGGCGTTGTCCCAGATGAACCCGGAGGACGACCAGGCGAGCGCATCCAGCCCGTCCTCGCTCTTGCCGCCCGGGTAGCTCCGCGGAAAGGCAGACGTGACCTGACGCTCGATGTAGCTGTTCGCGATGGCACTATCCGTCCACTGATGACCATCGGCGCTCTGCACGCTGCAGCAGAAGGTGTTGTCGAGGAGCACGAACTCGCGCGCCAGCTTGTGCTGGTTCGGCGTCACCTGGGCCCCGAAGATGCACAAGTCCGGATCGCCGTTGCCCTGCGGCAGGTCGCCCAACACCTGATCGTAAGCGCGGTTTTCTTTGATGATGTAGATGACGTGCTTGAACACGCTGGGCTCGCCTACCCGCTCGGGCACCGGCCGGGCCGGCTGGCCGGGGCGCGCCGGCAACCGCGCCTCCACCAGTTTCGGGTAGCGCATGTTGAGCAAGGCGGAGGCGGTCAGGGCCGCCAGCTCTTTGTCGGACGGCAGCGGAAGCAGCGAGAGCGTCCCGAAGAAATTCTTCGAGCTCAGCTTCACTTTCTCGCCCGGCTCGAAGGCCTTCGCCGCGCCGATGCCTTTGATGTTGGCGACATACAGCGCCGACCGCTGCGGGTCAAACGCCACCGCGCCGGGAAACCAGCCCACCGGGATCAAGCCGAGCACCTTGGACTCGCGCTCCTGCGGATGGAACTTGATCACCGCGACGGCATTCTGCGTGCCGTTGCATGCGAAGAGCCGGCTGCCGCTGCGATCGAAGGCCAGCGCATTCGGCTGCGCCCCGAACAGGTCGGCGGGCGTCTGGCGGGTCCAGATCTTCTCGATCACCTGGTCCTTCCGGGTGTCGATCACGCTGAGCGTGTCGCTGCCGGTATTCGCGACAACGACATACCGGCCATCGGGTGAAGCGGCCAGGGCGGACGCGTGCAGCTCCACGGCCAGCTCCGCCTTCACGCTGCCCGCCGCCAGGTCGATCACCGTGACGGAACCTTCGTTGGCAATGCGCCTGGCGCCATCCACCCTGACAAACGTGCCCGCGCCCGCAGGGGCGGTCAGGTCTCCCGGTCCGGCGCGCCGCCCACCCGAGTTGCTCACATAGGCCTTGCCGGCGGCAAGCACGACGTCAAAGGGGGCCACGCCCGTGTCCCACGACCGCAGCACGGCACCCGTCGCGATATCCAGCTCGTGCAGCTTGTTCGCGACATTGCCCGCGACGTAAAGCCGCTTGCTGTCCGCAGAGACCGCGAGGCCTGTGGGCAGCTCCATCTTGCGCTTCGCGGTGCGGGCTTCCGGGACCTCCAGCGTTCCGGCGGCGCTGACATGGTGTTCCTTGTCCACCGTAAAAACCTTGATGTTGCCGATGGCGTTGGAGAGAAAGATGCGCGTGCCGTCCGGCGAGAACACCAGGCCCGTCAGGCTCAGCTGCGCGCCCGGCGCCTTGCCCAGCTGCGTCGCGGCCTTGTGACCCGGTGCGGTTTTCGCCGGGTCGGCAGGCAGGCGGATGGTTTGCAGCAGTTCACCGGTTTCCGCATGCACCACCACGAGGTTCTTGGTCGCGCCGGCGGTCACCAGAGCTGGCCGTCGGGGCTGAGTGCGAGTGCTTGCGGGCGCATCTCCGGCAACGCGACCTGCCGGCCCGCCGGCGTGAGCACCTGGCCCGTCGGCATGACATAGCGGCCGGCCGACACCAGCCCGGCCTTCGGCTCCGTGACCGCGGCGGCGGTGGGTTCACTGCCGCCGAACACGGCTTTGGCAAAAAAAACGGGGAGCAAAAGAAAACATCTGCCCAAGCTGCTGTGTTTGCACATGATCGAATCAACCCCTGTTTGAAATGGAAGGCATCGGAGACAGTCTAACACAGCCCAAGGCTGCATGCCTTCCATAACCTGCAGGTCCAGCGGGCGCTTCTGCGCGCGCTGGACTTCCAGCTTGAGCGCCCCCGGGGTCATGGCTACAGTCCAGCGACATGAACCCACGCACGCTGGCCGCACCTGGGCTGCTCCTCGCCCTCACCCTCGCCGCGTGCGCCAGCGGCCACGCCGCCGCACCGGCCCCGGCGGGCCGGTTCACGCTGACCGTGCTGGACATCCCCGACGTCCAGCGCGGGTCCGGCCTGGCGCTCGTCATGCAGACGCCGGGCGGGCACACGTTCCTCTATGACACCGGCAACGGCTATCCTTCGCCGACCAACGCGACGGGCTGGGCGGCGGATCACAACAGCGGGCGCGACCTGATCGCACCGCTGCTGCGCCGACGCGGCGTGCAGGAGCTCGATGGCGTCGTCATCAGCCACGCGCACCTCGATCACTTCGGCGGGTTCGTCTGGCTGGTGGATCATGTCCCGATCCGCAAGCTGTTCGATCCCGGCTACGAGATGCCCGGCCGCGCGACGGGCGACTACAGCGGCGAGCTGGGCCTCTACACGCAGTTGCGCGAACGGTTCAAGCAGCGGCCGGGCGCCTACGCGGCGGTTCACGCCGGCGACACGCTGGCATGGGACGACCGGCTCACGGTCGAGGTGCTCGCGCCGCCAAAAGAATTTTTCCACGAGCGCCATCCGGAGCTGCGCTCGCCGAAGGATCCGCCGGCGCACTATCTCCTCAACACCAACGCGCTCGTCCTGCGCATCCAGCACGGCCAGGTGATCTTCCTGCTCGGCGGCGACATCGAGGCCGAGGACCAGCAGCTGAGCCTGTTGCCTTCCGTGCCAGCCGCCAAGCTCAAGTGCGACGTGCTGATCGCGCCGGGCCACGGCATCCACGCGCTCAAGGAATTTGCGGAAGCGACCCGGCCCAAGGTGGTGGTGGCGAGCGTGTTCCCGCGCTACGCCAAGGGTATCCCGGCGGGGAAGGTCTACGGCGCCGTCGGCGCGAAGGTGTACGTCACCGGCATCCATGGCAACGTCGAGCTCGTCTCCGACGGCGAGCAGGTCACGGCCAAGCCGCAGCGGGAGTGAGTCAGCCGGCGGCGGCCGTGTCGAGGATCTCGCGCACGCGGCGCAGGAGGTCGTTCCCGTCGTAGGGCTTCCGGATCAGCTGCATGCCTTCCTGCAGGACGAAGTTGGTGTGGATGGCGTTCTCGCTGTAGCCGCTGGCGAAGAGGGCCGGGAGGCGCGGATGCCCGGCGCGGATGCGGTCAAAGACCTCGCGCCCGCCCAGTTCGGGCATCACCACATCCAGCAGCAGCAGCTGCACGCGGCCCTTGTTCTTTTCAAACAGAGCGAGCGCGGCGGCGCCATCGGCCGCGGTCAGGACGGTGTAGCCGGCGCGCTCCAGCGTGTGGCGCGCCAGCTCGCGGAGGCTGACGTCGTCCTCCGCGACGAGGATGGTCTCGGTGCCGTGCGGCGGAGCGCCGGCGATCTTCGTGCCGACCGCATCGACCGGGCGCTCGATGATGGGCAGGTAGAGCTTGAAGGTGGTGCCTTTGCCCACCTCGCTATAGACGCGCACCATGCCCTCGTGCTGCCGGACGATGCCATAGACCATCGAGAGGCCGAGGCCGGTCCCCTTGCCGGTTTCCTTGGTGGTGAAGAACGGCTCGAAGATATGTTCGAGTGTGGCGGCATCCATGCCGCAACCGGTATCGGTGACGCTGAGCAACACGTAGCGGCCAGGGCGCGCCCAGAGGTTCTGCGCGCAGTAGTCGCTATCGAAGCAGACGTTCTCGGTCTCGAGCGTGAGCCGCCCGCCCTGCGGCATGGCGTCGCGCGCGTTCACGCTCAGGTTGAGCAGCACCTGCTCGACCATGATGCGGTCGGCGCGCACGGTGCCGAGCTGGTGGCCGGGGATGCAGTCGAGGTGGATATGTTCGCCGATGACGCGCCCGAGCATGCCGACGAGGTTGCCGACCACGTCGTTCAGGTCGAGGTGGGCCGGCTCCAGAAGCTGGCGGCGGCTGAAGGCCAGCAACTGGCCGACCAGCTTGCCGGCCCGCTCGGCCGCCTTGGCGATCTCCGCCAGTGAACGTTGCGCAGGGTGTCCGGCGCTGGTGTCCTCAAGGGCCAGCTCGGTGTAGCCATTGATGGCTTGCAGGATGTTGTTGAAGTCGTGCGCCACGCCGCCGGCGAGCTGGCCGATCGCCTCCATCTTCTGCGCCTGGAGCAGTTGTCTTTCCAGCCGCTTGATGGTGGTGACATCCACAAACGTCACGACCACCTGCCGCAGCGCGCCATCTTTCTCGAATTCCGGGAAGGCATTCACCAAGGACCACATGCGTTCGGGCCGGTCTGGCCGGTTGATGCCCACCAGATAATTGGCGAGCGCTTGGCGCGTGGCCAGCACGCGGTTGACCGGATAGTCCTCCACTGGCATCGGGGTGCCATCATCGCGTACAAAGCTCCACGCCGGATCGATGGCCTGCTTGCCCTGCATCTGCTCCGCCGTCAGGCCGAGCAACGTGGACGCCATCGGGTTGCTGTAGGTGATGTGGGTGTCCGGCGCGTGGATGATCACGGCCGCGCTGAGGTTGTGCAGCAGCAGGCGCTGCTCCTCTTCACGCCGGCTCAAGGCGGAGATCTTGTCGCCGATCGCCAACCGCATCGTGTTCAGCGCCTCGGCCAGTTGCCCGACCTCCGCGGGACCGGTGCTGGCGACAGGTTCGGTCAGGTTGCCCCGCGTGATGCGCTCCGCGCTCGCGGTCAGCTGCCGGATGGGCCGCGCGATCACACGCGCCAGCAGCAGCGTGCCGAACAGGCCCAACGCCACCACGCCCAGGCCCAGCGTGATGGTGCGGGTGAGCAGTTTTCGTTGGGCGGTATAGACATCGTTCACGCTCATGCTGGCGCCGAAGCAGTACGGCCGGCCGTGGGCATCGCGGAACGGCACCAGCACCATGCGGCCATGACCCCATTGATTATGGAAGGAACTGTAGTCCACCGCCATCCTGCCGAACACGCGGTCGAAGGAATGCGGGTCGCCATGCTGCGCAAAGAATTTGGCATGATCGTTCTGGCGGACATCCTTGCTCGGCGAAGTCGCCGAGGTAAACACAATGCGTCCCTCGACGATCAGACAGCTCCAGAGGTATTGCAGGTCCAGTTGCTTGCACAGCCGGTTGTGGCGGTCCACAATCCGTTCGTACTCGGCCGGCGTGAGCGCTGCCGCGTCGCGCAGCCGGTCGTGAAAATCCTCCGGCATCGCGGCCTTGGCAAAGTGGACCGCCGCGAACAGCTGCGCATCCATCTGTTCGAGCAGCTTGTCGAGGGAGAAGCGGTAGAAGAAGACGGTAAACGCGGTGGCGGTCAGCAGCACGAGGAGGGTCATGTAGCCCGCGAGCAATGTCGGCATGGGCAGCGGGCGACGCTTGAATACAACCTCTGGCATTGTGGTCGGCACGTTTTACTCCCATCACTCAACCCGGCCCGCAAGTCCGATTACCCGCACCGGCGCGGCAACGTACCAAATTCCCCGCCGCCCGCCAGCACTTTCCGCCTGCCAGCCCACCCGCAGGCTGCCGGCGGCCTGCGGTCCCCCATGCTGAAGCAGCCTCCGCGTCCCGGCCGGGGAAATGAAATCTGGAATGGCGCGCGGCGGCGGCGCTTCTGGTATCCTCTCCCGAAATATAAGCGATGAAGCCCAAGCAACTGCCCATTTATGAGATCGAGGCCGCGCTGGTCGCGCAACTGCGCGCGCAGCCGCGCGCCATCGTCACCGCGCCCACCGGCTCCGGCAAATCCACGCAGGTGCCCCAGATGCTGCTCGACCGCGGCCTGCTCGGCGCAGGCCAGGTCGTCATCCTCCAGCCGCGCCGCATCGCCGCGCGCCTGCTCGCGGCGCGCGTCGCGCACGAGCGCGGCGTCCAGCTAGGCGGCGAGGTGGGCTACCAGATCCGCTTCGAGGATGTCACCTCCCGGGCGACGCGCATCCGCTACGTCACCGAGGGCATCCTGCTGCGCCAGTTCCTGTCGAATCCGCGGCTGGAGGGCGTCAGCGCGGTGCTCTTCGACGAGTTCCATGAGCGGCATCTCTATGGCGACCTGACGCTGGCGCGCGCGCTGGCGCTGCAGCGGACGGAGCGGCCGGACCTGCTGATCCTCGTGATGAGCGCGACGCTGGAAGCGGCGGCGCTGGAGCGCTATCTCGCGCCGTGCGGGGTGCTGGAATCGCTGGGCCGCACCTACCCGGTGCATCTTGATTACCTCCGCGCGCCCGTGGACTTTGAACACGACCCGCCGTGGGAGGTCGCGGTGCGCGAGTGGGAGCGCCTGGTGCGCGCGGGCGCGGAGGGCGATACGCTCGTCTTCATGCCCGGCACCTACGAGATCAGCCGCACGGTCCAGACGCTCCAGTGCTCGCCGCTGGCGCGCGGCTGGGTCATCCTGCCGCTGCACGGCGAGCTGCCGCCGGCGGAACAGGACGCGGCCGTGGCCGATTACGACAAGCGCAAGGTGATCGTCGCCACGAACGTCGCGGAGACCTCGCTGACCATCCCCGGCGTGCGCCTCGTGATCGATGCCGGGCTGGCGCGCATCCCGCGCTTCGATCCGCACCGCGGCATCAACACGCTGCTCGTGGAAAAGATCAGCCGCGCCAGCGCCGACCAGCGCGCGGGCCGCGCGGGCCGCACGGCCCCGGGCACCTGCCTGCGGCTCTGGACCCTGCACGAGCACCAGCAGCGGCCGCCGCAGGAGCTGCCGGAGATCCGCCGGCTCGACCTGGCGGAGGCGATCCTGACGCTCAAGGCGGCCGGCGTCGACAGCATCGCCGATTTCCAATGGCTGGAGAGCCCCGACCCGAAGAGCGTCCAGCGCTCCGAGACGCTGCTGCGCGACCTCGGCGCGCTTGACGAGACGAGCGGCGCGATCACGCCGCTCGGCCGCCGGATGCTCTCGTTCCCGGTCCACCCGCGGTATGCGCGGATGCTGCTCGCGGCACACGAGTTCGGCTGCGTCCGCGCCGCGTGCCTAGCCGCCGCGCTCACGCAGGGCCGCAGCCTGCTCGTCCGGAGCACGGGCAAGGATACGCGCTCCGACCGCGACGACTTCCTCGGCGGCGAGACGACCTCCGATTTTTTCATCCTGATGCGCGCCTGGAGCTACGCCGACCGCGTCGGCTACGACCTGAACAAGTGCAAGCGGCTCGGCATCCACGCGTAGGCCGCGCGGCAGGTCCGGCCGCTGTTCGATTTCTTCCAGCGCATCGCGCGCGAGCAGGGCCTGCGCCTGGAGACCGAGGCCCCGCCCGACGAGGCGCTGCGCCGCTGCCTGCTCGTCGGGTTCAGCGACCAGCTCGCCGTGCGGCTCGATGGCGGCACCCTGCGCTGCCAGCTCGTCCACGGCCGGCGCGGCCAGATCGCGCGGGAAAGCGCCGTGCGGGACGCGCCGCTCGTCGTGGCCGCCGAGATCCACGAGATCGAGGGCCGCGCCGGCGACCTGAACGTCCTGCTGAGCCTGGTCACCTCCGTCGAGCCCGGCTGGCTGCGCGAGCTGTTCCCGGAGGATTTCCACGAGCGCGCCGCCACGCTCTATGACCACGAGGAAAAGCGCGTCTACGCGGAGCGGCAGCGGCTGTTCCGCGACCTCCCGCTGGAGGTCAAGCGCGGCGGCCAGCCGGACGAGTCCGCCGCCGCCGCCCTGCTCGCCGCCGAGGTGGGCAAGGGCAGCCTGAAGCTCGAGCACTGGGACGATGCGGTGGAACAGTGGATCCTGCGCGTCAATTTTCTCGTCACGTTCCGCCCCGACCTCGCGCTCCCGGAGATCGGCGACGCCGAGCGCCAGCTGATGGTCGAGCAGATCTGCCTCGGCGCCTATTCGCAGAAGGACCTGCGCAGCAAATCCGTGCTGCCCGTGGTCAAATCATGGCTGAACGGCGCGCAGCAGGCGCTGGTCGAGAAATACGCGCCGGAGCGCTACGAGCTGCCGACGGGCCACCGCGCGCGCATCACCTACGGCCTCGACGGCCCCCCGGCGCTGGCCGCAAAGATCCAGGACCTCTACGACGTGAAAGGCACGCCGGCCGTCGCCGGCGGGCGCGTGCCGATGGTGGTGCAGATCCTGGCGCCGAGCCATCGTCCGGTGCAGGTGACGCAGGACCTCGCCGCCTTCTGGCGCGACCACTACCCGCGCATCAAGCAGGAGCTGCAGCGCAAGTATCCGAAGCACAAGTGGCGCTGACTGCGGGCCGGGGCGGGCGGCGGGACGCCCCGCCCCATTTCGCAGGCTTGCCAGCCGGGTTTTTTCCGGCATGATACGCCGCGTTTTTCAACAGGTGACCTCATCATGGCCTATCGCATTGAAATCGCTCTGAAGCGCGGCGTCCACGACGGGCGCGGCGCGGGCGTCGCCCATCGGGCGCGCAACTTTTTCCATTTGCCGGTGACGGGCTGCGCGACGCGCGACGTCTTCAAGGTGGATGTGGCGCTCGCGCCCAAGCAACTGCGCGAGGTGCAGCAGCTCTTCACCGACCCGGTCATCGCTCGCTCCGCCCTCGGCCGGCTCGCGGCGCCGGCGTTCGACTGGCTGGTCGAGACGGGCTTCAAGCCCGGCGTCACCGACAACCTCGGCCGCACGGCGCAGGAGGTGGTGACCGACGCGGTCGGCCGCCCGCTGACGGCGCAGGAAGGCGTCTATACCGGCGTGCAATACCTGCTCAAGGGCGCGCTGACCCGCGAGCAGGCGCAGCGGCTCGGCCGCGACCTGCTGGCGAACGAGCTGATCCAGTCCATCCGCGTTTTTTCGGCCGAGGAGTGGGCCGCCGCGCCGGTGGATGCCGAGCCGCCGGTGATCCGCGACCCGGCCGCCGTGCAGGTCCGCGCCTACGACCTCGGCGGCTCCGATGCCGACCTGATGCAGATCAGCCGCGAGGGCATCCTCTCGCTGAGCATCGAGGAATTGCACGCGATCCGCGACTACTTCAGGCGGCCGGCCGTGCTCGCCGCGCGCACGCAGCTGGGCCTCCCGGCGCAGCCGACCGATGTCGAGCTCGAGTGCATCGCGCAGACCTGGAGCGAGCACTGCAAACACAAGATTTTCGCGGCGAACGTCCACTACGTCGATGACAAGGGCCGCGCGCAGACGATCGACTCGCTGTTCAAGACCTTCATCCGCGCGGCGACGGAAAAGATCCGCAAGGACGTGGACTGGCTGGTCAGCGTCTTCACCGACAACGCGGGCATCATCCGCTTCAGCGACCGCTACAACATCTCGTTCAAGTGCGAGACGCACAACAGCCCGTCGGCGCTCGATCCCTACGGCGGCGCGATCACCGGCATCGTCGGCGTCAACCGCGACCCGATGGGCACCGGCATGGGCTGCGAGCTCGTCTGCAACACCTGGGGCTACTGCTTCGGCTCGCCGTTCTACGCGGGCGACCTGCCCGCGGGCCTGATGCACCCGCGCCGCATCCGCGACGGCGTCCACCAGGGCGTGATCGACGGCGGCAACCAGAGCGGCATCCCGTGGACGCGCGGCTTCGAGCGGTTCGACGAGCGCTACCTCGGCAAGCCGCTGGTCTACTGCGGCACGATCGGCAAGATCCCGCGCGCGCTGCAGGGCCGGCCCTCCGAGCGCAAGGAAATCTTCCCCGGCGACGCGATCGTCATGTGCGGCGGCCGCATCGGCAAGGACGGCATCCACGGGGCGACGTTCTCCTCCGAGGAGCTGCGCCACGAGTCGCCGGCGCAGGCGGTGCAGATCGGCGACCCGATCACGCAGCGCAAGATGTACGAGTTCCTGATGGAGGCGCGCGACCTCGGCCTCTTCCGCGCGCTGACCGACAACGGCGCGGGCGGCCTGAGCTCCTCGCTCGGCGAGATGAGCAGCATGAGCGGCGGCGCGGAGATCGACCTCGCGCTGGCGCCGCTGAAATACGAAGGCCTCCAGCCGTGGGAGATCCTGCTCTCCGAGGCGCAGGAGCGCATGAGCCTCGCCGTGCAGCCGGAGAACGTGGCCGCCCTCCTCGCGCTCGCGCGGCGGCGCGACGTCGAAGCCGACGTCATCGGCACGTTCACCGACAGCGGCGCGTTCGTGGTGAAGTTCGGCGACCGCTGCGTCGGCCGCCTGGAGATGGAGTTCCTGCACGAGGGCTGCCCGAAGATGCACATCGACGCGCGCTGGCAGCCGCCGCAGGTCGCCGCGCCCGCCCCGCTGCGCGCCGGCCCCCGCGACCGGGCGCTGCTCGGCCTGCTCGGCGCGCTCAACGTCTGCTCGAAGGAGTTCAAGTCGCGCCAGTACGATGGCGAGGTCAAGGGCCTCAGCGTCGTCAAGCCGTTCGTCGGCGTGCAGAGCGACATGCCCAGCGACGCGACTGTCATGAAGGTCGAGTACGATTCGCACGCCGGCATCATCCTCGCCGAGGGCATCAATCCTTTCTTCTCCGACCTCGACACCTACGCGATGATGGCCAGCGTGATCGACGAGGCCGTCCGCCGCGTCATCAGCGTCGGCGGCAAGCTCGGCTCGATCGCGGGCCTCGACAATTTCTGCTGGCCCGACCCGGTACTCTCCGAGAAGACGCCCGACGGCCCCTACAAGATGGCGCAGCTCGTCCGCGCCAACCAGGCGCTCTACGACGTCTGCACCGCCTACCTCGTCCCGCCGATCTCCGGCAAGGACAGCATGAAGAACGACTCCGTCCGCGGCGGACGCAAGATCTCCATCCCGCCGACGGTGCTGTTCTCGACCATCGCGAAGATGGACGACGTGCGCAAGGCCGTGACCATGCCGTTCAAGCAGGCCGGCGACCCGATCTACGTCATCGGCCTGACCGCCGACGAGCTGGGCGCGTCGGAATTCCACCGCTGGCTCGCCGCCGAACAGGGCACGCCCACCAGCTACGGCGGCACCGTGCCCGGCCTCGACTTGATCCATGCGCTGGCCACCTACCGCACCCTGCACTCCGCGATCGAGGCCGGCCTGCTGCACAGCTCGCACACGCCGACGCTCGGCGGCCTGGCCGTCGCCTTCGCGCTCGCCGCGCTCGGCGGCGACCTCGGCGCGGAGATCAACCTCGACGCCGCGCCGCACCTCGGCACGCTGCGCGACGACGCGCTGCTGTTCGCCGAGTCCAACAGCCGCTTCGTCGTCACCTGTGCGCCGGAGCAGGCGGCCGCGCTTGAGGAAAAATTCCAGGGTCTGCCGTGCGCCCGCGTCGGCACCGTCACCGCCGCGCGGACGCTGACCATCCGCACCGCCGAGCGCCAGCTCGTGGCGAGCGACCTCGACGCGCTCCGCAAAGCCTTCAAGAAGACGCTGAACGGGATTTGAAATGAACCCAAAAATCTTGATCATCACCGGCTATGGCCTCAACTGTGAGGCGGAATCGCACCACGCGTGGACGCTGGCCGGCGCCGCGCCGGAACTGGTCCACCTCAACGACCTGATTGAACGGCCCGCGCGCCTGCACGACTACGCCGGACTGATGTTCATCGGCGGCTTCTCCTACGGCGATCACATGGGCTCCGGCCTGGCCTTCGGCGCGCGCGTCCGCCACCACATGCAGGCCGACCTCGCGAGGTTCATCGCCGACGGCAAGCTGATCCTCGGCGTCTGCAACGGCTTCCAGATCATGACCAAGCTGGGCCTGCTGCCGGGCCTCGACGGCGACTACTTCACGCAAAAGGTAGCGCTGATGCACAACGACTGCGGCGCGTTCCAGAATTTCTGGGTCACGCTGCGGTTCGAGGAAAAGTCGCCGTGCGTCTTCACGCGCAACCTCGACCTGATGCCCCTGCCGATCCGCCACGGCGAGGGCAAGGTCTTCACGCTCGATCACGCGCTGCTCGAGCGCATCGAAGAGCTCGGCTGCGTGCCGTGCCGCTACGCCGACCCCGCGACCGGCGCGGCGACGGACAAATTCCCGCTCAACCCGAACGGCTCGCTCAACGCCATCGCCGGCCTGTGCGACCCGACCGGCCGCGTGTTCGGCCTGATGCCGCACCCGGAAGCCTACCTCTTCCCGGAAAACCATCCGCAGTGGGACCTGCAGAAGCTGCGCGGCACGCTTCCGGCGCAGGGCGCCGGCCTGAAGTTGTTCCAGAACGCCGTGGCCTTCCTCAAGGCGACGTGACGGTTTTCCAAGGCCTGGAAACCGGCGCCGTTGATTTTCCAACCCTTGGACAACGGACGTACGGCGCCGGCCCGCAGCGTAGATTTGCGCGCCGGGCCGGAACCCACTATGTTCCCGCCGCACAAGGGAGCTTGTCATGGCTGATGCCTGGGTCGTGCTCAACAAAATCGCGGTGATGTTCCTCGTCATGCTGGCGGGCTGGCTGCTGTGCCGGCGCGGTCTGCTCGCGGCGCCCTTCCAGAGCGCGCTGGGCCGGCTGGTCGTGGACGGCACGTTCCCCGCGCTGGTGTTCACCCAGATGCTGACGACGGTCAGCCGCGACTCGCTGCGCGCGAGCCTGTGGATTCCCATGCTCGGCCTGCTGGTGATGGCGCTGGCCTCGGGCATCGGGCTGCTCGCGGCGCGCGGTGTCCGGGAAAAAAGCCAGCGCGGCACCTTCGCCTTCCTCGCCGGCATGCCCAACTGGGTCTATCTGCCCCTGCCGATCGTGCAGGGCCTCTTCGGCACCGAGGGCGTGCGCACCGTCCTGCTGTTCAACCTGGGCGCGCAGATCTTCCTCTGGACCGGCAGCGTGGCGCTGATCCGCGGCAAGCTCGAGCGCAGCGATCTAAAGCAGCTGGCGTTCAATCCCGGTCTGCTGGCGACCCTCGCCGGCATTGCCGTCGCCCTGCTCGTGCCCGGCGCCAGCACGTGGGGCAGCGCGGCGGGCGACGCGGGCGCGGGCTGGTGGGCCGGCATCGCCGTGCAGGCGTTGACGCTGGTGGGCAGCCTGACCATCCCGCTCTCGCTGCTCGTCACCGGCGCGCAGCTAAGCGGCCTGGCCTGGGACGACCCCGGGCATCGCGGCCCGGTGGCCGGCGTGGTCGTGCTGCGCCTCGCCATCGCGCCGGCTGTGACGATTGTGCTGCTGCACGCGGCCGTGCAGGCCGGCCTGCCGCTGACCGACATTGCGCGCCACACCATCTTCCTTATCGCCGCCATGCCCGTCGCGATCAGCTGCAGCATGTTCGCCGAGCGTTTCGGCGGCGATATCCGCCTGAGCGCCGCGAGCATCTTCGCCAGCACGCTCTTGAGCCTGGCCTCGGTCCCGGCGCTCTATGCCGCGATCCGCGCGCTGGGCTGGTGACGCACGGTTGACAAAAGGGAGGCGCTTGATTAGCGTCGCGCCAACAGCCGGACGTACACCGCCGGCCGTGGAGAAAACGAACATGATGCCAGTTCCTTCGTCGTTCAGCCGCCGCAACCTCCTCAAGCTCATGGGCGCCACCGCCGCCGCGCTCGCCGCCGGGCCCGCCAGCCTGCGCGCCGCCGACGCCGCCCCGCTCCAGCTCAAGGGCCGCATCAAGCAGGGCCTCTGCATGGGCGCGCTGCGCGGCATCAAGGATTTCGAGGAAATCTGCAAGATCTGCGTCCGGCTCGGCATCAAGGGCATCGATTTCACCGGCCCGAAAGAGTGGGAGACGATGAAGAAGTACGGCCTGGTCGGCACGCTGTCCCGCAGCGGCACGCTGAAGAGCGGCTTCAATCACAAGGAGAACCATGCCGAGGCGCTCGCCAGCCTGCGCAAGGCGATCGAAGAGACCTCGGCCGCCGGCTTCCCGAACGTCATCTGCTTCTCCGGCAACCGCGCCGGCCTGAGCGACGAGGAAGGCCTCGTCAACTGCGTCGCGGGCCTCAAGCAGGTCGCCGCCTTGGCCGAGGAGAAGAAGGTCAACGTCTGCATGGAGCTGCTCAACAGCAAGCGCAACCACAAGGACTACCAGTGCGACCACACTGCCTGGGGCGTCGAGATGTGCAAGCGCGTCGGCTCCGAGCGCATCAAGCTCCTCTACGACATCTATCACATGCAGATCATGGAGGGCGATGTCATCGCCACGATCAAGGAAAGCGTCAAGTACATCGGCCACATGCATACCGCCGGCAATCCCGGCCGCCACGAAATTGACGATACGCAGGAGCTGTTCTATCCCGCGATCATGCGCGGCGTCGTCGATTCCGGCTACCAGGGCTACGTCTCGCACGAGTACACGCCCACGCGCGACGCGGTGGCCTCGCTCGAACAGTCCGTCCGCCTCTGCGACGTTTAAGGAACTCCTGTTGAAGACGCGACAGCCCGGTCACAAAACCGGGCTGTCGTTTTTTCGGCCAGGGCGCGCCGGGCGGGTGGCTTGTTTTTCTCTTCACTTCGCCGGGGCCGCTCATTATCCTGCGCGCACTATGAAGCACTTCATCTGCTCCCTCGCCCTCGGTGTCACCGCGCTCGGCCTGCTGGCCGTTCCCCTCCACGCCGGTTCGTTCAACGGCCCCATCGGCCTGCAGCTCTACAGCCTGCGCGCCGATTTTCCCAAGGACGTGCCCGGCACGCTCAAGCTGGTGCAGAAACTCGGCTTCAAGGAAGTGGAGCTGGCCGGCACCTACGGGCTCAAGCCGGAGGCGTTCAAGAAGCTGCTCGACGCGCACGGCTTCCTGCCCATCGCCGCGCACTTTCCGTTCGACAAGCTGCGCAACGATCCTGAAAGCGTCGCGCGCGAGGCGCAGGCGCTGGGCCTGAAGTACGCCGGCGTGGCGTGGATCCCGCACAAGGGCGCGTTCGACGAGCAGCAGGCGCGCGCCGCGGCCGCCGTCTTCAACAGCGCGGGCAAGGTCTTCGCGAAGTACGGCATCAAGGCCTTTTATCACGTCCACGGCTACGAGTTCGCGCCGCTCGGCGACGGCACCGCGTTCGATGTGCTGATGAAGGAGACCGATCCCCAGTACGTGACGTTCGAGATGGACATCCTCTGGGTCTTCTTCCCCGGCCAGGATCCGGTGAAGTTGCTGGAAAAATATCCGACGCGCTGGGAACTGATCCACCTCAAGGACCTCAAGAAGGGCGTGAAGACCGGCGACCATACCGGCCACACGGATGTGAAAAACGATGTCGCCATCGGCTCCGGCCAGATGGACTATCCGTCGATCCTCAAGACGGCGCAGAAGCTCGGCATCAAGCACTACTTCATCGAGGACGAGTCGCCGTCCGTCCACGAGCAGCTGCCGAAGAGCCTCGAGTTCCTGAAAAACGTAACATGGTGAACACCGTCACGCGAAGGTGAGTCCGTGAAATCAAATCTGTCACGTCGGAATTTTCTGGCGGGTTCCCTGCTGGGCGCCGCGGCGGTGGCGGGTGTGCGCGCGGAGCCGGCCGGCACAGGCAGCCTGCCCAAGGGCAAGCTCGGCACCTTGGAGCTGTCGCGGCTCATCCTCGGCACCAACATCATCACGCACCACGTGCATTCCCGCCGCCTGAATTTCGTCAACAACCTGGAGCGGAAATACAACACCGACGAGAAGGTGCAGGAGACCTTTGCGCTGGCCCAGGCACACGGCGTCAACACGTTCATGACGCACCACGACCAGAAGGTGATGGTGCTGTTTCGGGAATTCCGCGACCGTCGCGGCGGCAAGATGAACTGGCTCGTCGCGCCCGACCCCAGCGAGAGCCGGAAGGAAGCGGACTTCAAGCGCGCGGTCGAGGAGCTCGTGAACCTCGGCGTGGACGCGCTCTATCTGCACGGCGCCACGGCCGACCCGCTGGTGCAGAAGGGCAACGTCGCGCAGGTCGCCAAGCTGGTGGACATCATGAAGGCGACCGGCCTGCCCGTGGGCGTGGCGGCGCACGATCTCAAGACGGTGCAAGCCTGCGTCGCGGCGAAAATGCCCGTGGACTACTGGGTGAAGACCTTCCACCACCTCAACTATCCCACCGCGCCGCGGCCGGAGGAGATCAAGGGCCCGACCGAGGAAGTGCCGCACGGCTACTGGTGCAGCCACCCGGCGGAGACCGCCGCCTTCATGAGCTCCCTGCCGCAGCCGTGGATCGCCTACAAGGTGATGGCCGCCGGCGCGATCCCGCCGCGCGATGCCTTTGATTACAGCTACCGCAATGGCGCGGACTTCATCCTGGCCGGGATGTTCGATTTCGAGATCGCCGAGGACGCGGAAATCACGCGCGACGTGCTCGCGCGACTCGGCCAACGCGAACGTCCGTGGCGGGGCTGAGCCGGGCGCCGCGGATTCCAAGTCTGACGGAAGCGCTAGCGCCAGTTGCGCCGGGTCGGGGACCCAGCCTTCCATGAAAAGCGCAGCCGGTTTGTAGGCCGCGTGACCTCACGCGGCGTCTGGTTCAATTTTATGGGTGACACCAGACCTTGGAAAGCTCTCAAGCGTGCAGGCCGGGTCTCCGACCCGGCGCACCACAACCGCCCTTCCAACCCAACATGAGACCGAAGGCGATCTTCCGAGCGCTTGACAGGGTGGCCTGGTGTGGTTGTTCATCGGGCCGTGGACGCGCCGCCACCCGTCAGCTCACAACGAAAACCGAGGTCATCGCTGTATTTCCCGGGACTACGGGCCAAGCGGTGTGCGGATAGTAACTGGACACGGCTATCACTGGACCACGAAGCGCCACGCCTCGCACTAGGACCACCCTTGCCGTAAAGAGGTTCATCACACCATTGCCAAACATTCCCACTCATATCGTAGAGGCCATAGTGATTCGCGGGAAAACTGCCGCCAGGGCTAGTGTGTTCAAACGCATCAACATTCAGCTTTGCGCCATAGTTGCCCGCGCCGTGCGCGGAGGCCATTGCGGGCCCCACGGAAATACGCCGCCAACTTTTGCGCCATGCTCTTTAGGGGTACTGCCGGTTTCGTTTTCCAAGCTCACTGCCGTACTCCACTCACAGTCCGTCGCTGGACGATATCCTTGAGACGAGGTCAGAGCGCCTGCGCGCCGTTTTTCCCGTGAGCCAAGCGCAGACTGGTTTGACGTCGTCCCAACTGACGTTTACCGCGGATGTGTCGGTCCTTGCTCAAAGTTAGGTTTATTCCAAGAACGCCCCGTGGCGATGATGAAGGCTTGGTAGTCCTGTACGCGCATATCCCAGATCGAGACCTGCCCCGTTGTGCCCGGCATCGGCACGAAGATCATGCCGAGACTGTTGGTCCACTACTGGCCGGGTTGCGCGGCGGGCTGAGGCGTCGTCGCGCCGGCAATGTATGCGCCGTAACAAACACGAAAGCCGCTGCCGTAATTTTGGAAATTTGGTGGAAAACCAAAGCGAAAGGCACACCGACAAAGCCCAATGGAATCATCGTGTGCGCCGCCTCGAATGACCTTTTTTGCGGTATTTTCTGTGAAACAATCTTCGTGTGCCCGCGTTGGATCAAAACCATCGAGACACCATTCAGCCACATTGCCCAGCATGTCTGCCAATCCAAACCGGTTTTCCCCCCGATCACCGTAATAGTTGATCGGTGCCACGAATTCAAAGCCGTCG
Organism: uncultured Lentisphaerota bacterium; assembly: GCA_903912445.1. Lineage (GTDB taxonomy): Bacteria > Verrucomicrobiota > Kiritimatiellia > CAIQIC01 > CAIQIC01 > DP16D-bin41. Next base: position 57,111 of record CAIWHP010000119.1, read on the forward strand.
GCTTTTCCGTTCCGATTGAGTCGCCCTTCTCCACCTTCCTTTGTGTCGCCCCACCAGAAATACGTCTGTGATCCCGCCCGGCACGCATATTCCCATTCCGCCTCCGTTGGCAAGCGGACGACAAATCCGGATGGCAAACGTCCGTTCTTCCGTTCCTGCTCGGTTAGCCAAGCGCAAAACGCGACGGCGTCGTTCCAACTGATGAAGCAAGCGGGATGATTATCGGTTATCGCAAAGCCGAATTTGGGATCGTGCCAACTTGCTCCCTTCACGGTGGCCTCATCTCGCGCTGACATAAATCTCAGGCCGTAGCCCTTCTGCTCCGCTTCGGTTTGATACTTGGTTGCGTGTGCGAACTGTCTCCATTGACCAACGGTGACCTCAATCTTCCCCAGCCATAAGCCTTGTCGTATTTTTGTTTTCCGTGGTTTCTCGCCTTCGTATTTCGACCACTTGTTCCCACAACCATTTGCGGCTGCCCATTCCCGTTCCTCCGGTGTGCTACCCATCATGAATTCACCCGGCGGAATATACAGAAGTTCCATGCCGATAGAGGTCGTCAGTGATTGAACAGTCTGAACTTGTGGTGCCTTCGCTGCCGCGGCGGCGCCAGCGTCAATTAGTGCGCCAAGCGACGATTGCGTCCCTGCCGGTGTGCGTGAGGCGGTTTGTGTGCCGGGAAGATTGGCGGACGAAGAAGTGACGGCATCCTTCTGTAGTTGATACTGCCGCACCCCAAGAAAAACACCGACGGCAAGAGCAACCCCGGTCATGGCCGTTGCTGCGCCTTTCCAAGGCATCGCTTTGGCGCGCGGCATCGCGGCCGCCACGGGATCCGTGCTCGTTACGGTGTCCTTGGCTTGGGCTTTCTTGAACAGGATCAACCGTACCATCTCGGCAAACTGGGCGAGGTGCTGTTCCAGCGGCGGCGTGAGCGCATCGAACCAGTGGCTGGAGCTCAGGAAATACTCCATATCCTTGGACATCGGCGCAGCCTCGATGCGGAACGGGACAATCAGCAGTCCCTTGGCCACGGCGCGCTCGATTTCACGGATGATCTGCGGCGAGAGGTTCGAGTGGCCGGAATAGACCAGCACCATCACCTGCGCGTCCTCGATCGCCTCGATGATCGAGCCGCCCCAGGAGTTGCCCGCAGAGATGTCGCGAGGGGCGATCCAGCAGCGGATCTTCTTTTCCTCCAGCGTGGCGCAGATGGTGTCGGCGACGGCCTTGTCCTTGTTGGAATAGCTGACGAACACCTCATGGTTGGGCACGCGCTCGCCCGCCAGCGTCAGCGCCGCCTTGCACGAGGGACACCAAACATCCTTACCTTGGTACTCGTCCCGCACCCGCAATTTCGCACCGCACGCACTACATGTCACTAAGACGGCCAAGCCATACCTCCACTTTGCCATTCCCTGTAAGAATGGCGACAGCCTATCGGCAGCGCAGGACAAGTCAATGCAACAAACCGGAGTGTTGGGCTCTGTACTGCCCCGCGGCCTTTGCTACACTTGGCGCGTGGCTCCCTTGAACGACAGCGGCCCAAATCCTGATATCGCTACAAAGGGCGCGCGGGCTCAAGAAAGGACTGCATGAAAAAACATCTTGGTCTCGCGTTGGCCGTGCTGGCGCTGTGCGGCGTACGCGCCGCGGTGCAGGTGGATGCCGACCTGCCGGCGGGCAACATCGTCGTGGAGAAGATGGCCGGTGACGAGGTCTTCCTGCATCAAGACCTGCGTGACACCGCGGGCGATTGGTTCTACTGGAGCTTCCGCGTCCGCGAAGCGCAGGGCCGCAAGCTGACTTTCCATTTCACGCGTAGCAACCCCATCGGCGTGCGCGGCCCGGCGGTCAGCACCGATGGCGGGCAGTCGTGGCGATGGCTCGGCGCGGAAGCGGTACACAGTAATCGATTCTGTTACAGCTTTGGCGCGCAGGAAGCGGAGGTTCGCTTCTGTGTGGCTTTCCCCTATCTTGAAACCAATCTGCGCGCGTTTCTGGCCGGTCACACAAACAACCCGCACCTCAAGGCGACGACCCTCTGCCGCACGGAGCAGGGCCGTGACGCCGAATTGCTCCGCGTCGGCCGGCTCGATGGGCGTGCGGAACAGAAAGTCGTGATCACCTGCCGCCACCATTGCTGCGAGATGATGGCGAGCTACGTCTTGGAAGGCCTCATCGAGGGCGTGTTGGCCGACACCGCCGAGGGCCGCTGGCTGCGCGAGCGCGTCGAGTTTTTCGTCGTGCCGTTCGTGGACAAGGATGGCGTCGAGGCGGGCGACCAGGGCAAAAACCGCAAGCCGCACGACCACAATCGCGACTACGCCGCCGGCCTCTACGCCACTGTGCGCGCGATCCGTGAGCAGGTGCCGCAGTGGTCGGAAGGCAAATTACGTATCGCGCTCGACTTGCACTGCCCGACGCTGCGCGGCGGCGTCAACGAGCAACTGGTGTTCGTCGGCGGGCCGGATACCAACCGCTGGCACGAGGCGGAGCGCTTCATCCAGCTTTTAGAAACGACGCAGATGGGCGCGCTGCACTACTCCACCAAAAACAATCTTCCGTTCGGCAAGGGCTGGAACACGCCGGCTAATTTCACCGCCGGTCTTTCGTTCGGTCGCTGGGCCGCCGCGCTGCCGGGTGTGCGCGCCGCCGCCACGCTCGAAACGCCCTACGCCAACGCCGGCGGCGTGGCCGTCACCGATGCCAGCGCCCGCGCCCTCGGCCACGACCTCGCCCGCGCGCTGCAGAAATATCTGGCTGATGCGGAAAACAGCCCGTGAGCAAGCCGGGAAGTCCACCCCACGTTCAAGGTTAGGGAAAACATCAGCAGACTTTTCCAGGGCTCGGAAAAATGCTAGACGGCGATATGAAACTTTCCTTGATCGCTATTGTGGCGGCGCTGTTGCTCGGGACCGGGCCGGCACCGGCGGACTCCGCCACAGCTTTTGACCTGCACGCTGTGCGGCTGCTCGACGGGCCGTTTCGCGAGGCGCAGGAACGCGACAAGGGCTATATCCTGCGCGTGGAGCCGGACCGGCTGATGCATTGGTGGCGCGTGAACAACGCGCTGCCGTCGCAGGCGAAGCCGTACGCGGAGTGGAAGGCGAAGGACTACGGCTGCCAGGGCCACTACGAAGGACACTTCCTGTCGGCGTGCGCCCAGATGTACCGCAGCACCGGCGACGCGCGCTTCAAGGAGCGGCTCGACGCGACGGTCGCGATCATCGCGGAAGTGCAGCTGGCGAAGAAGACCGGCTTCATCGCGCCGTTCCCGGAGCAGTGGGTGCGCATCATGGCCGGGCTGGAACCGCGGCCGGCCGAGCTGGGGCGATTGCCGGTGCCGTGGTATGCGTTGCACAAGGTTTATCAAGGCCTCCTTGACGCGCACTGCCTCGCGGGCAACCAGCAGGCGCTGGAGATCATGAACAAGGTGGCGGCGTGGTTGGAGGGCTATTCCGCGCAGATCGGCGACGAGGCGTTCCAGAAGATGCTCGACGAGGAGCACGGCGGCATCAACGAGGCGCTGGCGAACCTGTACGCGATCACGAAGCATCCGGCGCACCTGAAACTCGCGCAGCGTTTCTGTCACCACAAAGTCAGGGACCCGCTGGCGCGCGATGAGGATATCCTCGACGGGCTGCACGCCAATACGCAGGTGCCGAAGTTCACCGGCTTCGCGCGCCTCTACGAGTTCACCGGCGAGCCGGTCTATCGCGATGCCGCGCGCAACTTCTGGCGGCATGTTGTCACGGAACGCAGCTATGCGAACGGCGGCAACAGCAATCATGAGAAGTTCACGCCCAAGACGCATCTCTCGCTGTCGTTGAGCAAGGGCAACACGGAAACCTGCAACACGCACAATATGCTCAAGCTCACGCGCCACCTGTTCATGTGGCAGCCCGCTTCAACCGTGGCGGACTATTTCGAGCGCGCGCAGCTCAATCACATCCTCTCCTCGCAACACCCGCAGTACGGCACCGTGGCCTATTTCCATGCGCTGGAGAGCGGCAACCGCAAAGGCTTCAGCCCGGGCGGGGTGAGCCTGGCCTGCTGCCACGGCTCCGGCATGGAGAACCACGCAAAATACGGCGACAGCATCTACTTCCACACCGGCGCCGACCGGCTCTTCATCAACCTCTTCATCGCCTCCGAACTGAACTGGAAAGATGCCGGCCTCGTCCTGCGCCAGACCACCAAATTCCCCGAGGAAGCCGGTACCACGATTGAGATCGTCGCCGCCAAGCCCGCCAAAACCATGCTCAGCATCCGCAAACCATCGTGGGTCGCCAACAGATTTGCGGTCACCGTCAACGGCGAATCCGTCCCCACAACGACCGGGCCCGAAGGCTACGTTGACCTCACGCGCACGTGGAAGGCGGGCGACAAAATCACCGTCAAGTTGCCGATGACACTCCGCTGGGAAGGTTTCCGCGACAACCCCGACCGCGCCGCGCTCATGTACGGCCCTGTGATGCTCGTGGCGAAGACGGACAACAGCGCCCGCTACGCCGTCGCCCGCAAACCCGCCGACCAAGCCCTCGTGGCCATCACGTCCGCAGCCCAGCCGCTGCATTTCACCGGCGACCCCGCCGTCTTCCTCCGCGACCTCACCGCGAAACCCATCCACTTCCTCCCGATGTACCAGGAGCACCAAGACCCTTACATCGCCTACTGGGATTTGCGCGACGACGCGCAGCTGGCCGCCGGGCGCGCGGCCTACGAGGCCGAGGCGAAACGCTGGGCCGCGCTCGCGCCGCACACGGTGGACATCGCGTTCTTCGACGCGGGCACGCCGGCCGCTGGCAGCACGCTGCCCGGCCGCCTCGCGAACGATCCGGCGCTGCCGCGCACCGCCGGCGCGAACCGCACCGAGAAGGACCACGCGCTCGAGGCGCACAACGGCTACAACCACGAGTTCAACGAACTGCAGCGCATCATCGCCGGCCATTGGCAGACATTCCGCACGGCGGAGCTCGGCCCGGATCGTTTCGGCTGGACGCTTGCCGTCGAGCCGGACAAACCACAGACACTGCTCGTGCGACTCTGGTCGCCGCCCGCCAACGATCCCGACGCGCGGCGCGCCACGAATTGCGGTTTCGAGGTGTGTGTCGCGGGCGCGAAGACGGAAGCCGCCGTCGCGAAAGACACGGGCAAAACCGACACCACGCTGGGCAACCAGCTCGACACCGGCGCGCAGGCCGCGGCGCTGCCGCCACTGACCAAGCTCGGCGGCATCGGCCCGGCGCAGGCCAACGGCTCGTTCCACGACGTGTCCTTTCCGATTCCCGCTTCACTCGTGGCCGGTAAAGACCGCCTCATCGTTCGCCTCATACGTCAGAAAGGCAAGGTCGGCGGCCTTGTCGGTGAAATCCGCGTTCTGCGCCAGCACGAGGCTCCAAAATAAGACATCCGTGGCACAAGTTTCCAATGCTTGGAAAAAACCTGACGGCGGTTGCCAAGCATTGGAAAAACGAATTCCAATCCGGGAGAGATGCGACTCATGAAAACGAATATCGGACGTCTTATCGCGGGCGCACTGACCACCATGGTCCTCAGCGCTGCGGCGCAGACGGCGACGATCACCGTGCAGGCGGACAAACCCGGCGTACAAATTTCGCCACAGCTTTACGGTCAGTTCATCGAGCATCTCGGCCGTTGCATCAACGGCGGCATCTTCGAGCCGGGCTCGCCGCTTTCCGACACGAACGGCTTCCGGCGCGACGTGCTGGAGAAGGTGTGCGAACTGAATCCACGGCTGTTGCGCTGGCCCGGCGGCACGTTCACGAAGATCTATCACTGGCAGGACGGCGTCGGGACGGCGTCCGAGCGCCGCAGCCGACCGAACCTGATCTGGGGCGGCGAAGTGGACAACCTGTTCGGCACCGACGAGTTCATCCGCTACTGCCGCGCGATCGGAGCTGAGCCTTATATCAGCGTGAACATGGGCACCGGGTCGGCGGAGGAAGCGGCGAACTGGGTTGAGTATTGCAACGGCACGGGCACGACGTATTTCGCGGAGCTGCGGCGGAAGCACGGTTCGCCCGAGCCGTTTCGCGTGAAGTACTGGGGACTCGGCAACGAGGAGGAGGCCGAACCGGATTGCGGACGGCTCCAGGATCCGGCGGAGTACGCGAAGGTCGCGTGGCAGTTTGCGAAGCTGATGAAGCTCCAGGACCCGAGCATCAAGCTCATCGTCGCCGGCGTCGGCAACAACACGAATTGGAACACGACCGTCCTGAAGTCGCTGCATCCCGTGGCCGATTTCATTTCGGCGCATTGGTATTTCCGGACGACGCAGTACACCAACCTGCTCGGCAGCGTCGCCGCGTTTGACCGGCAGTTGGACGCCTACGCGAAATTCCTGGCCGGGTTTCCGGCGGAGCCGAAGGGTTTCTCGCACTGGTATCGCTTCCCGCCGCGCGCCGGACCGGTGAAGCTGGCGATTGACGAGTGGGGTTTGTGGAACGGCGGCGCCGGCGGACGCGAGGTGCTGTGGAATCTGGAGCAGACCTACACGTGGCAGGACGCGCTCGCGGTCGCGAGCTGGCTCAACGCAATGCACCGCCACGCGGACATCATCGGCTTCGCCACGTGGGCGCAACTGGCCAACGTCATCGCTCCGATCCAGACCGACCGCAACGGCTCCGTGCGCCAGACCATTTTCCATCCGCTCGCACTCTACGCCAAACACTGCGGCATCCAAGCCGTGACCGCGCGGTGCGAGTCGCCGTTGCTCGACGGCACCGCGTTGCCCGCGCTCGACGTGGCCGCCACCGCCAACGACCAGAAGCACACGCTCACCATCGCCGTCGTCAATCGCCACGCGACGCAAGCCATCCCCGCGCACATCGAAATCACCGGCGGCAACTACACCCTGACCGGCGGACAGGAACTGACAGCGCCCTCGATGCTGGCCACCAACTCCGTCACGCACTTGGCCGAGGATTGCGTCCGCACGCGCCAGTTGCCCGCGTCCCTCCGCGCGTTTCCGCCGCGTTCCATCACCTTGTTGATCTACGAGTCCAAACCATGAACATAAATACTGTCGTCGCGTTGTTGTCCATCCTCGCGTTGCGCGTCTGCGCCGCCGAGGACGCGTGGAAGCCCGCGCCGGTCCCGATCATGAGCGAGTGGGGCGCGCAGGTGACGCCGCAAAACGCCTGGCGGGACTATCCGCGCCCGCGGCTCGTGCGCGGCGACTGGACCTGCCTGAACGGTTTGTGGAACCGGGCGGTCACCGCCGCGACCGCCGCGCAACCGGAACGCTGGGACGGAAAAATTCTTGTTCCGTATCCGCTCGAATCCGCGCTCTCCGGCGTGGGGCGGTTGCTCAAGCCCGACGAGGCGCTCTGGTATCAGCGCGTCATCGCCACGTCCGCCATCGCCCAGGGGCAGCGACGGTTCCTGCGATTCGAGGGCGTGGACTGGGACGCGAAGGTCTGGGTCAACGGCGCGGAGGTTGGCGGCAACCGCGGCATGAACCGGCGTTGGTCGTGCGACATCACCGCCGCCACGGCGGGCAAACCGGAGGCGGAGATCGTCGTTCGCGTGCTCGATGTCACCACCGGCAACCAGCCGCACGGCAAGCAGAGCCTCGATCCGAAAGGCTGTTTCTATACCCGCGTGTCCGGCATCTGGCAGACGGTCTGGATGGAGACCGTTCCCGCCAACCACATGACGGATGTGCTGGCCGAGAGCCTGCCGGATTTGACGGGCGTGAAGGTGACCGTGGCCGCCGCAGAAGACGGCGGGCCGGTCGCCGTGAAGATGCTCGACGGCAAGCAGGTCGTGGCCGAGGCAACGGGCGTCACCGGCCAGCCGCTGACGTTGCGTCCTGCTCAACCGAAACCGTGGTCGCCGGAGCGTCCGTATCTTTACGACCTGGAAATCGCGCTGAAGGACGGCGAGACCGTCCGCAGCTACACGGCGATCCGTACCTGCGAGGTCAAACCCGACACGCACGGCATTCAGCGGCTTCATCTCAACGGCCAGGCGCTTTTCCAGTACGGTCCGCTCGACCAAGGCTGGTGGCCGGAGAGTTTGTTGACGCCACCGTCGGAGGCCGCGCAGCGCTGGGAATTGGAGTTCCTGAAACGCGCCGGCTTCAACATGCTGCGCAAGCACCTCAAGGTGGAGAACGACCGCTACTACCGGGCTTGCGACGAAATCGGCCTGCTGGTCTGGCAGGATTTCCCGTTCCCCGGCAGCCGCAAGACGCCGGAAGGCCGGGCTATTTTCAAGGACGAGTCGAACTCGATTGTCGAGCAGCTCCGCGGGTTCCCGTGCATCGTGGTGTGGGTCGTGTTCAACGAAATGTGGGAACAGTTCGACGCTGCTGGCACAAAGGACATGGCGGCGTGGACGAAGGCGAAGGACCCGACCCGTATCGTCAACAGCGCGAGCGGCTGGATGGATTACGGCGTCGGCGACGTGGTGGATGCACATCGTTATCCCGGCCCCACGATGCCCGCGCTCGACCCGCAGCGCGCCGCGGTGCTCGGCGAGTTCGGCGGGCAGGGTCTTGCCGTGTCGGGCCACATGTGGAAGGCGGAGAGCTGGGGCTACAAGGATTCGCCCGACGCCGGCAAACTGGCCGCGACGTATGCGGGTTTCATGGACAAGCTGCGCCCGCTCATCGCGCGCGGGCTGGGCGCGGCGGTGTACACGCAGACCAGCGATGTTGAGATCGAGAAGAATGGCCTGCTTAGCTACGACCGCAAGGTCGCAAAGTTGCCCGCCGAGAAACTCAAGGCACTGCACGCCCCGTTGTATCGGGAGAGCGCTCCGGTGCGCGTCATCGCCCCGACGGCGGAACTGGCGCCCGTCGCGTGGCGCTTCACCACCAACGCGCCGCCAGCCGCTTGGTCGGCCACGCGCTTTGCCGATGAAACCTGGCTCCCCGCCGCCGCCGGTTTTGGCGCGGTGAGCAATAAATACACGAGCGGCATGACCCGCATCCGCACGCCGTGGCGTACGCGGGAAATCTGGTTGCGGCGCAGCTTCGAGTTCCACGGTCCCGCTCCCGTGCGTCCGGCGCTCGTCATCTACGCCGACCATAAGGCGGAGGTCTGGCTGAACGGAAAACAGATCGGCGGCGAGATCGAACGCAACAACGCCGGTTCGTACACGATTGTGCCCGTGGACACGTTGCCGCTGACTGATGGCACCAACACGCTCGCCGTGCATGGCCGCAGCCAGACCATCGGTAACCAGTACCTTGACATCGGCCTCATTGATCTGCCCGCCCCTTGACCCCATGACACGGTTTCACACCATGATGGCCATGTCGTTGCCGCTGGCCGCGCAGCACACGGGCCGCGTCTTGCCAGAAGTTCCAAGCCTTGGAAAACCGCGGTGCGATGACTTCCAATGTTTGGAACTGATGAAGCAAAGGAAGACGAAAAGAACAACCATGAAACACACCCACACCCTCCTCAGCGCCCTGCTGCTCGCGCCGCTGGCTGCGTTGCAGGCGGCCAATGCTGCGCTGGAGTCGGGCTTCGCCCAGCCGTCTCCGGAAGCCCGGCCGATGGTGTGGTGGCACTGGATGGACGGCAATGTCACCCGCGAGGGTATCACGCTGGACCTGGAATCCATGCAGCGGGTCGGCCTCGGCGGGGCGTCGATCTTCACGCTCGGTCCCATCGTGGCACCGCCGACCACCGGCCTGACGAAGGTCGAGTACCAGAGTCCGGAATGGCTCGACCTGGTCCGGCACGCCGGACGGGAGGCGAAGCGGCTCGACCTCGACCTCGGCACGATGGTCTGCGCTGGCTGGGCGACCGCGGGCGGCACCTGGGTGAAACCGGAACAGGCGATGCGCAAGCTGGTGTGGAGCGAAGCATCCGTCTCCGGGCCCGGCCGGTACGCGGGACCGCTGCCGCCTCCGCCCGATTGCTTCGGCCCTTTTCAGGATCTCGTGCATCACGGCACGGAGGGGCGGCGGCACTACGAGGAGGTGGCGGTGGTGGCGTATCGTCAGCCGGACGGCGTGAAACGCATGGCGGACGCGGTCCCCACGGTGTCGTGCTCTGTGACCGGCCTCGCTACGCGGACGATCTGGGATGACCGGCTCGCATCGCGCGTCGAACTGCCGAAGGGCGACGGCCGGGCTTGGGTGCGCTACGATTTCGCGCAGCCCTTCGCCTGCCGTGGCGTGGTCTCGTGGGCGGCCTTGCCGAAGGGCGGCATGGCCGAACTGGAGGCCAGTGACGACGGACAGACCTTTCGCTCCGTCGGCCGGGTCATGCAGTGGGCCAGCCCGACGCTGGTCGCGGACAACGGGCTCCCGCTCTATTCGTGGACGCGGCCGACGACCGCCCGGTACTTCCGCGTGTCCGTCACCGGCCTGACCAGCCGGCTGGTCGTCGGCGAACTGCAGCTCGCCGGCGAACCGTGGCTCGGGAGCTGGCCGCGGTCGTGGACAATGAACACCTTTCCGCTGTCGCAGGACGCGCGCCCCGACGGGATTCCCGCCACGAATGTGGTGGACCTGAGCAGCCATCTGAAGCCGGACGGAACCCTCGACTGGAAATTCCCGGAAGGCCGCTGGGTCATCCTGCGCTTCGGACACACGCCGACCGGACACATGAACAACCGTCCCCCTCCCGCCGCCGAGGGACTGGAGTGCGACAAGCTCAGCCGCGAGGCGGTGCGCGCGTTCTTGGACGGCCTGTTCGATCCGCTGACCAAGCGACTCGGTCCCCTGAACGAGGCAGGCCTGCGGCACCTGCTGATGGATTCCTGGGAGTGCGACAGCCAGAGCTGGACGTCCGCGATGATCGCCGAGTTCACGCGGCGGCGGGGCTACGATCCGCGCCCCTGGATGCCGGTCTTTTCCGGCCTCGTCGTCGGCAGCGTCATGCTCAGCGAGCGCTTCCTGTGCGATTTCCGGCGCACCGTCGGCGACCTGCTCATCGAGAACTACTACGCGGCGGCCGACGAGATTGCGCGCCGGAAGGGACTGGCTCTCATGGCGGAAGCGCCGGGCATTGTCTCCACCTGCATCGACGCGCTGCGGGCCAAGGGCGTGGTGCAGGTTCCGATGGGCGAGTTCTGGCACCGGGACACCTTCGACGACCGGAGCAGCTTCCGCAGCCTGCTCGATTGCCGCGATGCGTCCAGCGGCGCGCATCTGTACGGCAAGCGCATCGTCGCCGCCGAGGCGTTCACCTATGCCGGCGGTCGCATCTGGCGCAGTCATCCCTTCACGCTGAAGGCCCTCGGCGACCTCTACTTCTGCCAGGGCGTGAACCGCTTCGTGTTCCACTCCTATCCGCACCAGCCCTTCGCGGACACGCGGCAGCGGCCGGGCATGTCCATGTGGACCATCGGCACCTTCTTCGGCCGCACCGACACCTGGTGGGAAACCGGCGGCAAGGCGTGGATCGGCTACCTGACGCGCTGCCAGCATCTGCTGCAACAGGGCCGGCCCGTGCGCGACATCGCCATGCTCACCGGCGAGACCATCCCCTCCGGCGCGATCGCATCGTCCGGCATCGAGAAGGCCATCCGCAGCCTGCCGCCCGGCTTCGACTACGACCTCGTCAACGCCGACGCCCTGCTCACGCGCCTCACGCCACGCGACGGACGCGCGGCGCTGTCCGATGGAAACGGCTATCGCGTGCTGGCCATCCCGGACGCCGCCGTGATGTCGCCCGCTGTCGCGGCCAAGGTGCGGGACCTGGCGGCGGCGGGCGTTGCGGTCGTCGGATCGAAGCCAGCGATCGCACCGACGCTGACGGACTATCCCGCCTGCGACGAACAGGTGCGTCGCATCGCGGAAGAGGTCTGGGGCGATTGCGACGGGAAGGCGGTCACGCAGCGGGCCTTCAAGGCGGGTTGGGTCTTCAACGGCGCTCCCGTCTCCGCTGCTCTTGAGCGCGCGGGCGTCGCGCCGGACTTCGCGTACCGCGCCGCCGGCACCAACACGGCGCTCGTCTTCGCGCATCGCCGGCTCGACGACGGCGCACACGTTTACTTCGTCAGTCATCAAGGCACGTCGACGCTGGACCGGGTGGAGTGCTCCTTCCGCGTGGCGGGCCTGCAGCCGGAGTTGTGGGATCCCGCCGACGGCAGCCGCCGCGACGCCGCGGCGTTCCGGATCGAGAACGGACGCACGGTGGTCCCGCTCCGCTTCGATCCCGCCGGGTCGCTCTTCGTCGTCTTCCGCCGCGCCACCTCGGCCGCGAACGGTCCGGCCCCGCGCAACGATCCCGACTATGTCTCCGTGAAGACGGTGAACGGCCCGTGGTCGGTGGCCTTCGATCCAACGCTTGGAGGACCGGCCTCGGTCGAGTTCCAGACCTTGGAAGACTGGACGTCCCGTCCCGCGCCGGGGATTCGTTTCTACTCCGGTACCGCGACCTATCGCACCGCTTTCGAGTTGGACGCGGCACAAGCCGGCCAACCGCTCTTCCTCGACCTCGGCAGTGTCGGGGTCATGGCCGAGGTCGCGCTCAACGGCCGCGCACTGGGCACCCTCTGGAAGCCACCGTTCCGCGTCGCCCTCGCTGACGCGGTTCGGATCGGTCGCAACGAGCTGACCGTGCGCGTGACCAATCCGTGGGCCAACCGCCTCATCGGCGACAGCGGTCTTCCCGATACGCAGCGCATCGCCCGCGTGTCGTATCCCAACCCCTGCAAGCCCGACGCCGCGCTGGTGCCTTCCGGCCTGCGGGGCCCGGTGACTGTACAGACGGTCGACGGAGGTGAACCGCCATGACGCGTATTGTCCTTACCGTACTCTGGTTGTCCCTGCTGTTCGCCACTCGGGCGCTGGATGCAGCCATCACCTGGTACTACGATCCTGGACTGGTGCATGAGGCGAATCCCATCGTCCGCATACTAGGCGGGGGGTGGACGGCGATCCTGGTCGCCAATGTGTCGATCTGCGTGCTCATCGGCTGGGCGACGTTGGCCTGGTATCGCGCCAAGCCTCGAACAGATCTCGCTGTTCGGTCGCACTCTACGTGGGATTTCGCTGCGCTGCTGCTCTTCGGTCGCACGATGCCCCGGGGGCAGTTCATCCTGCTCCACCTCACGACCATCCTGCCGCCGCTCGAACGGGAACGGCGTGCAGGCTTCGTACACCTGTACGGCTTCGTCCTGCCCCCGGTTGTTGTCGTCGCCGGCCTTGCCGCCGCTGCCGTCTGGGTGACGACCTATGGCTGGCATCTGGACTGGGCCGTCCGTCTGCACAGGATGCTGGGTTACGGCATTCTTCTCGTCCCCGTCGGCCTGACGCTCGTCTGGGCTGAGGCGGCCTTCTTCCGCATCGAATTCCGGCGGGCGCAGCGAGCATCTACGGACATGGCGTTAGCGGGAAAAGAACCATGAAGTACACACGGGCAGCAACGTGGTTGGCCTTCGCAATGGCGCAACTCATTCCTGATACGCAAGCCGGGAAGCTGGAGGCGGAATTTCTTAACCCTCCGCTGACCGCCAGGCCAGAAGTCATCTGGTACTGGCGGCATGAGCTGCACACGAAGGAAGGGATCACCGCGGACCTCGAAGCGATGAACCGGGTCGGCATCGGTGGCGTGTTGATCGGGTTTATCGGGGGACACGACGAACCCAAGGGCGACGTGACGATTCTCTCGCCGAAGTGGCGCGAGATGTTCCGCCACGCGGTCGTCGAGGCTCGGCGGCTGGGGATCCGGGTCAACATGTGGAATAGCCCCGGTTGGTCGTCCAGCGGCGGGCCGTGGATCACGCCGGAGTTGGCGATGCAAAAGCTCACGTGGAGCGAAACGCGCGTCCATGGTCCCGGCAAACCCGCCGCGCCCTTGCCGCCCCCCCACGCCTCGAAACTCGGCAATACCTGGTCTGTCACGAAGGAGAAGCCGGCGCTCTGGAACGACTACTATCGCGACATCGCCGTGCTGGCTTTCCCGACCCCGGCGGCGGAGTTGTGGGACGGCGCACCGCCGGTCGTCGCCAGCGACAATCCGAAATTCGACGCCACGAAGGTCGCCGACGGCGATCCCGCGACGTTCTCGAGCCTGGCCAACCCTGCGCCCGGCGCAACGAACTGGCTCCGGTTCGATTTCAGGAAGCCCTACCCGGCCCGGTCGCTGGCCGTGAACTTCCGCGAGTGGGACGGCTCGGTGAAGGTGGTCGTTGTGGAGCAGTCGGACGACGGCGGGACGTGGCGCGCGGTGCGGCGCTGCGCCGTGCGCGGCACGCAGGGGTTGCCGGTGAACGCGACCATCGCCGCCGCGCCCGCGCGCTATTGGCGGATCGGTTTCGTCAGCGATGCGAAGGGTCCCGCCAAGATGGATCTGGCTGAAGTCGCCTTACTCTCCGGCGTGCGGATCGAGGATTGGACCGGCAAGGCGATGTTCGACAAGTTCGGCCTGCACAAGCCGCCGTTCACCGCGACGCCCGCGCCGGCGAACGCCACGATCCCGCGCGGCCGGATTCTCGACCTCTCCGACCGGCTGCGTCCCGACGGCACGCTCGACTGGGATGTCCCCGCTGGCGATTGGACCGTGGTGCGCTATGGTCGCACGCTCACCCTCGCGCTCAACGGCCCCGCCACGCCGGCCGGGACGGGGCTGGAGTGCGACAAGCTCAACGCCGCCGCCCTGGATCACCATTGGAACAGCTACCTCGCGCCGCTCTTCGCCGACGCAGAGTTCAACCGCGGCGTGGCCTGCGTCCACATCGACAGCTACGAGAAGCACGCGCAGAACTGGTCGCCGCATCTGCCCGACGAGTTCCGGCAGCGCCGCGGTTACGACCTGGTCCGGTTCCTGCCAGCGATGAGCGGGCGCGTCATCGACAGCGTCGAGACGACCGAGCGCTTCCTCTGGGATCTGCGCCAGACGCTCTGCGACACGATGGCCGACGTGTACTACGGCCGGATGGCGGAGCTGTGCCACAAGCAGGGCAAGCTCTTCAGCGTCGAGCCGTACCATCAGGTCCAGTTCGACAACGTCACCGTCGGCGGCCGCGGCGATCTGATCGTGACCGAGTTCTGGAATGGCGGTTGGCCCGGGCCATACTGGTTCAAGCTCGGCGCATCGCCGGCGCACGTCTACGGCAAGCGCATCATCGCCGCGGAGGCGTTCACCGCGGGTTCGAAAGACGGCGGAGATTGGTCCACCGATCCGTGGGCGCTGAAGGCTCTTGGCGATTCCGCCTACTGCTCCGGCGTCAACCACTTC
>CAIWHP010000120.1 GCA_903912445.1 uncultured Lentisphaerota bacterium
GCGACGTCTTGCCGCTGCCGTTATGACCCAACAGGACAAACGTTCTAACATCGGAGACTGCAATATCCTTCATGTTCTACTTCCTTGTCGCTGGCGTTGACAGGAACAATCATTTGGAGTACCGCTGATGCAAGACGAACTAGTTATCACAAGTAGGCTGCTCTGACAATCATTTTCAGCCCTGAATTACGCCCTGAATTACGGCGGCCGGTGGTCGGTGCACCCTTTGCAGAGGAGCCCGCAACATCAGTCGCCGGAATGGTTTGCAGCTCAACCGCAGCCGTCACGTTGCTGGGCGTGCTGATATAAGTCACCGAGTTGCCGGCCAGGGACGCGAGCATGCCCCACGTGGCCTTTTCAAGGCCCCAGCCCTGTTCGCTCCCACCCGTAACAGAAAACCCGATCGACCAGCCGTTGCTGACCTGCCCTGCACTCGGAGACAGACGCAGCGTGACGGTTGACGTCGCCAGATTCACCCCGTATGGGTGATATAAGCCGTGGCCGTCTTTGCCGAAACGTCCAAGTTAGTCGAAACCACCCCCGCCGGATCGGCCGTAACGGTGATCGTCTGCACTACCGGCGAACCGGCCGGAGGAGAGTAAATGCTGGTATACACGACATTTTCGCCATGCGAGGAACTGAGCGTGCCCAGTTTATGATCCGACAAACTCCAGGCGAAATCATCGCCTCCGCTGGCGTGAAGCCCGACAGACTCCCCTTTACGCAAGGTGGCGCTATACGGGTCAACGCTCACCCGATTGCTCTTGGATGTCACTTCACACCCCATCATCAGGGCAGCCAGGCCCAGCGAAGAGGCAACGGCCAGAACCGGAAACAAGACGCGCACTTTCATGAATACCTCCCGCAAGCAACAAGACCAGTTTCGGGAATCATATAAACCGCCTCCTCCCCTGTCAAACAGCTTCCCCGAAGGTTAACGCCGCCGCATAAGCGCCATCCGCATCATGTTCTCCGGGCAGCCAAAGCGTGTCGTTCAGCTTCTTCCACCCCTTGCTCTTCTCCAGCCATACCCGCACGAGCTCCCCATCCTCCTCGGGCTCAATGCTGCAGGTGCTGTACACCAGGCGCCCGCCGGGCTTGAGCAACGCCGAAGCCGCTGTCAGAAGGCGCTCCTGCACCTTGGCCATTTCCGCGGATGAGTTCGACTCGAACCGCCAGCGGGCGTCCGCCCGGCGGCGCAACACGCCCGTATTCGTGCAGGGCGCATCCACCAGAATCCGGTCGAACAAGCCGGCCGCAAGCAGTTTCCGCCCCGTCTCCGGCTTAGCCAGATCACCGGCCATCACCGTCACCGCCCCGGCCCCCAACCGCTCCAGGTTTTCCTTCACGAGATCCAACCGGGCCTTGCTGGCATCCAGCGCCACGACACCTTCGCTCCCCACCCGGTCCACGATGTCCGACAGCTTGCCGCCCGGCGCGGCGCACGCATCCAGGATCCGCATGCCGGACAGCGGATTCAGAAGCTCCACCGCCAGCAGCGTCGATGCATCCTGAACCGTCACCCACCCCTCCGACCAGCCCGGCAACTTCGTCACATCCACCCCTTTTCCCAGGACCAGGCAACGGTCCGGAAAGGCGGTGTGGGCTTCAAA
>CAIWHP010000121.1 GCA_903912445.1 uncultured Lentisphaerota bacterium
AGCGGTCAATCACATGGCCGAGGCGCGTCGCAACATCGGCTTTATAACATGGGATTTTCGGAAAGAATTGCGGGACGAGTTCCGGGTGGTTGAAGTCGAACTCCTTCCGTTCCTGCAAGTCGTGCTGCGGCGAGCTCAGCCACAGCAGGTTGCAGCCGAGCACCACGGTCTTTCCCCGGAGGCCGGCGGCGTGGAATTCGAGCAGGCCGGCGAGCGCGGCGGGATGCGCGCCGTCGAGGCCCAGATTGGCGAACCGCTCCCGGCCCGCGCGTGCGTTGAGCTGGTGCGACAGCGTCTGCGTGCGCGTGACGTATTGACCCCAGACGACGGAGTCGCCGACGAGCAAGGCCTCGCACCGGGCCGCCGCGGCGCGCGAGGCGCGGTCATACTGCCAGTAATCGTTGCTGAGTTCGTAGGGGATCCGGTAATCCGCGTCGAACGGGAACTTTTCCAGCCGGGGCCAGAGTGCGGGGGCCCCGAGCCCCAGCGCCAGCGCGAGCGCGGCGAGGCCGAGCCATTGCCGGCCCGAAAGCTGCATCGTATTTGACGCATCGTGCGCGCGGATCCCGCGCGTCGTTTCCGCCCGGCCCTTGTCGAATGTCAGCTGTTCCTTCATGGTCAGAATTGAAAGTAGATGAACGCCTGCGCGCCGCGCTGCGTGACGAGGGCGAGGTAGACCAGCATCGCCGCGGCCAGGCCGAAGCGTACCGGCGCGAGCGCGAGGACGTGGCGCACGCGCGCTTCGTCGGCGAAGGCGAGCTGGTAGATCCAGACCGCGAGGATCAGCACGGCCATCAGCAGCGGGAAGTGCGGGTCCGACCATTCCGCCGTGCCGATGCGCGTCACGACCGTCCACGCGTCGGGCAGCGTTTGGGCGCGGAAGAAGATCCAGGCGAACGAGACGAAGGCGAAGACGCCCAGCTGCTTGGCGAGCTTCGGCACGCGGTCGCGATAGAAGCTGGCCTCTTCGAGCTCGCGGGTGACGACACGGCCGATGGCGTGCAGCGCGCCCCAGATGACGAACGTCCAGGCCGCGCCGTGCCACACGCCGGAGAGCACCATCGTCAGCAGCATGTTGCGGTAGGTCCGCCACTTGCCGTGCCGGTTGCCGCCCAGCGGGAAATAGACGTAGTCCTTGAACCAGGTCGACAGGCTGATGTGCCAGCGCGCCCAGAAATCGCCGAGCCCGGTGGCGGTGTAGGGGTTGTTGAAGTTCAGCATCAAGCGGAAGCCCATCGTCATCGCGATGCCGCGCGCCATATCCGTGTAGCCGCTGAAATCGAAATAGATCTGCCAGCCGAAGGCGATGGTTGCGAGGATCAGCGCGGGTGCGCCGGCGGTGTCGGGCGCGCCATAAATCTTGTCCACATACAGCGCGAGGTAATCGGCCAGCGCGACCTTCTTGAAGTAGCCGACGAGGAAATGCGACAGCCCTTCCGTGATGTCGGCGCGCGTGATCTGCGGCGCGCGCTGCAGCTGCGGCAGCAGGTTCCGCGCGCGCTCGATCGGCCCCGCGACGAGCTGCGGAAAGAACGAGACGAAGCACAGGAAGCGGACGAAGCTGCGCTCGGTCTCGACGGTGCCGCGATACGCGTCGATCGTATAGCTCATGGACTGGAACGTGTGGAAGGAAATGCCGATCGGCAGCAAGACATGCACGAACAGGCTGCTCTCCGGCAGGCCGAGCGCGTGCAGCATCGCATTCGGATAGGCGACGGGGTCGGGCAGGTGGAAGGCCGCGCCGAGATGCGTGAACAGCGCGTTCAGGTTGTCCGTGAAGAAATAGGCGTATTTGAAGAACCCGAGGAAGCCGAAGTTGCTGACGAGGCTCGTGATCAGCCAGGCTTTCTTCGCGCGGTGGGTGCGGCTGCGCTCCATCAGCAGCACCATCCAGAAGTCGACCGCCGACGTGCCGAACAGCAGCAGCAGGTAATACGGGTTCCACCAGCCGTAGAAAACGTACGAGGCCAGCATCAGCCACAGGTTCATCGCCGGGTTGTTTTTCCGCAGCGGCAGATACACCGCGTAAACCACCGCGAAGAAGATGAAAAATATCCAGGTGTGGAAGAGCATGGCTATTCCGCTTCAGGATAAGGCCGGCTCCGCGCCGGCAGGCTTCCAAGGCTTGGAAAAAAGCCGGTCCGCACTTTCCAAGCCTTGGAACTTTTCACGGGCCATCCGCCTTTCGGACGCAGCGGAAGCCGATGGCATCGCGGTGCAGGCATGCGTCGGAAAAGCCGGGGTTCTCGCCGGCGCGCACGAAGATGCGCGTGGCCTCTGCGCTTGAGTTCCAGGCACCGCCGCGGAGGCAGGCGAGCTTCCCCGCCGCCGGGCCGCGCGGGTTTTTGGCGGAACTTTTCGCGTAGGCATCCGCAGCGTAATTATCGTTGCACCATTCCGCCACGTTGCCGTGTATATCGAAGAGGCCCCAGGCATTCGGTCTTTTCTGCGCGACGGGGTGGGTCTTCTTCGCGGCGTTGCCGGCGAACCACGCGTGCTCGCCGAGCCGGCGTGCGTCGCCGCCAAATGTGTAGTCCGCCTCGCTGCCGGCGCGCGCGGCATATTCCCATTCCGCTTCCGTCGGCAGGCGGTAGCCGTTCTGGGTGAAATCGCACACGCCCGTGTCCGCGTTGTAACAGGGTGCCAGCTTCTCGGCCCGCGAGCGCGCATTGCAGAAGCGCGCCGCCTGCGCCCACGTCACCTGTTCCGCCGGCAGCCGGGCGCCTTCGAAATGCGACGGGTTGGAAAGCTGCAGTTTATCGAACTGCTCCTGCGTGACCTCGGTGCGATCCATCCAAAAGGCATCCACGCCAACCTTGTGCGGCGGTTTGGCATCACCATCGCCATGGAGGCTGCCCATCGTGAAGGAGCCAGGCGGAATCAAAACCATGTCCACGCCGCCCGCGGTCGTCATGGTTTTTGGCTTGTCCGGACCGGCGGCCAGGGTAGCTGGCCATGCGCCGAGCAAAAGCGAACAGGAAATGGCCGCGGCGATGCGCATCGGGGTTTACCTCGTTAACAGCCGCGTGAACCAATTCCCTTTTTGCGGTTTGGCGAACTGCCAGTCGGGCTCCTTGTTGGATTTTCCGTCGAAGGTGATCTGCACCCAGCGGTTGGTTGCGTGCGCGTCCGCGACGCACGTGTCCCAGCCGGGCGCCTCGACGCCGGGGAATTCAGGCAGCAGGCCGTGGAGATTCTTCCCCTCGTGCTTCGCGCCGCGGCTGAAGGCGATGTAGCGCGCGTCGGGCGACCAGTCGCAGTGATAGGTTTCCACCGGTTTTTTGCTTTCGATGGTGTTGCGACGGTTCGTGACCTGCGGCGGGTTGGTGCCGAGGTCGAGATCGGCGACGCCGACGTCGTAATCTCCATTGCCCCACGAGATGTGCTTGTCATCGAAGCTCAGATCGGGCCGGCAGCCCTTGCAGTGCAGGTCGAAAACACCGGCGCCGGCCGCTTCGAGCGCGATGATGTTGTGCGCAAAGCCCATGCCGCCATGCACGACGGCGACGAACCACTTGCCGTCGGCCGACCAGTTGAGCGTGTAGAGGTGTTTGATCTTCGTGTTCGGATGCTCGCGCGTCTGGCCGCTGGCCAAGTCGTAGATGAAGATGCCGCGGGTCGCGAAATCGGTGAGTGAATACTTCTCGAACTCGCCCTTGAGGAACGCGATTTGTCTGCCGTCGGAGCTCCAGCATGGCTCGCGCGCATTGTCCGCGATTTTCCTGCGTGCGCTGCCGTCGGCGTTCATCACATACAGATGCCGTGCCCGCTGTTCGCCCGCGCCCTCGTCCGCCTCGAAGCAGAGCCGCGAACCGTCCGGCGAAGCCTTCGGATACAATTCATCCACATCCGGCGTTTTCGTGAGGTTCACTGGCTGCGAGCCGTCGGCGTTGATCCGGTAAATTTCCCAATTCCCGTCGCGCTTGGTCTCGATCAGGATGTTATGTGGGTAATGCTTTAATTCTGCCAGCAAATCGGGCGCGGCACCCGCAGGCTGTGCATTTTGCGCCGGCGTCGTCAGGGAACCCAGCGCCACACAGGTTGCCAGCATCAAACCGCGGAAATCTTCGCTCATGCCTTTGCTCCAGTTGTCCCGTCGCCTGCCGCCGTGCCAATTGCGGCGAGATGCTACGGGCCTGAAAATGGGCTGTCAATGGATTCCGGCCCCGTCCGGCTTTCGGAATACGGAGCTTTGTGCGCGACGTCCATATGCGGTTATCAGATCTTTACATGGCGGACGATGGCGGCATCGTCGCGCTGGACCGTGCGGGGGTAATGCACCGCCGGCAAGCCGAACAGCATGGAGTAGTAAACGTGTTTCGGCGGGATGCCGATCAAGGCCTTCACTTCGGGCAAGACCATGCAGACCATGGAGGCGATGCCCCACCAGACTGTGCCCAGGCCGGCGCTTTGCGCGAGCAGTTCGAAGTAGGCCAAGGCCAGTGCAACGTCTTGGTTCGGACACGGCGCGTCGGGCGGCGCGGAGATGAACAGGGCGTGCGGCGCGGTGCGGAAAATGATGTCGTTGTGTTGTTCCCGGTAGGCCTTCTCCGCCTCGAGGAGGTAGCCGTAACGCTCGGGGATGCGGGTGGACGCCGCGAGCCCCGCCAGCACCTTTTCCCGCAGCCGCTGCATCGCATCCTTGTCGTCGATCACGTGGAACGTCAGCTCGCGCCGGTTGACGCCGGACGGTGCGTTGGCGGTGGCGGCGAGCAGCCGCCGGATCAGTGCCGGGGCCACGTTCTCGTCACGGTAATGCCGCACGCTGCGCCGCCCGCGCACCAGGAATTCCATGTGGTCCAACGTCGGGAAACTGCCGGGCGCCAGCGGCCGGCAGTCGGCGGGTTTGCGGCCCAGAATCCCGACCGCCGCCGTGGGGCAAACCGCGAGGCAATGCTGACATTGGAGACAGGCCGGCTCCTTGTCCGGCGCGATGCGGGGCAGGGCACCCTCGTCCAGCGCAATGATGCGGGACGGGCAGTCCTGCACGCACAAGCCGCAGCGGTTACAAAGTTTTTCATCTACCGTAAAATCCAGCATCGTCATTTCTCCTTGAAGGGGGCATCACGCAGCGCTGCGTCACCGCTGGCCAGGCTTGGCGGGCGCGAGCAGCGGCAGCATGGCCAGGGCAAAACGTTTGCCGAGTTCAATCTGACTGGCGGCATCGAAGTGCGTGCCCTTGTCGGAGGTCTTGAGCCCTTGCGCTGAGGCGAAGGCGGCGTGCGGCATGGCCGCGGCCGTGGCCTTCTCGCCCTCGCGCACGGCATCGCGGTGGCCGTTGTCGTAGACTTCGCCGATGACGAACGGCAGATCTTTCACCTTCAAGTCTGCGCGTACGCGCTGGATGAAGTCGGTCAAGAGTTCCTGGTATTTACCGGTGGGCAAGCCGGCGTCGCTCTCGCCCTGATGCCACGCCATGCCGCGCAGCGTGTAGGTGTCGCCCTTGGCTTGCAACTCCTTCAGCACCTGGCCGACGAACGTGATGAACTGCTCGTAGAGCTTGCCCTTCGCGCCGGGTGCCCAGTCCTTGCTCAGGCTGGTGCCGCCTTCCGCACACTTGATGAGCGCCACCTTTTTGCCGGGCAAGCCCTCCGCTAGCGTCGCGCCCATGGCAACCTCCGGCCCGAATGAGGCGGACGGCAGCCCGCCCGGCTTCGTGCCGGGCGTGCCGCTGTAGCCGGGTTCGAGAGGCTTGAAACCATGGCTTAGGGTCAAAGGACGATGGAGTCCGCCGGCCCGGAAATTGATCAGGACGTCTGGCTGCAGCTGCGCCCATTTCGCCAGGTCGCCGACCAGCTCCTTCTTCGCGCCACGACCATCCATGTTGGATTGCCCGGCCAGCAGGAACACCTCGTAGTGTTTGGCCTGGACCGTCGCGGCCACCAACACCAACCCGGCCACCAGGCCCGCTGCCATGCGGTGCCGTTTAACGGGAAGACCACGGCGGTGTTTGCGAATGGTTGCAGTGTTCATATTGTGCCTTTCTGGCTAGATGGTGTGTGGACACACCCTTCGAACGAGCGCCGCTTTTCCTCGTACCGGCTGCCACTGAAAAAACATACCCGCATTTTCACGGGCAGCCCCGCCAAGGCAAGCCCTTTCTCAGAACCCTTTCGCACATCCTTGTCAGCGCGTATGGGACAGGCTCCACCCCTAAAGCCGGCCGCGCCGGATGGAATCGCATGGCAGCAGCCAGCCCAAGGGATCCTTCAACGGTCTAGGTGCCGGCAACAGCGCCACAGAACGCAGGCGCTTGCGCCAAACAGGATGAATGTCGCCGGCTCCGGGATGGCCGCATAGACGCGGACGTAGTCCATGATCGTCTTCGTCTGGCTGCTGCCGAGGTCGCCAGCGCCGCCCACGGGAATGCTTCCCGCCCAATTGTTGTTGCGCACTTCGGAACCAAGGATCTGTATTCCGTCCGCCCCGAGATCGGTCCATTGGTCCAAGCCAGCACGCCGTCTATACCCACTCGCCGTGCGCCGAAGGGCTCACGCGGAGCGCGTGGAAGCGCCCTGATACTGGGCTCCGCCAAACCCGAGCACAGGATAGAACACGATCGGCAGCAGAATAAGCCCGATCGTGAAACCGATCCCTTTGCCGAATTTCGCAGCAAGGGCCGCAAGCGTTATGATGCCGACGAAAAGGTTGACCACCGGAATCAGCAGCAGGAGCAGCCACCAACCGGGTTTCCCCGCGACCTGCAGCAACACATATAGGTTGTAAAACGGAATCAGCACCGCCCACCCGGGTTGTCCCGCCTTCGTGAATACCCGCCATACGGCCGCTAGCATCAGGACCAGTAGTGCCAGGTAAACGATCAGCAACACCCCGCCGATTGCACCCGCCGCCGCTACCGCTTGACCATTGCTATCCATTGTTCATCTCCCATTTTAATTTAACGTCGCGCACACTACTGCACGCTTTATTTTACGTCAAATGCGCCGCATGAATTATCATAATCTTAATATTTCACGCGTCGCCGCTCCGGGTGGATGCAGCAGCCTGCGTTGTCATGGCGTCCACTTTTGTCCCGCCACGCTCAGTCGCCAGGGAGCGGGAACTCTTTCGAGGGCGTGTGCTGGGCCTTCATCAGCTTGAGCAGTTGCGCGACGATGTCGGGATGATCCTTGGCGACGTCCTTCGACTCACCGATATCGTCCTTGAGATGGTAGAGCGCCAGCGGCGCATCCGGGTTCTTTTTGAGTTTCGCGCGGATGCCTTTCCAGTCGCCGACGCGGAGGCTCTGCTGGCCGCCGTAGCCCGGCGACTCGCGGTAGAGGAACGGGCGCGGCGGCTGCGGCTTGCCCAGCAGCGTCGGTGCGAAGCTGATGCCGTCGATAGCCTGCGGTGGCGTGCCGCCGGTCAATTCGAGCAAGGTCGGCAGCCAGTCCTCGAAGCCGGTGACGCGGTCCGACGTCTGGCCCGCGGCGATGCGGCCTTTCCAGCGCACGACCAGCGGCTCGCGGATGCCGCCTTCGTAGAGCGAGCCTTTGCGTCCGTTCAACGGGCCGGCGGACTCGAAGAATTCACAGTCGGTGCCGCCGAGCTTGTCATAGAGCGGGCCATTGTCGGAGGTGAACACGAAGAGCGTGCGCTCCTCCAGCCCGAGCTCCTTGACGAGGTCCATCATGCGCCCGATTTCGCGGTCGAGCCGCGTGATCATCGCCGCGTAGGCGGCGCGCGGGGTGCGGTGCGGCAGATAGCCGCGGCCGCCCGGATAGGGTTCGTCGGGCCACCGGCCCACGTAGTCCGCAAGCGAATCCTCCGGCACCTGCAACGCGAGATGCGGCACCGTTGTCGGGAAGTAGAGGTAGAACGGTTTATCTTTGTTGGCGCGGATGAACGCGCGTGCCTGCTCGGCGATCAGGTCAGGCGCATACTGCTTGCCGGTGTAGCCGGCGTAGCTCTTGGGATCATTCGGGTCGGCGCCCGCGGGCAGCTTCTGGTGTGCCGCAAAGACCGGATTGTCCAACGTCACGCGGCGATCATTGTCCCAGAGGTGGTCGGGGTAGTAGTTGTGCGCGACGCTCTGGCAATTGTAGCCATAGAAGCGGTCGAAGCCCTGCTGGTTCGGATCGCCGGAGGAGCCGGGGCCGCCGAGGCCCCACTTGCCGAACGCGCCGGTCGCATAGCCGCGCTGCTGGAGCAGCTTGGGCAACGTGACGGTGTCGAGCGGGAGCGGGAACTGGCCCTCGGGCTTGGTCCCGCGGTTATCGCGGATGAACGCGTGGCCCGGATGCTTGCCGGTCATCAACACGCAGCGCGAGGGCGCACAGACATTGTTGCCCGAATAGTGCTGCGTGAAGCGCATCCCCTCCGCCGCCAGCCGGTCCACATTTGGCGTCCGGATCTTTTTCTGCCCGAAGCAGCCGACATCGCCGTAGCCGAGATCGTCGCACAGGATGAAAATGATGTTGGGGTTTTCCTGAGATTGGAAAGCCGTGTCCGCACTTTTTCCAGCCGGGCCTTGCGAGACGGGCAGCCCTTGACTGCCAACCCTGGGAAAAGCCAACAAGCCGGCCGCGCCGAGGCCGGCGCATTTGATGAAATCGCGTCGCGTTCTCATGGACCGTCCTATTTGTGTGACTTGTGCTTTTGTTTCCCCGTGGTGCCCTGCGTCCCCTCACCGGACTGCGGCTGGACCACGGTCAGCGGCTGCTTGTCGCCGTAGAACCTTTGCTGCTGGACGAGCAGCGCGAGCAGCGACTTGACCTGCCCGGCCTGTTCGGGCAGGCCGGCGAGGTCGCGGGCCTCGTGCGGGTCTTCTTGCAGATCGAACAGCTGCGTGCGGTCCGCCTGCGGGTAGCGGATGAGTTTCCAGCGGCCGTCGCACACGGCGCGCTGCACATCCTTGTAGGCGAAGACCAGCGCCGGGCGCGCCGGCTGCTCCGGCGCGCGCAACACGGCGGCCAGACTCTGCCCTTCGCTTTGCGGCGGCGCGGCGACGCCGCAGAGCGCGCCGAGCGTCGGCAGCACGTCCCAGAGATAGCACAGCGCCCCGGTCGTTTTGTCCTGCGCAACCCCCGTCCCAGCGATGATCAGCGGCACGCGGAGCGAATGCTCGTAAAGGTTCTGCTTGCCGATCAGGCCGTGGCTGCCGCGCGCAACGCCGGAATCGGCGGCGAATACGACGAGGGTATTGGCCGCGTACGGCGCTTTTTCCAGCGCGTCGAGAATGCGCCCGATCTGCTCGTCGAGGAAGGAGATGTAGCGGTAGTAATCGGCGATCTGCTCACGCACCGCGCCGGGCGGGCGCGGGTGGGGCAGGAGCATCTCATCGCGGATGCGCAGCTCGCCGTTATCGAACGGATGCTGCGGCAGGAAATTCGGCGGCAGCGGGATTTTCCCGGCGTCATAGCGCACCGGGAACGCCTCCGGCACGACGTGCGGGTCGTGCGGCGCGTCGAACGGCACATAACAGAAGAATGGCTTGTCGCCGACTGACTGCAGGAACTTGATCGCCTCGTCGGCGAACGTGGCGCAGGCGTGCTGGTGCGCGGGCGGGCGCGTGACGAGTTGCCCGGACGCCAGGTCGTGCAACTCCGCGTGCATCGGGTTGGTCATGCCGCCGATGAACACGGCGCGCGCCTGCTGGAAGCTGGCGAGGAGCGCCGGCTTGCCGTTGTGCCACTTGCCGGTCATGAAGGTCGTGTAGCCGGCGCGCCCGAAGGCCGCGGGCCACGTTTCGTCGCGCAGCCGCTCGTCGCAGTGGAACAGCGGCTGGCCGGAGAGCAGCATCGCACGCGACGGAACACAGGTGGCGCCGTTGAAGCCGCCCTGCATGTAGGCGCGCCGGAATGCGAGGCCGCGGCGGCAGAGCCGGTCGAGGTGCGGCGTCTGGATGTGCGGATTGCCGAGGGCGGCGATGGTGTCGGCCCGCTGGTCGTCGGCAAACAGGAAGAGCACGTTCGGTCTTTTTCCGGACGGGTTTTCCGCGGATGGGGTCCCCGCACCGTTCCCACGCCGTGGGAACGTCAGCGCGAGGCCAGCTGCGCCGAGGCCGGCCAGCTTCAGGAAATCACGGCGGGATCGCCTGGCTGGCTCCTGTTGCCCCAAGGCCCCGGGACCGTTTCTGTGCTCAGGGTTTGACCTGTTCAAAATAGTCATCGAAGACCTCCGCTAGTTTTTCACCATAGGCCTGCCAATGTTTGGCGGACGGGTAGTCTTGCAGGCCCGCGATCCAGTTGCAGTTGAGCTCCTGGATGGCGGTGTCCACGCCGTAGCGCTCCAGCCAGCCCTCGCCGAGCGAGCCGGCGTTGTGGAAGGAGGGTTTCGTGCTGCCTTCCGTGAACCAAGTGTGCTTGCGCAGCAGCGTCTCCAGCAGCGCCATCCGTCCGAGGTGGCGCTCCAGCCCGGCGACGGGCGGGCGGCTGATATGCAGCTGGCCGCCGCCATCGTTGTGCAACTCCAGCGCGAGGTGCGGCGGCTGGCCGGTATGGATCATGCCCTCCAGCCATTTTTCCAGCGCCGCGTTCTCCGGCGCGAGTTGCGGATCCGCGGGTTTGTCCCAATTGCGGTTGAGGTCCTTGCCGGCCATATTGAAACGGGTCCGGCCGCCGGCCACGCCGTCCTTGTTCGCCATGGGCAGGAGGTAGACGCAATAACGCTTCAGGAATTTCTGCGCATCGGCTTGCAGCAGCCGGCGGGCCAGGCCCTCCACAACCCAGCTGCCGCCGGACTCCCACGGATGCGCCCGCGCCCTCACAAAGACGCGGTGGGGCGCCTGCGGATCGCCGATGCGTACGATTTCCAGCCTGCGGCCCTGGACGGTCTGGCCGATCATCGTGATATCCACGAGCGGACTCTGGCGGAGGGACGCGAGCAGGCGGTCGAGATCCGAGAGGCGGTAGGGCTCCACGCGCGCCACAAAGAGCCGTGGCCCGGGCATCTCCAGGGTGAGCCGTATGCGGTTGCCGGGGAGGCTATCCGTGGGCACCGGCTTCCAGTCCCGTCCGTTCTCCGACACGACCACCGCCTTCAACTCCCTGGCGACGGAACCCATCCTGCCATTCCAGACGTTATCCAGATTCTTGAACTCCAGCGTGAGCTTGGCGCCGGGCTGGGCTTGCAGCTGGAAATGAATATGCCCGGCGGCGCGATTGGACGAAGCACGCTCGTGATCATAGAGCAGGTTGACCAGGATGGCGCCGTCTGCGGCGCGCTCGTACCAGAGCGGCGAGGCGTTCTCGAAGCTGGTGTCGATGAACACGAGCCCGGCGCCGGCCGCGTTCGTCGGCGTGGCGACTTCGGCCGGCGCCGACTGCCATCCGGCCAGGAGCAAGGCCGCCAAGAATAGTTTTCTCCACCGCCAACCCTGCGGCAAATTTGGACTTTTCATGCCAGCCTCCCTTTGCGGTTCAGCGTTTTCATGGGCGGTAGATGAAGGAATTCCAATAGGCCCGGTCCGCGGAATAATAGTCCACCGGTTTGCCGGGCGGGCGGTTGGTGGACAGGATGCCGTAGAATGTCATCTCGCGGAGATAATGTTCGTTGGGCTGGAAGCCCGGCATGTCGAAGCGTTTGATTTCTTCCAATTGTGCGCGCGAGGCCTGGATGGCGGTGAGTAGCGTTTTGTAATCGGCATCGGCGGTGGAGGCGAAGAGGGCACGATGCGCCCCGGCTCCGGCATAACCGCCGGCAGCGGAGCTCAACGGGGTCAGCAGCAGCAGCGACAGTTCCGGGCGGCTCAAGTTGTAGAGGATGTGGTTCGAGAACCGGTAGCGCGGGTCCGTGTGCTTGATGCGGGCGCCGCCGAAGCCGACGGTCAGCACGTCGTCGCCGGGCGAGAGCGGCAGCCGCGTGTCTTTGCTATGACACTCCGCGCAGCGGCGGCGCAGCACATCCGCGGTGGCTGGGCCCCAGCCTTCCACTTTCCCGCCGTGGCCGATCATCCCGGTGCCGAGCGCGGCATAGGTGCCCGGATAGGGGGCGGCACTTTCGATCCACAGCCGCATCAGCGTCTGCTCCGCTGCCGAAGTTTTCACGCCGTGATGACCGCCTTCGAGTTTATCGAGCAGCGGGCTGGCGGCGGAGCCGATGCTCCGGGGCGGCAGGTTGCCGCCGGCATTCCGTCCGTCGCGGAATTGCTCGCGGATGGTCAGCATGAAATAGGAGTGGGAGTAGAAGGGTCCGTGATCGCCGGTGAGGATCACGCCGCCGGAGCGCGGCCCTCCTTTTGCCGTTTTCACATAGCCATGGCAGTCCGCGCAGTGCCGGTCCAGGATCGGCTGGATGTCGCGCGGGAAGTCGAAGACCTCCGGCGTGCCGGGAATCGGCGCGATGGGGCTGGGTTTGCGCCGCATGGCGAGCGGCGCCGCGCCGCCGGCCGGCGTCCGCGTCCGTTCTTCATGACAGCCCACGCAGCCCAAGGTTTCGCCGGGCTGGATCGTGAAGAAGCTCTGCATCCGTTTTACCGAGCGGCCGCGCGCATCGAGCGCGACAAAGAACAGGCTCCGCAGGGCCGGCAGTTCCATATAGGCCGAGCCATCGGCCTCCACCGGCACGGTGCCGAGCACGCGCTCGAGCGTGAAGCTGCCGCCGTAGGTGAGCGGTTCCCAGCCGCCGCTGAAGTTTACCGGCTTCGGCAGCGCCTCCAGCACCAGCAGGCTGCGGATCTCGCCCGGCTTCACGCCGTCCATGTTGCGGCCCTGGTGTACCTGCTCCAGCGCCACGAGCCCCGTCGGCTTCGCGAGGTTGACGCGGTTGGGCATCACGTATTCGCGCGGCCGCGCCTGCAGCGGGCGCGGCTCGTGCACGCGCATGCGGCCGTCGTCCGCCCGCCACGCCTCCGGCAGCGAATACACCGAGAGGCAGTCGCCCTTGGCGTCCATCAGCAGCAACTCGGTGCCGCGCGCAACGAGAAAAGCGTTTTCGGAAAGTGGATAGGGGTCGCGAAAGCCCGGCGTGTCGTTGATCCGCTGCGCCGACGCGGGCTGGTCGGGTCCCACGGCGGGCGTGACGATGGTCACAAAGCCCTCGTGCTCGTTCTTGCCGTGGCCGGGCGAAAACGAGGCGACCACCTTGCGCGTGCCGGGAATCGGCTTGGCGTCGAGCATCACGGTACCGACCTGCTGGTTGCCGTAGTACACCATCTGGCCGGTGCCATCCGGATTCATCGTCCAGAGGTGATGGAACCAGACCTGACTGCGATCAATGTATTCCCAGCGCTGATGCAGGATGCGGCCGTCCGGCAACGGCCACGGCGTGTTATCCTGTTCGATGTTCGAGGAGAGCATGCGGATGCCCGAGCCATCGGCCTCGCAGCGGTGGAGCACGGCGACGCGGACGTAGTAGCAGTTCACCATCCGGTTGCAGCGCGACGAGCAAAAGACAATGCCGCCATCCGCGGTGTAGGTGGGCTCCAGGTCGTCGAACTCGCCATCGGTGAGTTGGCGTAGATTTTTCCCGTCGCAGCCGATTTCATAGAGGTGGTAATAGGGCTGCCCGCCCTTGCGGTAGGAGAAGAGAATCTTTTTCCCGTCGTAGTGCACCTGCGGATCGCGCACGCCGCCGCGCGGGTCATCGAGCAGCACCGTCACCTTGCCGGTGCGCAGCTCCATCCGGCAGAGCTTGCCGCCGTCGTGATAGAGCTTCCGGTCGGGATTGTTCGACCATGTGCCGAAGTTGGCATACCAGTGGCCTTCGGAATCCACCATGCGGACGGCGAAGATGATTTCCTGAACGCCGAGCGCCGCAAGCCGGGTGGCGGCTTCGGCGCGTTGCGTCTCAAACCGGCGCTGTTCATCTTTCTCGTCGCCGCGCGGCTCCGCCCCCGGCCGGTCGGAGAGGCGGATGTCGTCCACATTGATGTGGCCCCAGCCGCCACCGATACGGTCCGCGATCCGCACGCGCACTTTCTGACCGAGCAAGCCCGTCACGTCCCAACTGCACGGCTCCAGCAGCTCGCGGCCCTTGCCCGTCGCCGAACGCACGACGCGATTGCTAAGCAGCAACTCCACGCACGTCTGGTCTCGGAAGCCGCCGCCGCCAATCAGGAAATTTATATATTTCCGGGCCACGGTGAATTCCGGCGAGGTCAGCGTGCCGGTGCCTTTATCGCCGTGCAGAAAGGTGTTCACCAAACCGCGGCCGGTGAAGCCGGAGACCCTTTGCTGCTGCCCCAGCGTGCCGTGCGCCGGGCCGCTGCCGAAGGCGTCACCCTCCACGCCCCAGCCCGCGTAATCGCGCCCCTCGAAATCGGCCAGCACCCGGTCCTCGGCCGCCAGTGCAGCGGTGGCGAGCACCAGCAGCGACCAACCTGCGCGGCGAATGTGATCAAAAGCATTCATGTTGTGCTTGGTAAAGGTCAGCTTGCGCTCGCTAATTTATCGTCGTCGTTGGCGAGGCGTTTCCGCTTGGCCTTGCCGGCTTCGCGCTTGGGCGAGACATATTTCTCGCCATCGCCGGCGCACCAGAGCAGGTCGGCGCGGACCGATGGTTGGTCGGCGTGTTCTTCCTTGCAGCACTTCGCATAGTCCAACAGCGCCTGCGCCAGTTCGCGCACGATCAGCCGTGACGCAGGCAGGGCAAAAATATTCCGCACCTCGAACGGATCGGCGTCGAGATCGAACAGGCACGGATCGCTGTCGTTCGAAACGATGAACTTAAACTTGCTGTTCACCGCCATCAGCCACGCGCCCGGCGCGTTGCGGGAGATCGCCACGTTCTTCCAGCCGACCGGCGCCTTGCCGGTGCGCAGCAGTGCCGAGGTATCGCGACCTTCGTCCTTCGGGTCGGCGGGCAGGCCCAGCAGCGATAGGATCGTCGGCTTGAAGTCCACATTCGCCAGCGCCTCGTGGATGACCGTGCCCGGCTTGATCACGCCGGGGTAGGACATGAGGAACGGAATGCGCGCCGAGCCTTCGAGCGGGATGCCCTTGTTCACGCGGCCGTGCTCGCCGCACATGTCGCCATGGTCGGCGGTGAACACGATGATCGTCCGCTCCGCGACGCCCGCCGCGCGCAGCGCGTCGAGGATCTTGCCGACGTTGTCATCGATGCACTTCACCATGCCGAAGTAGCGGCTCATGTTTTCCAGCTGCGGCTTGGCGAACGGCGCAGCACAGGCCGGCAGCCCCGCCGCCGGCGCGAAAGCCGAGCGCGGCTGCTGGAATTTCATCCTCTCGAACAGCGTGTCGTAGGGCGCGCGCACCGAGTTGGGCCCGTGCGGGTCGGGGAAGCTGACCATGTAGCAGAACGGCTGCGCCTTGCCCTGCGCTGAGCCTGTCGAGGCGTGCGCCTGGATGAAGGCGACCACTTTGTCGGCGAGGAAGTCCGTGGTGAACGACTTCGCGTCCGCGCCGGCGATCTTGTAGCTGTCGCCACCCTGCACGCGCGGCCCGTTCGCCGTGTCTTCGAGCTGTTTCCAGTGCCCGCGGTTGAACATGTACTTGTTGTCCTCGAAGCCGAACTGGCGCTTGGGCGCCCAACCGGGCTTCGCGCCGCCATCGAGATGCCACTTGCCGGCGTAACCCGTCACGTAGCCGTTCCGCCGCAGGGCTTCGGCAAACGTGACGATGTCGTCGCTCATCGGCAGGTCGTTGTTCGGCGCGCCGGTGTTCTGCGGGTAGCGACCGGAGACAAACGCCGCGCGCGATGGCGTGCAAACCGGCGACACCGTATAGTAGCGGTCGCACAGCAGTCCGTTCTTCGCGATGGAATCCAGGTGCGGCGTCTCCACCGCTATGCCGTCGCCCCAGACAAACGCCTGCTCCTTCGGTAACAGAGAGCGATAGCAGCCCAGCGTGCGGAAGTTGTGCTCGTCGGTATGCAGGATCAGCAGATTGGGTTTTGACCTGCCCAAGGATGGGCTGCCCTGACCTGTGGTGAGCGCAGTCGAACCAGCGGAGTCGAAGGGGAAACCGGAACCGGCACTTTTCCCAACCATGGGAAAAGCCAGCGCACCGAGTGCCGCCGTCTTGAGGAATTCGCGCCGCGTGCTCATCATTTGTTTCTCATCGCTCACCGCTGCCGCGTCACATCGACCGTTTACGTTGCCGGCACGCCGCAAGTTGCGCGGCCAGTTCTTTGATCAGCTTCGCCTGTTCCGGCTGGCCCGCGATGTTCTCATTTTCCTGCGGATCGCTGGCGTGATCATAGAGTTCGCAGTCCACGGGCTGGCCCTTCTTGTCGCGCCACTCCACGTAGCGATAACGGTCGGTGCGCATCGCCGTGCCTTGATGGCCGCCCTTCGGGTACTCGCTAATCGCCACCGCCTTCCACGGCAGCTTGGGGTCATCGAGCAGCGGCGCGAAGCTCTTTCCTTCGAGCCCGTCCGGCAGCGGCAGGTGCGCCAGCTCGGCCAGCGACGGGAAGATATCCACGAATTCCACCAGCGCCTCGGTGGGCTTGCCGGCGGCCTTCATGCCGGGCGCGGCGACGATCAGCGGCGCGTGCGTCGCGCCCTCGTAGTTGTTGTGCTTGCCGCCCCACCAGCTGTGCTCGCCCATGTAGTAGCCGTGGTCGCCCCAGAACGCGATGATCGTGTTCTCACGCAGGCCGAGCTTGTCCAACTCCGCGAGCACGCGTCCGATGCACGCATCCACGTAGCTGATCGCCGCGAGATAGCCCTGCAGGCAGCGCCGGCCGAAGTCGTCGCTGATCACGCGATCCTTGGGCACGTTGGAGTACCAGTAGAAATCGTCGCCGGACTTCGCCGCATAGGCCGGCGCGTTCTTTGGCACATAGCGGTTGGCCGGCAGCTTGAGGTCTGCGAGCGGGTAGAAGTCGTAGTAACGCTTCGGCGCGACCCACGGCACGTGCGGGTTCACAAAGCCGACGCCGAGGAAAAACGGCTGTTCCGGCTTCTGCGCAAACTCGCGCAGCTCGGCGATCGCCTTGTTGGTGATATCGCCATCGGTCAGGGCGTCATCGGCGCAATCCGGCGCGGAGAACGCCGCGCCGGCGAACTGGGGCGCACCCTGCCCCTTCTGCGGTATCTCCCGCCCGGCGGCGCGGAGCTTATCAGCCGCCGCCTTCACCTTGGCCACGTTGTCCGGATCGTAGCGCATCGTCTTCGAGGTCCACGACGGGACGCTCCACGAGGCCGCGTCATCGATGCCGATGTGGAAGATCTTGCCGAGGCTGCGCGTGAACCAGCCGTTGTTCTTGAAGAGCTGCGGCAGCGTGACGATGTCCGGCAGGGTGCTGCGGAGCGGCGGGCCGATCTGATAGATCTGCGTCGTCCACGGATGTCGCCCCGAAAGCAGCGAGATACGCGAGGGCGAGCACAGCGCCTGCTGGCAGAACGCGCGCTTGAAGACCATGCCGCGCGCCGCCAGGGCGTCAAGGTTCGGCGACTTCACCACCGTGTCGCCGTAGCAGCCCAGCTGCGGGCGCATGTCGTCGGAGGCGATGAACAGGATGTTGGGCCGCTTGCCGCCGGCCGCCGCAGCCTGTCCAGGTCTTGGGGCCAGCGCCGCGCCGGCCACACCCAGTCCGGCCAGCTTCAAGAAGTCACGCCGCGAACAGGAGGTCTTCATATACCTTTGAGAACGGGGCCGAGGATGCCGTTAGTGTCGTCGTTCAGCAGATTGGTATCGAGATCATCGAGCACGATGATGCCGTGTAGCGAGCCGGCCATCTTCGCGTCGTGCCATTGGCCAACGAGTTTGCCGTCGGGCGCATATTCGAGCAACTGTGGCGCCTTCGTGCTGTCCTCGGCGCCGTGCCCGGTCCAGTTGCAGCAGACGAGGTTGCCGTTCTTTAGCAGCTGGAAGCCGGAGAAGAAATGCAGCCACAGCCCCGCCGGTGCGGGCGCGCCGCCCCAGCGCCGGACGACCTTGCCCTCGCGGTCGATCTCGACGATGGCGAAGCCGTAGCCGATCGCCGCGAGCCAGTGGCCGTCGGATTTCTCGATCACGTGGTAGGTGTGCTTTGCGCCCGGCACATGGACGGTGCGCAGGATCTTGCCGTCGAGATTCGCCTCGACGATCCGTTCGCCGCCCGCGCCGAAGAGCAAGGTGCCCCGCGGGGTGAACCGGACGGTCCGCAGCGTGTTCAGGGTGGGGAATTCCGCCGAGCGCAGCACCTTGTCGTCCGCGCCCAGCTCGAAGAAGAAGACCCCGCTCTTCCGGTTGCCGCCGAGGATCGTGCGGCCATCGGGCAGCCGGCGCGCCGTGAAGCAGCCGGTGAACTTGGCGTCCTTGACCTCGCGCACCATCGTGCGCGTCTGCAGGTCATACTCGCGAAACCCCTGGCTCGTGTTGAGCAGCACGCGCTGGTTGCCGACCAGTTGAAAGTCGCGGTAGCGCTCCGGGAACTTGAGCGTCCAGTTCTTCTCCGGATGCGCCGTATCCACCAGCAGCAACTGCGACCGCGACTCGTCCTCGGCGAGGAACCGATGTTGCATGGGAGGCACGTTCAGCTCTGCCGCTCCCGCGGCGAGCCCGGACAACAGCACGATAGCAGTGAGAATTTTCATGATGGGCGCAGTATTTTCCAAGGCTTGGAAAAGCACAAGCCCGGTTTTCCAAGCCTTGGGGAAAAGCGCCAGGCCAACCCTAGGAACCCCTCCCGGCGCTCACCCGCTCAAGCCCGGGAATGGCGCCGCGTGAGCAACGCCGCTGAGCGCTCGCCTTCCCTTCAAGGCAATACGTCCCGACGGCTGGTCAGACCCTTTTATGC
>CAIWHP010000122.1 GCA_903912445.1 uncultured Lentisphaerota bacterium
CGTTTGAAACGGGGCGATCGCGGGATCGGCGAGGCGGCGCAGCGCCTCCCGGTCGTCACAGACCTCCGCGCCGGCGAACAGCGCACAACGCGGGCCGGGCTGCTTGAAGCGCAACACCACATGTTGTCCGGACTGCGCCGACATCGCCGGGATGACCGTCACGCCCATGCCGCCCGCCGCAGGCGCCACATTGTAGGCCAAACACAGCTCGAAAGCCTCGTGCAGCGCCGGGTCGCGCTGCAGCTGCGCCCAGACCTGCGCCGGCGCGAGCACATAGCCCACCGAGGCCAGCTGCCAGAACCGGACCGGGTTGCGGCCGACCGTCTCCATGAAATTCTTGTAGTCGCCCGGCATGCGCGGCATCTGCGTGACGTTCACCGCCTGGATGCCGTAATAGGGGAAGACAAACGTCAGCCACCAGTTGTAGAAACCGTCCTGCGACACGAGCGCCACCCGGTGTGCGGGCGTGTCCCGCTTCAGCAGCGTGAGAACGGCATTCTCTTCGAGCACGGCCAGCGGCATGGTCTTGACGTAGAAGCGCGACAGCAGCCATGCGTCCCCCGCCACCAGCGCCACGAGGCCCCACTGGGCGCACGCGTAGACCCACCGCCGCTGCGGACGGGCCCGGACGAACAGCCAGCCCAGCCCGCCGGCGCAGAGCACCAGGAAGGCCGCATGCCAGAGCGCGCGGATCTTGTTGGCCACGATGACCTCGGCTTCGGTGAGCGGGCGCGCGCCGCCGCTGAACGCCCCGAAGCCTTCCGCCGCCAGGCGCGTGTCGAACGTCAGGTTCGTGTTCAGGATCTGGGCCTTGTCCCAGCCCTGTCCCGTGAGCCGCATGATTTCGCCCTCGCGCCCGCTCATCAGGCTCAGCGCCCAGAGCGCCAACAGGGCGGCGACGGCGCACAGGCTCCAGGCAAAGCCGCGCAGCCAGCCGGGGGTGGCGGGCGGCGACGGCCGGGCGCCAACCTTCTGCTGCAATATTTCCTTGCGTGCCATAGTGCTCTCGCGCGGCCGGCCCGGTCCTGAGGGGCACGGCGCGGGGGCTAACTATGGGGAAAGCACGGACGATTACAAGCACGCACATCGGCGGCGCGGCACGCCCTGTCCCGGGCCGGAAAACCGGGCCACAACCGGCCGGCGGCCGGCGGCCTGCCTACTTTCGTTGACACGCCGGATGGGTTCTGGTAAAAGCACCCGCTCTTTTCCTCCGGCGTGTTTTTCCGCACGGCGGACGACAGAGACAGGAGCAGAAGCATGGCCAAGAAAATTGCGAAGAAACGGGTGGTCAAGGCGACCAAGCCGGCGGCGAAAAAAGCCGCGCCAGTCAAGCCTAGCGCCAAGCCTGTCAAGAAAATAGCCAAGCCTGTCGCCAAGCCGAAACCCGTCGCCAAGCCCGTCGCCAAGCCCGTCGCCAAGGACTCCAAGATCACGCCCCCAGAGCAGGTGGACCAGCCCAAGCGCGTGCGCTGGCCGGCGGCCGAGGTCAAGGAATTCCGCGAGAGCCTCCAGAAACTGCGCGACCGCGTCGTGGACGAGATCAACTTCCTCGCCGGCGACAACCTCAACCGCTCGCAGCGCGAGTCCTCGGGCGACCTCTCCAGCTACAGCTTCCACATGGCCGACCACGGCACCGATAATTTCGACCGCGAGTTTGCGCTCAACCTCGTCAGCAGCGAGCAGGATGTGATCTACGAGATTGACGACGCGTTGCGCCGCCTCCAGATGGGCGTCTATGGCGCGTGCGAGAAGTGCAGCGAGATAATCGCCAAGCCGCGCCTCAAGGCGCAGCCGTTCGCCAAGCTGTGCATCAAGTGCCAGTCGGAACAGGAAAAGGGCCGGCCGCACTTCCGCGCCTTCGGCAAGACGATCTCGCAGACCGTCGAAGCCGAGGTCTGACGCGGTCGGCCGGGGAACCATCACATGCGCGTCTGGCTGCTGGCATTGTTGATCGCGGTGGCCGACCAGGTGAGCAAGCAATGGGTCCGCGAAACCTTTGCGCTCGGCGAATCGCGCACCGTTCTGGAATCGTTCTTCCACCTCACCTACCTGCGCAACACCGGCGCGGCGTGGGGCATGTTCGGCGGCCACAACATCTGGCTCGCGGTGCTCTCCATCGTCGTGCTGGTGCTGATGGTGATCTTTCGCCGCGCCTTTCTCGGCAACACCTGGGAGCACCGCCTCGCGCTCGGCCTGCTCGCCGGCGGCATCCTCGGCAACGTCTTCGACCGCCTCAAGCTCGGCTACGTGACCGATTTCCTCGATTTCCACTGGTACACCCACCACTGGCCCTCGTTCAACGTCGCCGACTCCGCGATCTGCGTCGGGGTCCTGCTCTATATCTCCTCGTCGCTCTGGGTCGCCGGCCATCCGCTGAACGAGGCCCATGCCAATGCCCGCCGCGCGTCATGAGGCGTTCGTGCTGTGCGGCCCCACCGCCACCGGCAAGACGGCCGTGGCGCACCTGCTCGCCGCGGAACTGAACGCCGTCATCCTCTCGGCCGACGCCATGCTCGTCTACCGCGGCCTGGACATCGGCACCGCCAAGCCGACCGCCGCCGAGCGCGCGCGCTTCGGCTATGGCGGCCTCGACCTCGTGGCGCCCGGCGCCACCTTCGACGTGGCCGCCTGGCTCGCGCACGCCCAAACATTCCTGGAGAGCGCCCGCGCCGCCGGCCGCCCGGTGCTCGTCGTCGGCGGCACCGGCCTCTACATCAAGTGGCTGCTCGCCGGGCTCACCGCGCAGCCGGCCGCCGACCCGGCGTGGCGCGCCGCGGCCGAAAACATGAACCTCGCCGAACTGCAGGCGCACCTGCAGCGCCTCGACGCGGCGCGGTTCGCCGCGCTGACCGAATCCGACCGGCAGAACCCGCGGCGGCTGATCCGCGCCGCGGAGCTGGCGCGCACGCTTCCAACCCTTGGAAAAAACACCCCGCCGGCCTTCCCAGCCTTGGAAAAGACGGCCGCGCCAGTCTGCCTCGCGCTCCCGACGCCGTTGCTCTGGGAGCGAATCGAGGTTAGAGTGGCCGCGATGTTCAACCAAGGACTGCTCGACGAAGCGCGCCAGCTGCGCGCCAGCCAACCGCAGCTCTCCGCCAGCGCACGGCAGGCGATCGGCTACGCCGAGGCGTTCGCCGTGCTCGACGGCGCGCTCACCGAAAAAGTGGCGCGCGAGAAAATCGCCATCCGCACCCGCCAGTTCGCCAAGCGGCAGCTGACGTGGTTCAAACATCAGGCCAACGTCGTCTGGATCGCGGCCGACGCGCCGGCCGCCACGGTGGCCGCACGCGTCCGCACAACCTGGAGTGCACATGGCCCGACCGCCCTTGCCTACTAAACCCGCCCGCGAAGTCGCGCTGCTCATCGGCGTCCAACTGCAACGCCAGCACGCGTGGGAGGTGCAGGACTCCATGGACGAGCTCGCGCTGCTGGCCGGATCGGCCGGCGCGGAGGTCGCGGAGCGTATCGTCTGCAAGCTGGACCGGCCGCACCCGGCCACCTTCATCGGGAGCGGCAAGGCTGCCGAACTGGCGGCGCAGGCGCGCGAGCAGCACGCCGGGCTGATCGTGTTCGACGACGACCTGACGCCGGTGCAGGGCCGCAACCTCGAGAAGATCTTTGGCGTCAAGGTGATCGACCGGACCCAGATGATCCTGGACATCTTTGCGCAGCGCGCCCGGACGCGCGAGGGCCGGCTGCAGGTGGAGCTCGCCCAAGCGGGCTACATGCTGCCGCGCCTGCGCCAGGAGGCGACCGCGTTCGGCCAGCAGAAGGGTGGCATCGGCCTGCGCGGCCCCGGCGAGCGGCAGATCGAGCTCGACCGCCGCCGCCTGCAGGAGAACATCACCCAGATCCGCCGCGACCTCAAGGAGGTCCGCCGCCGCCGCGAGGAGCTGCGCCACAGCCGCCAGCGGCAGGGCTGGGCGCTGTTCGCGCTCGTCGGCTACACCAACGCCGGCAAGTCCACGCTGCTCAACAAGCTGACCGGCGCGGAGGTCTTTGCCGGCGACCAGCTCTTCGCCACGCTCGACCCGACGACGCGCAAGCTGCTGTTGCCGGGCAACCGTGCCGCGCTGCTGACCGACACGGTCGGCTTCATCCGCAAGCTGCCGCACCATCTCGTCGAGGCGTTCCAGGCGACGCTCGAGGAGGTGGTCCAGGCCGACGTACTGATGCACGTGGTGGACGTGGCGCATCCGCGCGTAGACGAGCAGATCGAGGCCGTCGAGCGCGTGCTGACCAAGCTCGGCGTGCACGACAAGCCGGTGCTCCACGTGCTCAACAAGATTGACCAGCCCGCCGCCGCCGCCCAGGTCACGCGCCTCGCCTCGCGCCTGCCGCGCGTCGCGGCGGTTTCGGCGCTGACCGGCGCGGGGCTGGACGACCTGCTGCACCTCGCCGCCGACTGCCTCAGCCGCGAGCGCCGCCTGCTCAAGCTGCGCATCCCGCTGCGCGAGGCCGCACTGCTCGCCGCGCTGCGCCACCAGGGACAGGTGCTGGCCGAACGCTACGACGAAGGTTTTGCTTATCTCGAAATCAATGTGCCGCTGGCGCTGGCCGAAAAACTGGGGGCGTTTGAAGTGAAACCTGGCAAAGCCGCGAAGCCCGCCTAGGGTCGCCGCCAGTCCACACGCCAGGACCTGAGCCCGCCAAACGGCGCGGGAGGGCGGCCGGCTTTAGGTGGATAGCGAGGCCGAAGAAGGAGGGACGGAGCATGAGGACAAAGGACGGGGCAGCCTATCCTGAGCTGCCGCAGGCCAGCCCGTTGCGCGTGCGGGATCTGCCGCCGGAGGCCCGGCCGCGGGAGAAGATGGACGCCGTCGGCGCCGACAAGCTGATCAACGAGGAACTGCTGGCC
>CAIWHP010000123.1 GCA_903912445.1 uncultured Lentisphaerota bacterium
TCCTGCCATTGGCTCTGGCTCAACAGAATGAAACAAGGCACCGCCACCGTCAATCTTATTATCAATAACGACCTGTAATTAAAATAGCGGCGCGCAAAAAGATGTCTTATTAAGCAACCATTATCTAGGGTTTCGATTATGGTTTTCCACCAAGCCAAGGATTGTCAGGATGCCGGTAACGTGCAGGACCTCGTAGGGTAAAATGGAAAATTGGGTTGCCAAGGAACCAGAGCTCAAGGCTCCGCTGTGTTCGTCGAAGTACTCGGGGAGCGTGATGATGCGGACGGGCTTGCCCACCCCGGTGCCAGGCTGGCGTACTCGCCGGGCTGGAGCTTGGTCGCGACGAGGCTGTGTGGCAACTCAAGGAACCGAGCCTCATGGCGGTCACGAAACGCCTTCAGTGCCAAGAATGCAAGAAACAGGATACTTTGAGCTTGGAGACACAATGTCGCGAACCAATGCCACAGGATGGGCCGATGGACGCAGCCGCAACATGCAGCGCCAGCAGTTCTGAGCGGTCAGACGTCAATCGTGACGGTGCAAGCTGTGGAAGAGACATTTCGCTCGGATGTTACTATCGTTGGCATAGAACTCATCATGGCGCCGACAAAGTTCGCTCTCAAAAAGCCGACAGGCGTCTTCAGTCAGCACATCAGCTCGACGCTCGATTTTCTGCGTCCCCTTGAAGCGGTCCATGGCGATCAGGATGTGACCGAGTTCGTGAGCAACGGCCAACCGTTGCTGTTCTAACTCAATATCGCCATCGACGAAGATGTGCGCAGCGCTCGTGCGGATGAAAGCTGTAGCTCGAGAGCCTACTTTCGCGGCCAAGTTCTTCCGCGGTTGCACCTTGATGGTATACGGGAAACCATCATTCTGAAGGCACAACTCAGTGGCTCTTATCGAATGGGCCATGAGACAGCTGGTCGACAGGTTGAAAATTTTAAGAGCTTCGGAACGGGCGAAATCGCCCACGTCAGTGTCACTCATTGAAGCCATTCTCAATCAGGTAAAAATATTCCAACGCGCGCAGTTCGAAGCTCGGAGTGTCCTCACCGCCGGCAGAAGTAACGAGCATGCCATCTCCAGCAACCTGGTTGCGTAAGGCTTGGATCTTAGCCTCCGTGTCGTGAGCCGCGATGTGGTTCCCCTCGTAGAAAGCGCCTAGAAACTGAAGCCCCGGCGGACTGAATTCGGCCAGTTCGTTTGTCATCCTCGCCTCTCCTTTTTCCAATCCAATGGTTTTGCTTCCGAAAGCTGGGTAAGTTATATGCCGCCCATGGGGGCAGTCAAATCTTTTTTTAAGAAAGATTGAGCACTTATCGGGCCATACCGACGACCTTTCGACAGAACGGGTGCGGAAGATGACCCACTGGCAAGGTCGCTCATGCACGGTGCAAAACGCGTTGGGTGCAGGCTTGGGGCAACGACGAGTGGGCAGGAGTCGGGCAGAGCGAGTGCGATGCACGCAGCTTTCCGATATCCGAAAATGGTGTCCTTGCTCCGAAGGTTATGGATTATTTTCGGCAAGGAGGGCCTTAATGTTGGTAGCGTCCAAGGCCTCGGAGGGCATCTCCTCCGGGGGCACAGGGAAGGTGGGGTTGCCCGGGGACCAGAGCTCGAGGCTCGCGCTGTGTTCGTCGAAGTACTCGGGGAGCGTGGTGATCACGGCGCGTTGGCACCACGCCGTGATTGACCTTGTCAGCCGCCGCCGCGAGCCGCTAAGCTGCGGGCATGTTTTGGGTTACACCCACCACCAAGGACCGGGCAACGCTGGGGCCGGCCATACGCCCTGGGCACCCTGCCGGCCGGAATAAGCATCCCTCATGAGCACACCCAACCTTTCCTCCTTCATCTGGTCCGTCGCCGACCTCCTGCGCGGCGACTACACGCAGTCCGACTACGGCAAGGTCATCCTGCCGTTCGCCGTGCTCCGCCGGCTGGACTGCGTGCTGGAGGCCACCAAGCCCGCCGTGCTGGCCGAGTTGGAGAAGCGGACGAAGGCCGGGGTGAACGCCGAACCGTTTCTGCTCCGCAAGGCCGGCCAGCTCTTCTACAACACCTCACCGCTCGACCTGAAGACGCTCATGGGCGACCAGGACCACATCGGCGAGAACCTCCGCGCCTACATGCAGGCCTTCTCGCCGGCCGTGCGCGACATCTTCGAGCGCTTCGAGTTTCACACCCAGATCGACAAGCTGGCCAAGGCCGGGCTGCTCTACTTGGTCACGGAGAAGTTCGCCACCATCGATCTCCACCCCGACGCCGTCAGCAACGCCGAGATGGGCGCGGTCTTCGAGGAGCTGATCCGCAAGTTCGCGGAAGCCTCCAATGCGACCGCCGGCGAGCACTTCACCCCGCGCGAGGTCATCCGGCTCATGGTCAACCTCCTCTTCATCGAGGACGACGA
>CAIWHP010000124.1 GCA_903912445.1 uncultured Lentisphaerota bacterium
ACCACTGTCAGTCAGCACGATGTAACTATGCTTGAGCAGGTATACAAACGGCTCGTAATCGAGCGGATCAATGAGGTGCACATTCGCCAAGCCCGCCAAGATAGACCGCACCGGCTGCTGCACATTCGGATTCAAATGCACCGGATATACGAAATGCACGGCCGGGTAAAGGCCGGCCAGCGTCTTCAATGCCTCGCAGATTTTCAGAAAGCCCTCGCCAAAGTTTTCCCGGCGGTGACCGGTAATCAGCACAAAGCGCGTGCTTGACCATGGGAAGGGAAGGTGGCTACTCAGAAAGTCAGTGATGGCGGCACGGCGCGATGCATCTGACTCGATTCTCTCCAACACCCAAAGAAGCGAATCAATCACAGTATTGCCCGTCACTGTGATCTGGCCGTCCGCCACCCGTTCATTCAACAAATTCTGGCGGCTGACTTGAGTCGGGGCGAAATGCCATCGCGTTACCTTGCTTGTGACCTGACGGTTGAACTCTTCGGGGAACGGTGCCCCTAGGTCATGCGTGCGCAAACCGGCCTCCACATGGCCCACCGGAACGCCCAGGTAGAAACCCGCCATCGCCGCCCCTAAACTGGTGGAGGTATCGCCATGCACCAACAGCGCGTCAGGCTTGTATTGGCGCAATACGTCCCGCATGCCCAGCAGCACCTCAGCGGTCACGTCAAACAAGTCCTGTCCCGGCTTCATCAAGTTCAGGTCAATGTCTGGCGTGATTTGAAAGACTTTGAGCACCTGGTCCAGCATATGCCGGTGCTGGGCCGTCACGCACAATTGAGTCTCAAATTCATCCGGCAGCGCTTTGAGCGCATGGTACAGCGGTGCCATCTTGATGGCCTCTGGCCGGGTGCCTAATACCAACATGATTTTCTTCTGTTGCACTATTTCCCTAACGACACACCTCTATGGATGCCTTCCGAATGCCACAGACCCTATTGATCTCGCGCGCACTGTATGCCCTGGTGCAGACGCAGCGTGTAGCGAAATTTGTCCTAAAACGGAGATCTCTGAAAAAGCGTGCGCACGTCGAAGTTTATGGTTTGGACCATCGGCCAATTGCCACCAGACTGCCGCCGGTCTTGTCGCGCGAGACCCAAAGCCCAAAGCGCCGCTCGATGTAACAGGCCAATTTCATGAATGCGTTTATGGGGCCGGGGGGTACTCTCAGATTCTCAATCATGAGTTGGTCCACCTCGTCCAATGTCAATTGTTCCGACCTCGTTCCCCGCGGCGCCCGCATACGATGCAGCTTGAGAAGTGCGAGGCTCGATCTAAATATTCCATGTTCCGCGACACCTGAGAGCCCAACATCGACGAAAGTACGGGCGAGTTCGCCGAGTTCATAGCGCCGTTTGTGCCCTGATAACTCGTCGATGACAGAGTGCAAAGATCGTAACGCCGGTACCGTTGCAATGATCAGAGTTCCAGGTTTTGCCCACTGCAGAGCGGCTCGGATCAAATCCTCCGGCCTGTCTAAGTGCTCGAGCACATCGAAAAATCCGATTACATCGTACGGCCCCTGCAAGGCAGGTGGAAGTCGGGCAACGTCGCCGATAACCAATGTCGCGGACCCGCACCGTTCCTGCGCCTTCTCGATCAGCCGGCGGTCGGTGTCGACCCCAGTCACCTTGTAACCGATCTCCGTTAGCTTGCGGACGACGTTCCCGCTCCCACAACCCACTTCTAGAACTCGCCTCGGCGGGGGCTCGCCGTACATCGCAAGCAACGTAGCGATCCAGCTATTTCGGGCGGCGGGCCAGAAGTGTGCGTCCTCTGATGTCCACAACGCCTGAAGGACTTGTGGCGACAACCAGAAGTCCGCCTTGTTGTGGACGTCAGAAACCTCTATGACTGGCATCAACTTTTAACTTCAGATCCTGGCCACGGGCCAGCTGCAGTACCAAGATTCGCGCCTATTCGGCAGGGTCTCGAAGTGCGGGAGCGATGGACATTTCCTGGCAGAAACCGCATCCGGCGCTCGCCAACTCACCTTTATCAAGCGCTCCACAGACAGCTCTTGATAGACGATTCGCGGACGTCCATTTTCGATATCCATTGCTGGCAATGATGCGCACAACGAGCATAAGCGACAATCATGAGCGC
This sequence comes from uncultured Lentisphaerota bacterium, assembly GCA_903912445.1. Classification (GTDB taxonomy): domain Bacteria; phylum Verrucomicrobiota; class Kiritimatiellia; order CAIQIC01; family CAIQIC01; genus DP16D-bin41. The sequence continues at coordinate 2,119 of CAIWHP010000124.1, forward strand.
ACCAAATGAAACACTGAATAAAAGGCCGACGGAACGAATCCCGTTTTCATATACAGAAACACCGCCGGCATGTTTTCACACTCGGTGACAACTTTAACTCGCGACTTGCCCCGCTCCCGCGCGTCATGCAAAAGCGTATAGACCAAGTCAGTCCCAATTCCTTGCCCTTTGTCCAGCACAGAAAGGAGATCAATTTTCACTTGCGCACCGTCATCGCGGTAGGTGACGAAATTTTGCCCGCGAACTACGATCGAATGTGTTCGTTTCTCGAGGGAATTTCGAATCCAGTTCTCGTACAACCAGTCATGGCCCTCCCGTGCCAGGGCGATGTCAAGCGAAAATCTATCGAAGCGAAAATGCGCGGCATGAGCATGAATGACAGCCGGCGGCATGTCGACCGACTGTTTTATTTCGGTATCGGTGGGGCAGTTGATCACGTCGCGCAAGGGATGGTCAAGTTCGATCTGCGTGCAGACTTTGCGGAAGCCGTGCCGCATAAGAAATGCACCATCATCGATCGCATCCGATCGTAGCTTGGCGTCGACAATGAGTGGTGGCGGCGACGAGGCTTCGAGTTCCGCGAGTTCGGCTTCGAGCC